>JBBIQB010000138.1:0-7951 GCA_037442545.1 Bellilinea sp.
GAATCCCACACTTCCAATTTGGCTTCCAGGTTGAGCGGCACTTCTCCAAAGGTCGTCCCTTCCATGCGAACGTAGCACCACTTGCGGTCACTCAGCCAGGGCACATAGTCGCTCGGTCCGACGTGGATGTTATCTTCCGGCAGGGTATACGGCAGCATCGAAGTGACCGCGCCGGTCTTGGAAATCTTCTTGGATTCCAGCCGTTCGCGTTCCAGCATGTTGAGAAAATCGGTGTTGCCGCCGAAGTTCAGTTGATAGGTGCGGTCAAGGCGCACGCCGCGATCGACGAACAGGCTGGTCAGCACGCGGTGCAAAATGGTCGCGCCCACCTGGCTTTTAATGTCGTCGCCGATGATGGGCAACCCGCGCTGGCGGAAACGCTCCGCCCAATATTCCGAGCTGGCGATAAAAACGGGGATGGCGTTGATAAAACCACAGCCGGCTTCCAGTACCTGTTCGACATACCATTTGGTCGCCATTTCCGACCCAACCGGCAGGTAACTGACCACCACATCGGTTTTGGTTGCCTTCAAAATACCGACGATGTCTGCGGTTGGACCGGGCGCCTTTTTGACCACCTGGCTGAGGTATTTGCCCAACCCATCATGAGTCATGCCGCGCTGCACAGGAATATCCAGCCGGGGGACATCGGTAAACTTGTAGGTGTTGTTAGGGTGGGCAAAAATGGCTTCCGCAAGATCTTTGCCGACTTTGGTTTCAACCACGTCAAACGCCGCGCTGAATTCAATATCCCGGATGTGATACCCGCCCAGGTTGACGTGCATCAAACCGGGCACGCGGTCGCTTTCCGCCGCATTGCGATAATAATGCACGCCCTGCACCAGCGAGGATGCGCAATTTCCCACCCCAATAATTGCTACGCGCACTTTTTTATCTTTTACCATGTTTGTATTCAGAACTCCTTTGGAGATTAGGGTATTGGACAATCGTGCAAATGGGCGCATCCCTTGAACATCAACGCCCGGTGAGTTGCAGGTCTTGGTTTCGTTTTTTCTGGATTGCCTATTGCGGATAATAGCACCCCACAATTATACTTATAATTTGCGGTTTCATCTGAAATTGATCGCGCAGATCCCGTCGATACAATAACGCACATCAACGACCGGATTTATCCGTTTGTTTATAAACTTAACACAATTTTTTGATTTCACGGATATAATAATTCATAATACACAGAAACGCTTGACAGCATGTACACTCCACAGGTAAGCGGAATATTCTGTCAATCTCTCAGCGTTCTCTATCTTGCACGCTTATGACCAATTATTTAATGCCCGATGATTCATTCATGGTACCCTCGGTTTACAAACCGAAATTGAATTATCGGATTTTTTTATTCATTCGCGAGCCCAAAGAAAGTCAGGAATTAACCGAGCAGATCAACGCGTTTGGATATCAGGTCAATCATTTTCAAGACGAGCAAGAATTGCGTTCCGCCCTGCGCTGGTCGCTGCCCAACGCTATTCTGGTCTTCATTGATGGCGAAGCACTCGGGTTCGAAGACTACAACCGGCTGGCTAACAACCTGCAAAAACAAGCCAATCATATTCCGGTGGTCATCATCAGCCCACAGGACAGTTTTGATTTGCGCCTGCGCGTGGTGCGCAGCGGTGGATCGGCGTTCTTTGTCCACCCGGTTGACATCAGCACGCTGATCGGCTCATTGGACGAAATTGCCAACCCGACCACCAATGTGCCCATGCGCATCCTGATCGTCGAAGACTCGATCACCCAAGCCAGTTATTATGCCCTGCATCTGGAAAAGGTCGGCATGCAAACCCGTATCATCACCGACCCCAAGCAGATGATCCAGCCAATGATCGAATTCAACCCGGATTTGATCCTGCTGGGTATGAATCTGCCGGATTACAACGGCATCGAGCTGGCGCAAATGATCCGCCAGATGGAAAATTTTGTCTCGGTACCGCTGGTCTTCATGTCCACCGAGATGGACCGCGAACGCCAGCTGGCAGCGCTGATGATCGGCGGGGACGATTTTCTGCTCAAGCCGGTCAAGCCTGAACACCTGATCGCTTTCATCACTTCGCGGGTGGAGCGCTTCCAAAAAATGCGCAGCTTGATGATTTACGACGGCTTGACCAACCTGCTCAACCACACCACCATCAAAGAACGGCTGGTCAAGGAGTTAATCCGTTCCGATCGCGATAAACAGCCGCTTGCCTTCGCCATGATCGACCTGGATCACTTCAAAGATGTCAACGACCAATACGGTCACGCCACCGGCGACCGAGTTTTGAAGAGTCTGGGGCGCATGTTGAAGCAGCGTCTGCGCCGCACCGACCTTATCGGGCGTTACGGCGGCGAAGAATTCTCCATCATTCTACCCAACACCTCTGTGCTGGAAGCCGTTTCGGTGATGGACAAATTACGGGAAAGTTTTTCCCGCCTGCACCACCACAGCAGCCAGGGCATTTTTACGGTCACGTTCAGCTGCGGCGTGGCAGCCTACCCCGAATTCAAGTCAGCCACCGATATCAGCAACGCCTCCGACAAAGCTCTTTACGAAGCCAAAGAAAGCGGACGCAACCGCATTCACATGGCGACGTAAACAACTCGTTAGCGCCGGAGGGCAACCTCGACCAGGATTTTCAGTGCGTCCTGTTCAACAGTGATGGATTTGATCACCGCGTCCTGACCGGCATTGCGCACCTGATCCTCGATCACTTGCGATAAGGCTTCATTCGCCTTTTTTACCGCATCGCTGGCGAGATCTAAACCCGGAATATTGATGCCGGTAATTTCGACCTTCGGTTTGTTATCCACCACCGAAAACTTCAATTCGACCTGCCCGTCCAGCCGCTGCCCCATCGGCAGCTGGTACTTCCCGCGAGCAACGATCCGGTCCGGTTCGATGAAGTCGATCTCCTGCACCTCGATTAGCGGTAGAGTTTCACCCTGACTGCCCGCCACCGATTGGGCGGTCGAGATCAGTTGTTTGATGCTCTCCTCGCTTAAGGTGATCGGCACACTCAATTTTCCATCCTGCAGGCTCAGGTTGCAGGCAAGCGAAACCAGCCCCAAAACCAGCACCCCCAGGATTAATTTAACCTTCTTAATCCTCATCCGTAAGCTCCTCAAGAGTAATAATCATCGACTGTAAGTACCCGTAATTCTACCGTAATTTTTTAGCCGCCAAGCAGCCGGTCAACAACCTTATCAAACATTAATCTTTACCTCAATTGGGGATTGCGCTGCACCGAGCTGCGCTCATTTACGACGGTTTCAAAATTATCCCGGACTTCTGCCAAAAAAACAGGGCTGGTTGTAATTCCAGCCCTGTTCGCGTTTCCACAAATTCACTTTACGGCAGCGATCCGACGACATCGAAAGTTGCCAGCACCTGGTCGAAGGCTTCCAGGTCGCTTTCGGTCATGGCGTTGAACAGCACCGTCACCAGCAGCGAAGTCTTGTCCTGGATCGGGCGCGCCGTCAATACAACGAACAGGTTGTCGGATTGTTCGCAGTTCTTGTACACATCATACGAACCCTCGAACGCGCTGTCCTCATATTTATTTCTGCCTTCCCACTTGCACGAACCCTCGAAAATCGACCGGTAGTAATCCAGCAGCTGGATGTACCCCGCCAGTTTGGCGACCTGGTCGGAGACGCCGAAGAAAACACCCGGCTCATCGTAGTAATTATTGAAGCGATCCAAGTCCGCCGCGGCGGTGATGCCCGAACCGATCACTTCGCCATCCGAGACCCACGGTGATCCATCCACCTGCGCCCAGGCGGAAGGCACGGCGACCTGAATGGCACCGTAATCATCCTGCACCAGCACGTAATCGCCATATGCCTGACCGCCGCTGTCCGCTTCGACATCGCCTTCCAACTCCTGGGCAAATGAGAACGAGGTCTCCAGCGGTTTGCCGTTCAGTTCACCGTTCAGGTATTCCTGGCTGGCGAAGCGCAGCACTTCAATCGCCAGGGTATCGGTAGCATTGCGGGTGCGCAGAATGTTACAGTAATCGGTCATCTGACCGTCGGTTGCCAGGATCAAACCCTCCATGCGGGTGATGATGTCGCCGCCCTGCACCCCGGTTTTGCTGGCAGGCGAGCCGGATTTAACCGAACTGACCCAGATACCGGAAATGGTCTGGTCTTCGGACACCACCGCCTGCCCGTTGATGCCGATCGATTCAAAATCCTGCCCGGAGCGCAGCACTTCGATCACTTTTTGCGCATCCCTGGCGCGGATGGCAAAGTTCTGGTCGAAGCGGTCGTTGCCGGCATAATTGACGCCAACCACCTGCCCGGTCATGTTGACTAGCGGACCGCCGGAATTGCCGCCGCGGATGCGCGCGTCATGCTCGATCACCGCCGGCACCGAAGCCCAGAAGGATTCACCATCGGCATTGGCTTTGGAAACGATCCCCTTGGTCAGGGTATATTCCGGATCGCCGAGCGGAAAACCCGCGGCGTACACTTCCACGCCGGGAATCAATTCCTGATCTGAAAAGGATAGGAACGGCAGATCATCGCCTTCGATGTCGATCACCGCCAGGTCCCAGCACTCGGAAACGCCCAATATCTTGGCATTGCGCGGGCGGTCTTCACCTGCCAGGAAAACCCGGAGCAGTGCCGCACCGGTGACCACATGGTTATTGGTTACCGCAATGCCGGAAGAATCGATGATAAATCCGGTGCCGCGACCAGCCACGTTATACAGGCTGCCAAGTTCAGGGTCGATGAAACTGCCCTGCGCTTCGATTTGAACGGTTGCACTGCGCAGCGATTCAAGCACGTCCACCTGTTGGGTCGGGGTCGGCTGCTCAACCGGCGGTTGTGTGGGTTGCAGTTCGGCTGGCGTGGCAGCCGGGGTCGGCTGGCTCGGGGCGGATGGGGCGCATGCCGCGAGCAGGGTCACGATAACCAAAATCCCAATGATGAGTTTCACCCGCTTCATTCCAAACTCCTTGTAGGTTAAATAATTTATCCCCTGATCATTTTCAGGGTTTTTGTGTATCATTTTTTGGTTATTCTCTGATTTTACTACGCCTGCGCGGAAATCACAATATGATTTTTGGAATCACCCTGCTGGCGGGTTTCTGCTGGTTGAAATTTAACCTCCCAGCGTATACAATAATATTGACAAACCATATCAAATATTCCCGGCAATACATCGCATCGTCTTTCCAAATTCAATCCTTCCACAGGAGAAAATTGATGAAGAAAAGAACCGTAATGCATGTCTGGTTGACTGTATCCATCCTCACGGCATTGCTGGCTGGGCTTGCGCTCACCCCGCCAAACATCGTGCAGGCAGTTTCCGCCAATCTGGTCATCAGTCAGGTCTACGGCGGCGGCGGCAATACCGGCGCCCAATATACGCATGACTTTGTCGAGCTCTTCAACCGCGGCAGTAGCGTGTTCGTCCCGCGTAACCGCAGCGGACGTTGATGTTCTGACCGTTTTTTCACGGGCTGCAACCCCATGGGGTTGCAGCCCGCTTTCTTACAGGGTATTCGGGACGGTGCGGTATGGAAAAATCCAAGACCCAATTTTCTGCCCGCGATCAGGGCTTTGGCTTTGTCAACTCGTTTTCAGTCAAGATACCCGTACAGTACAAACTGCCTTTCGGCGGCGCGATTGACCTCAACCAAATATCCTTTGGGCTGTGCGGCGGAATGTGCTTTGCCGCGCTGGACTATTTCCACGCCCGCCTGCCGGTTGCCGAATTCAATTCACCGGCGGAACTTGACCGCCGTCTGTACATTTATCTATGCGAAAGACAGTTGGACAGTCTCAAAGTCTCGGTGGTACTCAAAATTCTGGAATGGATGCTGGTCGATGGAAAAACGCTCACCAGCCGGATGAAACGCAGCGAAATCCCCAAACTGCGCCGCCACCTGGACAAAGGCGAGCCGGTCGTGTTGTTGCTGTTGCGCGCGCGGGGGATCAACAACCCCACCCAGAATCATCAGGTTTTGGCTACCGGCTATGAATACAACCCCGAAAACCGCCAAATGGTGATCGAAGTATACGATCCCAATCACCCCCGCCGGACTCAATTCATCCGCCTGTCCCTGTCGGCGTCCTCTCCCACCCTTGAACTGGCTCAGTCCAGCGGCGAACCGCTGTTTGCTTTCTTTGTGCTGCCGTACCATTTCCAACAGCCGCCGCGCATCGCCCGCGAGCCGCTCGCAGCAATCTCCTTTGAAGCGCTGCCGTTCCGGCTGCGCTGGCCGGTGGACAGCCGGCGGGTCAACCAATACTTCGGGGAAAACCCCGAGTCGTATAAACCCTTCGGGCTGCCCGGACACGAGGGGCTGGATTTGTTCGCCCTCTCCGGCGCCAATGTGTATGCCGCCGCTGACGGAACTGTCACCCTGTCCGGTTTTCCCAAAAATCATCCCTATGGCTTGCACATCCGCATCCAGCACACGACCGGCGACAAAACGTACCACACCATCTACGGGCATCTGTCCGAAACGCTGGTCAAAGTAGGTCAAACGGTGAGCGCCGGTGAGTGCATCGGGCTGGCGGACAATACCGGCAATTCCTTCGGTTCCCACCTGCACCTGACCTTAAAAATCGACTGCGCGAAAACCCCCGGCTATCCCGCCGGGATCGTCGATCCGTATCCCTACCTGAAAGACAGCATCGCCGAACCACCGCCGCAGCCCGCTCCGTTGCCGCCCAGCGGGATTACAGTGTTTACACTCTCCGACCTGAACCTGCGCACCGGCGGCAGCATCACTGCCGAGGTGATCGCCAGCCTTCCCGGCGGTGAAGCCCTGGAAGTGCTCGGCGAGAAATCCACCGTGGCGGCAAAAATCGGCCGCCAGGGCGAATGGTTGATGGTGCGCACCGCCAGCGCAAAAACCGGTTTCGTCGCCGCCTGGTACGTTCAGGACGCCGCGCAACCCTTCCCCCCCAGCGACCTGATTGTCTATCCCTTCGACCTGGTCAACCTGCGCAGTGGTCCCGCCGCAACCTTCGACCTGATGGCTGCAGTAACGCTCAACCAGCCGTTAACCGTGCTGGGGGACGCCAGTCTGGCAGAGGCAAAACTGGGAAAAAACGGCGAATGGCTGCAAGTGCAAACCGAATCGGGACAGCGCGGGTTTGTCGCAGCCTGGCTGGTGCATAAGACCGGGCAACCTGTGCCCAAAAGCAACCTGGTGATCTTCCCAACCGTCCCGCTCAATGTCCGCGCCCAGCCCGTACCAGACGCCAACGTGTTGACAGTTGCCTCGCCGGGCGAGTCGTTGACCGTTCTGGGGGACACTGATACCGTCCGCACGCGCATCGGCGCATCCGGGCAATGGTTGAACGTCCGCACCCGCCAGCAGTACAGCGGTTTCGTGGCTGCCTGGCTGGTTTCATTATCCCCGCTGCCCGCTGCGCCCACCGGGAATGGTCAAACCTTGCGTGTCAGCCCAACGGCAGCCATCAATTTGCGTGCCCAGCCAAGCCTCAATTCCCCGCGGGTCAGCGGGGCGAATCTAGATGAACCGCTAACCGTCCTCGAAACCGACCCGCAAGCCGCCCGCGACAACATTGGCAAAACCGACAACTGGCTGCTGGTGAAAAAAGCGAACGGCGAAACGGGCTGGGCAGCCGCCTGGTTGTTGAAGCACCTGCCCGGATAGGTAAATTTCATACTAATTCGTGGATTGAATCTTGATTGGCATTGTGCTACTATACCAGATGGGATTATTGACCATTTTGGTTGATTATATACGGAATGATCCTTCCTGGCAGATCATCCGACCATCCACGGCGCGACAGGGAAGCGGGCATGAACACAACCGATTTATACCTCAAATGGTCGTCTCAGTCCTTCGCCGAAATCGAAGAACAAATCCTGCGCGCAGAGATCGACCCAACCATTACCAGTCTGCTTGGCGAAGACACGATTGCCGATATCCACGCCCGGCAGGCGAAAATCTCCTTCAGCCCAACC
>JBBIQB010000139.1:0-7870 GCA_037442545.1 Bellilinea sp.
ACCGGCAGGCAGTTCACTTTTTACACCGGACGACAGTTCATCGGATGATTACCCCAGTCACCATTCCCATCGCATCAAGGAAAACCCTCATGAATTCCATTCCCTATGTACGCGACATTCTTTCCCAACCGCAGGCATTGCGCGCCGCCCTGCAGGATTACCCAGCCAGTGCGCTCCAGCCGCTTGCCGGCGCCCTGGCGGCAGGCTCGTACGACCGCCTGCTGATCACCGGCATGGGTGCATCGCTCAACGCGGCGTACCCCACCCTGCTCGATCTCTCCGCCTTGCCCATTGCGGTGCAATGGGTGGAAACCGCCGAGCTGGCACACTTTGCCCGCCAACAGATCAGCCGCAAGACCCTGCTGTGGATCGTTTCCCAGTCCGGGCGCAGCGCCGAGATCGTCCGCCTGCTGGAGGTCTGTCGCGAGCACCGCCCGGCTGCGCTGATCGCGGTGACCAACGACACCGCCAGCCCGCTGGCTGCCGCCGCGCACGCGTTGCTGCCGCTCAACGCCGGGGCGGAGCATACCGTCAGCACGCGCACCTACCTCAACACGCTGGCGGTGATGGCGCTGGCGGGCAGGCAATTGCTCGCCCAGCCGCTACAACCGGCGCTGGACGCCTTCGCCGCCGCCGCGGATTCCGCCGCCACCTACCTGGACTTGCTGGACGAGCACCTGGGCATTTTCGCGCCGCTGGCAGCCAGCCTGGGCACGTTCTTCCTGCTTGGGCGCGGCGCATCGCTGGCAGCCGTGAATAACGGCGCGCTGGTGCTGAAAGAGGCTGCCAAATTCCCCGCGCTGGCAGCCAGCGCCGCCCAGTTCCGTCACGGTCCCTTCGAGCTGGTGGATAGCGCTCTATCGGCTGCCATTTTCGGCGGCGATTCCAGCGTGCGCCGGTTGAACCTCAATCTCGGCGCGGACATCCTGCGGCGCGGTGGGCGCGTCTTCTGGATCGACCCGCAGCCCGCGCCGGGCATGCCGTTGTGGTGGATGCCCCCCAGCGCGGCGATTGCCCGCCCCATTCTGGAAACTTTGCCGGTTCAGCTGCTCTCGATTGCCCTGGCGCAGACACGCGGCTTTATTCCCGGCGATTTCCGGCATCTGGGCAAAGTGGTGTTGGAAGAATAACATCAAACCGGGTCTTCCGTCCGCTTTTCGATCCAAAACCGCTAAAAAGCGGCCTTTTCAATCCATTCACTCGGAGAAACCCGCATGAACATTTTGATCGCCGCGGGCATAATGAAAGCCCAGCGCGCATTCCGCGCGGCGGTCATGCTGGCAGCCAGATAAACCGCTTTCAGCCTTTGTCCAGGTACGGGCACAAGTCGCGCAGCGGGCAACGCGGGCAATCTGGCTTGCGCGCCGTGCACACCTCCCGTCCAAGGCGGATCAGGTTGAGGTGGGCGGAACCGTAATCCTCCGGCGGGAACAAACCCGCCAGGTGAGCGTGCGCCTGCTCTACGTTCATCGTCTCCGGACGCAGCCCCAACCTGCCGCTAACGCGATAAATATGCGTATCCACCGGGAAGGCTGGCATATCCAGCGAAAATTGCAGCACGATTGCCGCGGTTTTCAGTCCCACCCCATTGAAGCGCATCAGCCAGGCGTGGGCGTCCTGTGCCTTCCACTCGCGCAAAAAGTCCAGATCCAATTTGCCACGCTCGGCGGTGATCTGGCGTAGCACTGCCTGGATGCGCGGACCCTTCTGGTTCGCCAACCCAGCCGGGCGGATCACCGCGATGACCTGCTGCGGGTCGGCATCGCGCACCGCCTCCCAGCTGCCAAAGCGCGCCTTGAGCGCGTAGAAAGCCAGGTCGCGGTTGCGGTCGTTGGTGTTCTGCGACAAAATCGTCGAGACCAATTCGTCCAGCGCGGGCAGCGGCTCGCGCCATGTGGGTCTGCCGTACACCTCCAGCAGCCGCCGGTGGATGTCGAGCGCACGGGTTTTCAGGCTAGTTTGCGGATCGTCAGTATCCATGCTGCACCCCCAGGTGGATGTCCAGATCGAACACCGGGCGCATCACGCCCACCTCCAGGCTGCGCCAGTTGGTCACCGGGCGCGCCGCCAGGTGCGCCAGTTTCGCCGCGATGTCCGCCTCGCTCAGCAAGCCCAGCCGGCGCAGAATCTCAACCGCCACTACCGGGCGCGCCCGCCCGCCACTGTCGCCGTCGGCAATTTTGAACGCGATCCCCAGCGCCGGACTGTCCACACCCAACGCTGCCGGCATCACCGCTATCGCCTGGTAGCCCTCGGCGCCGGCTTTGCAAATGAATTTTCCCTGCCCCAATTCCATCGCCAGGGTGTCGAAGCGCTCCGGTCCCGCCACCATAAACGGTTCGGTTGCCATCGCGCGGGTCACCCGCCGGCAGGCTGCCGCGCGCGCCGCGCTCAACCCGCGCGGATCCACCAGCCGCGCCAGCCCCCAGGCGGCGTTGTACAACGGCACGGCAAAAACCGGCGCCGAGCAGCCGTCAATGCCCACCTCAATCTGCTCGACCGACAGATTGACCATCTCGGCAAAGGTTTTCAACACCTGCGCCTGCACCGGCTGGTACAGATCGAGGTAATCGCGCTTGGAAATCCCGGACAACAGCGCGTAGGACAAAAAACCGGTATGTTTCCCGGAGCAATTGTGCCGGTTGGGAGTCGGTTTTTCCCCGCGCAGCAGCAGCGCTTCCTGGGTTGGCTGGTGAAAGACCGGGTGCGTGCCACAGCGCAGGTCACTTTCGGCAATCCCCAATCGAGCTTGCAACGCGCTGACCGCCGCGTAATGCGCGTCGGTGCCGGAGTGCGAGGCGCACATCAGCGCAATTTCGCGGTCGCTCAGGTCAAACGCCTCCGCCCCGCCGCTCTCCAGCAACGGCAGAACCTGAAACGGCTTGGACGAGGAGCGCATGAACGTCAGGTACTGCGGGTCGCCCAGGCTAGTGACCAGATTTCCAGCGGCATCAACGATTGCCAGCGCGCCGCTGTGGAAGGATTCAACCATCGAGCCGCGAGTTAGTTCGACCAGCGGGATACAACCAGAAGGGTTCATCGATCCGTCCTGTGTGGGATTGGGATTACAGATGTTATTCGTCAATATCCTCGCCGGTGGCGCGGAAATGGCGGTTGTAATACTGCTCCAGCCCCCACTTGAGGCGCTGGACATATTGCGGCTTGCGTTCAGCGGCAAACTCCATCCGCCCCAGCAGATCGGGGATCCAGGCTGCGGTTTCGCCCGGTTCACCTTTGCGGCTTGCCAGCTGTTCGACCCGTTCCTGCACGACCTTGAGAAAATCGATTTGCTGGCGGACGTGCTTTTGGGTGATCAGCCCGTCGCGTCCGTTGATCAGCAGGTGATTTTGAAAGGTAGGTTGTAGCAGCATCTGCAGCGAATCCATCCACAGCAGAATGTCCGCGCCTGCCAGGAACGGCGGTTGGTTCACCACAACCGCGTCGCCGATGAAGATCACCCGCTTTTGATTCAAGATCGCCCAGATCGCCCCGGCTGCCGCACCCGGATGGTATTCCAGCAGCAACGGATCATCCCCCCAGTGAATTTGCGCCCGCTGGGTGAAGGAAATTTCGGGCGGCGCCCAGCGCACACTGCCCAGCCCATTGTGATACTCCCAATCCGCCCCGGTGTCTGCACCCTGCGCTTTAAAGGTCATCGGGCGGTTGCGGAACACTTCCGCCATTTTTTCGTGTCCCATTACGGTGCATTCCATCGCCCGCGACCCAATGGTACGGTCGGCGTGCACATCCAGGTTGATCAGCAGGCGCTCCACCCCGCCGCCCAGGTTGAGCAGCGCCGAGCGCCACACGCGGATGTCGTCCGGTCGAAAGGGCGCATCGATCAATATCAGTCCATGCGGGGTAGTAATTGCGCCCAACACGACCCCCGGATACGCCTGTTCGATGTAAACATGCTCCAATATCTGCTGCATTTAGCTTTTCCTTAAGAATTAGTAATGGTACAGAGAGGATCGGCGGACTTCATTCCACCGGCAGGGTAAACACGAACAAACTGCCTTCACCCAGTTTACTCTCCACCCAGATTTTACCACCGTGAGCGCGCACTGCTAACCGGCAAAATGCCAGCCCAAGTCCCAGCCCTTTCGGGTAACGGTCGCCTTGCAATCGGTTAAACTTCTCGAAGATCAATTCGAGGGCATCCGCCGGGATGCCAGGACCGTTGTCCTTTACCCAAAACCGCACCCATCCATCCTCGCGCTGGCAACCGACCTGGATGGCGCTTTGCATCGGCGTGTATTTGATGGCGTTTTCGATCAGGTTGATCAGCACGCGCCGGATCATGTCCGCATCGGCGAAGAGAAGCGGCAGGTCATCGGCAGCAATGGTGGTCAGCATCTGGTGCTTGCTTTCCGCCAGGATGTGGGTCACCTCTACGGCTTCCTCGACCAGCGCGACCGGCTGCACCGGACGTTTGCTGGTGATCTGCTGACCGGCTTCCAGGCGGTTGATATCCAGCAAGGAACTGATCAGCCGCTGCAGCCGGTCGGCTGCCCGCACTGCGATCTGGAATACCGGCTGGATCGCCTCAACCGAATCGGCGGGCAGAATGGTTTGCAGGATATCCAGGCTGGAGATGATGTTGGCAAGCGGGGAGCGCAGGTCGTGGTAGATCATCGCCGCCAGGTCGTCGCGCAGCGTATCCAGCTGCTTGCGTTCGCGGATATCGCGCAGGATCCATTGCAGCATTTCGTGCTCGCCAATCGTCACCCGCCGGATGTATACCTCCACCGGCAGGGTTGCGCCGTCACGCCGGATCAATTCCGTTTCGTACGAGACCGTTTCGCCAGCCCGCAGCCGGTTGAAATGGGTTGCCAGCGGCACGGTTTGCTCGTTCTGCAGCCATTCCACCCCCAGCGAGATCAGGTGTTCCGCCGGGTAGGCGGTCATTTGCAGCGCCTGGCGGTTGGCTTCCTGGATTCTACCCTGCCAGTCGGTGATCAGGATCGGGTCGATGCTGTCCTCGAACAGTTCGCGGTAGCGCCGCTGGGCTGCCTGCATCAGGCGGTACAGGTGCGCATTACGCACCGCGATACCCGCCATATCGGCAATGCCTTGTAGCAGGGTGAGATGATCGAAAGTGAAAAAGCCGGTCTGGGCGTGCACCAGGGTCAGCACGCCGGTCAGCTGCCCGCCGGAGAACAGCGGCACGCACGCCGCCGATTTACTGCCCGTGCGCTCTACCGCATCGTCCGGACGGCGCGTCCAACGTTCATCTTCGGCGGTGTTGGCAATCAGCACCGGCTGGCGGTGTTGCGCCACCCATCCCGCCAGACCGTGATCGAGGATCGACTGCATGTGCTCCACCGTCGGGTGATACACCTGCCCGTTGATCGCCAGCGCGGCTTCCACCGGCTGAGCAGACTCATTCAACACGATCAGGCTGCCGCGCTCCGCGCCGACGTTGACCGTAGAAAGCAGCAGGACGCGCGCCAGCACGGTACGCAGTTCCAGGCTGGCTGCCAGCTCGCGGCTGATTTCCAGCAATAACGCCAGCGAAGAACGGGTCAAATCATCCATTGCGGCGGCGTTGGTTTTCATACAGGCTGGGTTCCCTTCCCGTAGGGATGGCGCAGCGGATTCCTGCCCGCGCCCGGCATGGTTTAATCACCAGTATAGCATATTCCCTTCTACGCCTGCGCGTTCGCCAGCCGCGTCTCAGGTATAATTTGATCATCGCCGTAGGGCAAGCGCGGCTGCCCAGCTGGTTTTCTTGGCAGGCAGTGTACGGCAATCAACCGTGTAATCTTCGATTATTCCAGGTATAACCATGTTCAACTTTCTTAATCGTAAAGAGGATGAAAACCACGCCCGGGATGAAAAGCGTCTGCCCCCCGGACAATCGCTGACCTCCAAATTTCCGGTGCTGCACTACGGACCGGTGCCCCGCGCCGACCTGACCACCTGGACGCTGCGCATCTGGGGCGAAGTCGAAGGCGAAGTCAGCCTGTCCTGGGAGGAGTTCAACCGCCTGCCCAAAACCCGCCTCAACATGGATCTGCACTGCGTCACCCGCTGGAGCAAACTGGACACCGCGTGGGAGGGCGTATCGGTCAAAACCATGATCGAGCAAGGCGTTTTCAAACCGCTGCCCAGCGCGCGTTTCGTCATGCAGCACGCCGAGTACGGCTTTACCGTCAACCTGCCACTGGAAATTGTACTAGCGGACAATTTTCTCTTAGCCACCCATTACGACGGTGCGCCCATTTCCCCCGATCACGGCTACCCGCTGCGCGGCGTAATCGGCGCTATCCCTGCCCGCCCCGACCTGGCTACCCCCTACCTGTGGAAAGGCGCCAAGTGGCTGCGCGGGCTGGAATTCATGGCGCGCGACCGCCCCGGGTTTTGGGAGGAAGCCGGTTACCACAATGAAGCCGATGTTTGGAAAGAACAGCGCTTCGGTTAGCCCAAAGCGTTGACGCGAAGGCGTTTGTCGGGTATTCTTGCAACACGCCGAAGATCAAATTCAACTGGATCGTTTCAAATAATTCTGGGAGGCGGTCATGAGCAGCATGAAGGATGTTCTGGCAGTCATTTTGGGCGGCGGGCGCGGAACGCGGCTGTATCCGCTTACCGCGGTGCGTTCCAAACCGGCGGTGCCAATCGCGGGTAAATATCGCCTGATCGACATTTCCATATCCAACTGCATCAATTCCGGCATTTTCCGCATCGCCGTCCTGACCCAGTTCAATTCGGTTTCGCTCCACCGGCACATTACCCACACCTACGTCTTCGACACCTTCCACACCGGCTGGGTGCAGATCTGGGCTGCCGAGCAGACCGTCTCCAGCGCCGACTGGTACCAGGGCACCGCCGACGCAGTGCGCAAACAGTTGTACGAAATCCACGCCGCCCGCACGCCTTACGTCCTGATCCTCGCCGGCGACCACCTCTACCGCATGGATTTCGCCCCGATGTTCGACTTCCATCAACAGCATGGCGCGGACATCACCGTGGCGGTCCAGCCGGTCAAGAGCGAGGACGCCGGGCGGTTTGGCATTCTCAAGCGGACGGGCGACTACCGCATTACCAACTTTGCCGAAAAACCCAAGGACGAAACCGTCAAAACCAACCTGGTCAGCCGGGTCGACCCGCTGCGCCCCTTTTTGGGCTCGATGGGCATCTACCTGTTCAAGACCGAAATCCTCACCCGCCTGCTGGAAGAACACCCGGACTTCGACGATTTCGGCGGGGATGTCATCCCGCACGCCATTCACACCCAGAAAGTGTTTGGGTACGATTTCGATGATTACTGGGAGGACATTGGAACCATCCGCTCATTCTACGAGACCAACCTCGCCCTCACCCGCCCCAACTCGCCCTTCAACTTCTACGACCCGGAACGCCCCATCTATTCCCACCCACGCTTCCTGCCCGGCTCGCTGATCGAAAACAGCCGGCTGGAGAACGTGGTGATCGCCGAAGGCTGCTGCATCAAAAATGCCGAGATACGCAATTCGGTCATCGGCTTGCGCAGCCAGATCCGCGAAGGGGTTTACATCACCGATAGCATCCTGATGGGTGCCGATTATTACGAAAATATCGGCAGCTGCGACGGCGTGGATAACGATTCAGAGCAAATACCCATCGGTATCGGGCGCGGCTGCCAGATTTCCGGCGCCATCATCGACAAGAACGCCCGCATTGGCAGGGATGTCGTCATTCAAGCCTTCCAGCGCGGAACCGAAAAGGATGGAAAAGGCTGGGTGGTGCGCGATGGAATCGTTGTCATTCCCAAGGGCGCGGTCATTCTACCCGGCACCCGCATTGCCCCCTAATTCACCTCCCACGCGCTGATCCCCTCATCCTCCCAGCCCGGATTGCCTCGATTCGGGCAAAAAACCCTTTAACC
>JBBIQB010000140.1:0-7775 GCA_037442545.1 Bellilinea sp.
TTGACTGCTTGTTTTGTAACCGGCAAAGAGGTGAGAGGATATTCACCTAAAACCGCGCTGCTGATCAACGCCTTTTTCTCTACCAGATGAACGACCTGATAGAACTCGGACGGTTCGGTGTACACCCCTTTCGCCTGAATCGCGACCCGAAATATAATCCGCTGCGAGTCAAAGGGAATTGCATCGCGGATTTGCACTTCTTCAATCTGCCAGCCGCTCCGGCTTGCCTGGCGGGCTGCTTCGGTGAGCGCTTGCCGGTCATAACCGCTTAAGGGCAGCAATTGTGTAACCGCCTGGTCATATTCTCCTTGTTGCAGCATAGTATAGTAGTCCAGCAAAGCTTGGCGCGCAAAGGCAACCGTGTCACTTTCGGTTGGTTTGGCTTGCGGAGTCGGAACAGATGGGGGCAAGGACTGGCAGGCGCTAGAAATTGCCAGTAGTCCAAGGGCGACGAGCGATGATATTTGCCAAAAAAGGCGACATTTTTTTGGATACATCGGATTCTTCATTTTTTTTCACCCTATGATTTTATTCAATTACCATCTGAGGTAACGCGTGCGAAGGATAGCACTCGCAATGGTAACCGGTAGCCCATTCCAAACAGCACGGCGGAAATAGGCATAAGAATGTGAATCGGAGACAAGTGTGATACCGGCAACAAACCCTGAGAACTGAGCAATCAGAATTACAACATCGCGTGATTTGGCAGCCCGGCATTAGCGACTGATTATTTTGGGATTTCATTTCAGTTGTACTAAATTCTAAACAATCGATTACGCTGCTTTTGGGGTATGTATGGCTAAAAATCTTTCGCGTCATTGAAGGTGGTGTCTCATCTTCGACAGAAAACGGGGCGAAAGCGCCTCCGTCAAGGTGAACGAAAAGTGACACAAGGATAACAAATACAATTCTGGAAGATATTCTCATAGACTCAATTCCCCCAATAATCTTCGTTTTCATCGGTTTAACCCTCCCCTTTCCTATTTGATTGTCTAAACAACTTTGCTTTACTGTACCAAAAACGAACACGCTCTTCAATCAGGGATTCCCCTTAATTTTTTCCGTTCAATCCGCGATTCCCCGTACTCGTCTCGTTTTGTTCCATGTCCTTGTAATACGCCACGATCGCCGCGACGCGGTTGTGCACGCCGAGTTTGCGGTACAGGTTGGTTAAATGGGTTTCGACCGTTTTTTGGGCAATGTTCAGCTCCAGCGCGATATGATGGTTGGATTTTCCCGCACACAGCATCGCCAGGATTTGTTTTTCCCGGCGGGTCAAACTGGTTTTCACGCTCCTTGCTCCTGGATTAACCTCTCTACATACAAACGATCTGATTCTTTCCGCACGCTCTATCAACGCCTACCAAGCACTCAAAAGATAGGCTTCTCAATCCATTTGACACGCCAATCCACTTAAGGTCAATAGGATTGGCGGAGGTTTGGATTATCTTTACTATACCCCTGACCGGGCTGCCAGACAGGCTTCCATAACTCGCTGGCTAGACAATTCAACCTCCGGTCAGTCAGATGATACCAAAGATTCCGGAAATTGCTTATTGACAAATTAGAATAAGTGTTCTATTATTGTGATTAAGCCGTTCCAATCCATTCCGCCCATGAAATCATATCAAGGAGTAACGCCATGAATTCGCTCTCCCATTCTTCAGGTAACCTATTTTCAAAAAGCCTGTCCAACCTGCGCATCCGCCCTGGTCTACTGTTCGGTTTGATCATCCTCACTGCGCTGATCGCCTTCGAGATCTTCAACTACTCGACCACCGATTACGCCCTGCGCGATTTACTCGGCGACTTGCGCTTCGCCGGCGTGCGCTGGGCAACCATCCTTTCGATTGCTTTCTGCGGGATCGACTTCGCCGGCATTGCCCGCCTGTTCACCCCCGAACAGGGCAGCGAGCAACCCAAGGAAGTCTGGTACCTGCTGGGCGCCTGGCTGCTGGCAGCCACCATGAACGCCGTGCTGACCTGGTGGGGCGTCTCGATGGCGATTGCCAGCCACGCCATGAGCAGCACCGCCGTGATCGACCAGAATACCCTCACCACCGTGGTGCCGGTCTTCGTCGCGCTGATGGTGTGGATCATCCGCATCCTGATCATCGGTTCGCTGTCGGTCGCGGGGGAACGTATTTTCTCCAGCGCTCCCGCCCGCTCCTCCAGTTACAACAACAATGGGATGCGCTCCAACCGTCCCGCCAACCTGCCCAATGCAGTTGCCTCCAGCAACCTCAACAACGCCGGTCTGGCGAGCCGCAAGCCGATCAGCCGCCCCGGCATTTCGGCTTCCGACGGGCTCGCTCCCCGCCCGGAACCCACCTATCACAACATGCAGGCGCGCCCCTCGCTGCGCACCCCGCCCGCCGGCGAAAACCGGCGCGATTCATCCTCCTCCCACCACTTGTAGGATATTGCTGCGCTTTTCCTCCTTCTCATCGAAGGGCAGGTTGTGACGATCCTCCGCCGTCCGCCTGCCCGGTTTTTATTGTTTGCTCACCGGCAGCCAGACGGTGAACCGCGCGCCTTGCCCGGGCTGCGATTCGACCTCAATCCTGCCGCCGTGACGCTGGACGATCCACTGGGCAATGGACAGCCCCAGCCCAAAGCCGCTGTTCTCGCTGCGCTTGCGCGATGGATCCGCGCGATAGAAGCGGTCGAAGATGTGCGGCAGATCTTCGACAGGGATACCCGGTCCGCTGTCCTCCACCACCAGCTGCGCCTGCCCATCCTGCTGGCGCAGCGACAGGCACACCTCGCCTCCCGGCGGGGTGTAGTTGACCGCATTGGCGATCAGGTTGAGCAAGACCTGTTTCAGGCGGTCGCGGTCGCCCTGCACCAGCGCCTGGTCGATGTCGAGCAGATTCAATTCCACCTTGCCACTTGCCAGCGTGCGCATTTGTTGCAGCACTTCTAGCAGCACCGTATCCAGTTCCACAGTCTGAAAATCAAGCGGCAGCCGGCCCGATTCGGCTTGCGCCAGCAGCAGCAGATCACCCACCAGGCGGGTCAGCCGGTCGACTTCTTTTTCGATATTGCCGAGCGATTCCGCGTCCAATTGGTTGGTCAGGCGCATCAATCCCACCTCGCCCTTGATGACCGTCAGCGGCGTACGCAGTTCGTGGCTGACATCCGCCAGAAAACGGCGCTGGCTGTCGAACAATTTTTCCAGCCGCTCCAGCGTCTGGTTGAACGCCAGAATCAGTCGCCCGACTTCGTCCTGGGCGGTATTATTGGTGACCGGAATGCGCCGCGAAAGGTCGTCCGCCTGGGTGATCTGGGTTGCCAGGTTGGTGACCATACCCAACTGGCTGAGCGCTTCGCCGGTCAGCGCCCAGGTGGTCAGCATCACCACCACCATCAGCGTAAGAGTCAGCACGATCAACACGGTCGCCAGTGTATTGCGGGTGATATCGACCAGCGCCAGGCTCAATCCGACCTGCAAGTAGCCCACCGGTCCCCGGCTGGTACGCAGCGGAATGGACAGCACCCGCAGGCGCACATTGTTAAGGGTCTGCGAGGAAAAGAATTGCTGCCCAATACGCACGCCGGACTCGTTGAGGGGCTGCAGCAAGCCGGCCGGGCGGCTAAATTGCAGGCGGCGCTGCATATCCCAAACCTGAAAGATCAGGTTTTCGGTCGGCTGGTAGGCTGCCAGTTGGCGCACATCGAACTGGTTGGCTGGACTAACCCGCACACGCTCAATGATTTGAACCGCCGCCTGATTCAAGCGGCTGTCGATTTGATCGAGTAGCACGCGATCCACGATGGTGAAGATCAGCGAGCCAAACAAGAGCAATACTACCCCGATTAAGGTAGTATACGTCAGTGCGAGGCGCAGGCGCAGCGACATTGGCTATTCGTCTTCGCGCAAGACGTAGCCCACACCGCGCACGGTGTGAATCAGGCGGTCTTCCCCCTCGGCTTCCAGTTTCTGGCGCAAATAACGAATATACACATCCAGCACATTGCTTTCGCCGCCGAAATCGTACCCCCACACGCGGTCGAAGATCATCTCGCGGGTCAACACCTGGCGCGGATGGCGCAGGAACAGCTCGAGCAGATCGTACTCTTTGGCGGTCAGCGAAATGCCGCGCCCTTTGCGCATTGCCTGGCGGGTGGACGTATCCAGCACCAGGTCGGAAAAGTTCAACACGGGCACGCGTTCCGGCTGGGTGCGGCGCAGCAGGGCGCGCACCCGCGCCAGCAGTTCATCCAGTTGAAACGGTTTGACCATGTAATCGTCAGCGCCGGCATCCAGCCCTTGCACCCGGTCACTGACCGTGTCCTTGGCAGTCAACATGAGAATAGGCACATTCCCACCGGCGCGCAAACGCTGGCACACTTCCAGCCCATCCATTCCCGGCAGCATCCAATCCAGAATCACCAGGTCCGGGTGGGCATCGCGGGCAAGAGCCAAGCCTGTTTCACCATCGAAAGCGGCGTCCACATTGTAGCCTTCATAAGCCAAGCTACGCCGCAACACGCGTATGATGGCTTCATCATCTTCAATGATCAGAATTCGCTCTTTCATGGCCCCTCCTCGCAATCACTATATCACAGAATAAAGTGCATGCCAGTCAAAAACCCGGATCAAATTTGGTCGGGGGAATTTAAAGAATTTTAATCGAAAGTGACCGTTTTTACTGGATTTATTCCGCCTTCGCTTCGTTTTCGCTGCCCCCAAAAATAGACTATAATCCTGTGTATGAATGAGCAAACCCTCAAACCACCCGTGTGGGTGGCGCGGACTTCTGACTTGCACCGAATGCTCGACCATTTGCACGGCTTTCCCCGCATCGCGGTGGATACCGAGTCCAACAGCCTGTTCGCCTACCGCGAACAGGTTTGCCTGATCCAGTTTTCCACCCCGCAAGTGGATTTTCTGGTCGACCCGCTAGCGATCAAAGATCTGTCTGCCCTGGGACACCTGTTTGCCAGTGTGGAAATCGAGAAGATCTTTCACGCCGCGGAATACGACCTGATCTGCCTGAAACGCGACTTTGGGTTTGCCTTTGAACACATTTTCGATACCATGCAGGCAGCGCGTATTCTCGGCAGGGAGAAGATCGGTCTCGCCGACATCCTCCACAGTGAATTTAGCATTCAACTTCACAAACGCTTTCAACGCGCTAACTGGGGCGAACGCCCGCTTTCCGCGGAGATGCTCGCCTATGCCCGCCTGGATACGCATTACCTGATCGAACTGCGCAACCGCCTGGCAAAAGAGTTGGAACAGCGTGGCTTAATCGCTCTAGCGCAGGAGGATTTCGACCACCTGGCGCACAGCGCTGCACCGAGCCCGGAGCAGCCGCCGGTCAATTCCTGGCGCATGGCTGCCGGACACGACCTGAGCCACCAACAGGTTGCCGTGCTGCAAGCACTGCTTGATTTTCGCGAACGCCAAGCCCGCGAAGCCAATGTCCCTCCCTTTAAGATCATCAGCAATCCGGTGCTGGTTCAACTGGCGGAAGCCTGTCCGCATAGCGCAGAAGAACTCGCCAACCTGAGATTGCTCTCGCCATTGCAAAGCAAACGCTACGCCAGCGGGCTGCTGCAGGCAATCCAGACCGGATTGCACACGTCTCCGCCGCCAAAGATGCACAATCACCGCCCGGATGAATCTGTGTTGGCGCGGATCGACCTACTGAAAGAATGGCGCAAGACCACCGCCCGCAATTTGGGGGTCGAATCGGACATCGTTCTTCCCCGCGATATGCTCGAAAAAATTGCCTTCCGCCCGCCGGTCTCCCGCCAGGAACTGGCGACCCTGATGGACGAATTTCCCTGGCGGATGAGCCGCTTTGGGGATCAAATCTTCACTCTTCTGCAAACGGATAAAACCCATGAGAATACATTTTAACGGTGCGGCGCAAACGGTAACCGGATCGCAATACCTGCTGGAAGTCAACGGCGACCGGTTGCTCTTGGAATGTGGGTTGTTTCAGGGTCATCGCAAAGATACCTACCAACAGAATCTCAATTTTGCCTTCGAGCCTGCCAAACTGGACACAGCGATTCTCTCGCATGCACACATCGATCACAGCGGCAACCTGCCCAACCTGGTCAAGCAGGGCTTTACCGGCAGCATATACGCCACCCCAGCCACCGCCGACCTGGCGGCAATCATGCTGCAGGATTCCGGGCATATTCAGGAATCGGACGTTCAGTTCGTCAACCGCAAGCGCGCCAAACGCGGCGAACCACCGCTGGAACCGCTGTACACCCTGGAAGATGCGGTTGTGACCGGTGAGCGCCTAAAAGGGATTCCTTATCATCAGGTTTTCGAGCCCATTCGCGGCGTCCAGGCGCATTTTGTGGATGCCGGGCACATTCTCGGTTCAGCTGCCGTCGTGCTAGACATCGAAGAAAAAGGACACAAATTCCGGCTGTGGTTTTCGGGAGACATCGGACGCGAAAAACTGCCCCTGATGCGCGATCCGATTTTGCCGGAACACGCCGATGTGCTCATCATGGAGTCCACGTATGGCGACAAACCCCACCGCGACCCGGAGGAAGCCTACCTCGAACTGCGCGAAGCGGTACGGCGGACGATTGACCGGCGCGGCAAAGTGATCATCCCAGCGTTTGCCGTTGGGCGCACCCAAGAGTTGGTGTACTGCCTTAACCGGATGGTCGCCGAGGGAGACATCAACGGTTTGCCAGTCTATGTGGACAGCCCGCTGGCGGTCAATGCAACCCGGGTGTTCCAGAAGCACGCCGATTTGTTCGACGCCGAAACACAGGAATTTGTGCGCAATGGCACCCATCCAGCGCTCAACTTCCCGCAATTGACCTACATTCGCTCGGTGGATGAATCCAAAGCGCTGAATGACCGCCACGAACCTATGGTGATCATCTCGGCTTCCGGCATGGCAGAAACCGGCAGAATATTGCACCATCTGCGCAACAACATTCAGAATCCACGCAACACGGTGTTGATCGTCTCCTGGCAGGCGCCCAACACGCTGGGTCGCCGGTTGGCAGAACGCGAACATGTGGTGCGCATCTTTGGTGAACTGCACGAACGGCGCGCCGAAGTCGTCACCATCAACGGTTTTTCAGCGCACGCGGGTCAGGATTTGCTGATGCGCTACGCCCGGTCCAGCCAACCCTCGGTTCGCGAAATTTTCCTGGTACACGGCGAAGAGAAAGCAGCCACGGCATTGAAGGAACGCCTGACTACCAGCAACTTCCGTAATGTTCGTTATCCATCCAAGGGCAGTTTTTTCGACCATTAGATAACGTATAGATATTTTGGCGTAATCCTGCTATAATTCAGCCACCCCGGAGAGGTGCCAGAGCGGCCGAATGGGGCGGTCTCGAAAACCGTTGTGGAGGTTCCCTCCACCGTGGGTTCGAATCCCACCCTCTCCGCAGGTTATAAGTTCCCCCAAGGCAGCGTACGCTGCACTTACTGCCGGACTTAATCGATCTGGTGGTAGGACTGTCAACGAATTGTTGAAATTATTTGGAACGATGGCATTCCAAGAGAAGTTCATATTGATGAACTCGGAGAAATTGTTGGCCGTGGAGCGTATTCAAATCATTCAAAATTAAGTCTTCCTCCATGGGGATTACTTGAGGATGGTCAATCTGGTAGTTATCGCAGAATTACCGCGCGAGGTATATTGTTTATAAATGGGGAGTTGGCAATTCCAAAACGGATCATAAAAGAACCACTTACCTGGGAATGGATTGCTGACCCTGATGCAGAAATGGTCTTCATCTCAGAGATAGGCAACTAATGGCAAAACTCGAAGATC
>JBBIQB010000141.1:0-7748 GCA_037442545.1 Bellilinea sp.
GGGCACCCTGGTGCTCGGCGTGATTGTCTGGCTGCTGGGTTACCTGTTCTGCTTGGGCGGGGTGGTTGCCTTGCTGGCGACTAGCATTGGCGTAGGAAGCATTATCCTCACCCAGTTTGGCAGCAAAGCGTACCCGGCTCCCGTCGTACAGGCGTATAACCCGCCCGCTCCACCGGCCGCGCCCAGCTCCACCCTGCCGGAAACCCCAAGCGAACCGCCTGCGGGTGGTAATCCACCAGCCCAAACAGAAAGTTAAGAAAGAGGACACCCAAACCATGAAGAAACGTCTCCTCATCCTGCCAGTCATTTTGCTGCTGGTTTCTTCGCTGGCTTGTTCGATTACGGTTGATCTTCCCACCACCGCCACCGGTGAAACCCAAACCCTGGCGATACAGGAACCACTGCCCGCCAACGCGGAAACGGTCAAGCTGTCCATCGAAATGGGCGCAGGTGAATTGAATATCGAATCCGGGTCGGACGCGCTGGTCGAAGGGCAGGTTCAATACAACATTCGCGATTGGAAACCTGAAATCGTTCGGGACGGCAGCAATCTCATCCTACGCCAGGGGCGCAAAGAGAATTTGACCGTTCCCAGTGGCGATGTGGTCAACCGCTGGCATCTCAAACTGGGCTCCGCGCTGCCGTTGGACTTGAACATTGCCACCGGCGCCTACCGCGGCAGCCTGGACCTGACCGGCATACCGGTTTCCAACCTGGTGATCCAAGACGGCGCCAGTCAGGCAGAGGTGCGCTTCGATGAACCCAACCCGGTCATGATGGAAGAGCTGCGCTACCGCACCGGTGCATCCGAAGTCCGCCTGATTGGTTTAGGAAACGCCAGCCCAGAATCACTCTCCTTTGAAGGTGGAACGGGATCGTACACGCTGGATTTCAGCGGCAGCCTGCAGCAGGATATGGTCGCCAACATCACCGTCGGGGTGAGTTCGGTGAAAATTGTTGTCCCGCAAGGAGTATCCTCCCGGGTGGTCATCACCGGCGGCTTGAACAACGTCCAGCCGAGCGGCACCTGGCGCATCAACAACAACGTATACGAAACGGAAGGCAGCGGCTACAAACTGGAGATCAACCTGAAGATGGGGGTGGGCAATCTGGAGCTGGTCACCGAATAAATCCGTTCAGCGGCAGCCTTCGAGCGCAAAGACACTCACCGTTTCGGCTGTGCGCACCGCAATCATGCGCTCATCCGGGGACCACTTGCTTTCCTGCACCCCGGTTGGATCAATCGGTAAAGCATACCTGGTGCTGTCTGAAAGGTTGCCCAGCCAGGCAACGCCATTTCGATCGGTGAAGAACACTTGCTCAGCGCCGGGCGACCAGTTGGCATTGCGCCAGTTGCGATTGGGCACCACCCCCGGCTGGTTGAGCGGCACCTGCAGGCTGGTGTTTTCATTCTGGCGGGTTTCTTCCAGCACGGCCGATTGCCCGCTTGCCAGGTTATGCTCCACAAACCGGACGCAATCAATCCCGCAGGTCTCGCTGACCTGCAGCACCTGATCGCTGCGCCAGCGGACGATTCCCTTGCGGCTGGTAAATTCATCCGTTACCGCCGTCGTATACAGATCGACCAGACTGGCGCTCACCACCGAATACACCATGACCGAATAGTGGTTTTCTGCCGGGCGGAAGGACACAAAGGCAATTTGTTCGCCGTTCGGCGACCAGGTCAAATCGCCGTTGACCTTGATATCTTTGGTGCTTTGCTCTTCCCCGCTGGCAACATCCAAAATGATCAGATCGCCTTCGTACCAGCCCCACGAGCGGTTCGGCGGCGTGACGAACGCCAATTTTTCTTCCAGCGGCGACCATGCCAGCAAATCGCCTTGAAGGCGGTCGGTCTGGATGGATTTTTCCTCGCGCACCAAACAAGCCTGCGCAGCAATCACTTGCAGCCCATCGCTAACGTCCGCCACCACCTGCGCAGTTGGGGTACTCGCAATGCCGTTTTGCTCATCACTCACCGGCGAACAAGCCGCCAGCAGCAGACTGATGAGCAGCACAACCAGCCCAATACGCCGGTCGAATTTTCCAAAATAAGGCAGCTTAACCTTCATTTTTGCTCTGTGCGTCCTGCCCTGCCCGGTACAAACCCAGCGCCTCGATGAGTGCAGCCACCGCAGCAAGTACATAATACCGGTAATGGCGCCCTTCGGCAACGCGCCGCCGGATTTCACGGGCGGATATTTCCAGCAAAGGCGCATCGATCAGGTCGACTTTCGCGCTCAACCCCGGAATGACTCGTTCCAGCCGGTAAAGATCGACCCGATCATCGGGCCGGCGCATCACCCCCAGCCCGGCGATCTCAGCAATCAAGTCGTCCGGGCGGTGCCAGCCGGGCAGGTCGTGCAGCGAATCGCCGCCAATCAGGTAGATAATCTGCGTATCAGCGCCGTAGGTTTGTTTTAGCAGGCGCACCGTGTCCAGCGCGTAATGCGGTCCGGGACGCTCGATCTCGACCCGCGAAAGTTCGAACGATGGATTGTCGCCGATGGCGGCATGCAGCAACGCCAGGCGCACATCCAGCGGTGTAATCCGCCAATCCTGCTTATGCGGCGGGTCGGGCGTTAGCACCCACAGCAACCGGTCGAGGCGCAGTTGCTCCACCGCTTCCGCCGCCAGGATCAAATGCCCTAGGTGGGGCGGATCGAACGTGCCGCCAAACACCCCAACCCGCATCGCCGTCAATCCTGCCATTCCAGCTCGTGGTCGTCGCCGATATAGACCGTATCGCCGTCCTGAATGCCCATCTCACGCAGGCGGTCCTCGACGCCCAACCGTTCGATCAGCCGCTGGAAGCGGCGCACCGAACCCTCGAACTCCCAATAGGTCATCGCGGCGGCTCGTTGGATGGCTTCCCCGCTGACTTTGTATCCGCCATCGGAGGTGCGTGTAATGGTAAACTCGCGCGGATCGTCGCCAGGGCGGTACACCGGCAGGGAGGCAGCCACCTGGGATTCGGGAGCGCTTTTCAGCAGCTCGACGCATTTCCACAGCACCTCGTTCAATCCGGTACGCGCCGCCGCCGAAATGGCATACGCTTCGGCTACGCCTTTGGCTTGTAGTTGGCGGCGGATTTCTGCCCAGCGCTGCTCAACTTCCGGCAAGTCGATTTTATTGAACACCACAATCATCGGTTTATGCGCCAGATCTGGGTCGAACAATGCCAGTTCGGCATTGATCTGGCTGTAATCCGCCAGTGGATCCGGCGATGCGCCGTCCAATAGGTGAATCAAAACCCGCGTGCGCTGGATGTGGCGCAGAAAGGTATCTCCCAGCCCAACGCCTTGATGCGCCCCTTCGATTAACCCAGGGATATCCGCCAAGATCAGACTGGTATCGGCGTCCAAATCTGCCACGCCCAGGTTGGGTTCCAGCGTGGTAAACGGGTAATCGGCAATTTTGGGCTTGGCGTTGGTGACCGCCGCCAGGAAACTGGATTTACCCGCGTTGGGAACTCCCACAATGCCGATATCGGCGATCAACTTCAGTTCCAGGCGTAAATTGCGCTCTTCCGCCGGTTCGCCCTTTTCGGCAATGCGCGGCGCCTGGTTGCGGGCGGTGGCAAAGCGAGCATTGCCGCGCCCGCCGCGCCCGCCCTTGCACACTACTAGCCGTTGTCCGGCTTCGACCAGGTCGCCGAGCAGTTTGCCGCTGTCGGCATCATAGATGACGGTGCCAGGCGGCACAGGGATGATCAGGTCGTCGGCGGACTTGCCGGTCATGTTATTCACGCCGCCTTTTTTACCATCTGTGGCGGCAAATTTACGCTGGTAGCGGAAATTGACCAGCGTGTTCAGCGTTGGCATCACCTCCAGCACGACGTCTCCGCCGCGCCCGCCGTCGCCCCCATCCGGTCCGCCGCGGTTGACGAATTTTTCTCGGTGGAAGTGAACAAAGCCATCCCCCCCCTTCCCCGAACGGACGCTGATTACGGCTTCATCAATAAACATGGCTGCTTTCTTCAGCGGGGGACAAAACCAACCACCGGTCTTATCCCCCGCTCGATTCAAAAACTGATTACTTCAAAAATTTGGCTTTCAGGATGTCTTCGAGCGTCGGCTGTCCGATCTCCTGAAGTTCATAGCGCACCCGCTGCATCGGCTTGCGCACCTTGATCACCCGGTTCAGGTCGATCGGGGTGGCAGAGATCACCAAATCGACATCCGAGCTGTTGATGGTTTGTTCCAGGTCGCGCATTTGGTCGTCACCGTACCCCATGGCGGGCAGAATGGGACCGGTGGTGGTGTATTTCTCATAGGTCGCCGCAATGGAACCAACCGCAAAGGGGCGCGGATCGACAATTTCGGCCGCCCCAAAGCGGCGCGCGGCGACCCATCCGGCACCATATGCCATCTCGCCGTGCGTCAGGGTAGGGCCGTCTTCGATCACCAGCACCCGTTTACCGCGAATTTCTTCCGGGCGATCCACAAACAAGGGCGATGCGCCTTCGATCACCACTGCATTCGGGTTAAGCGCCGCAATGCTCTCGCGCACCGCAATCACCGCCTCCGGACTGGCTGTGTCCACCTTGTTGATCACGAACACATCCGCGCGGCGGACGTTCGTTTCACCGGGGTGGTAGCGCACCTCGTGCCCCGGGCGGTGCGGATCGGCAACCACGATTGCCAGATCATCCTGGTAGAAGGAGAAATCGTTGTTACCGCCATCCCACAGGATGATATCCACTTCCTGTTCTGCCTGGCGCAAGATCTTTTCATAATCAACTCCGGCATAGACGATCACGCCGTTGTCAAGATGCGGTTCGTATTCCTCGCGCTCCTCGATGGTGCATTCATGCTTGTCCAGGTCGCTGTAATCCGCAAAGCGCTGCACGGCCTGCTTGACCAGATCGCCGTAGGGCATGGGGTGGCGGATAGCAGCCACTTTAAACCCCAGATTGATCAGAATTTTGGAAACCCGGCGGGTAGTCTGGCTTTTGCCGGAACCGGTGCGCACTGCGCAAACCGAAACAACCGGCTTGCTGGATTTAATCTGCGTATCGCGCACGCCCATCAGGCGGAAGTCCGCGCCGGCGGCTAACACCTGCGAGGCTTTGTGCATCACGTATTCATGGGAAACATCGCTGTAAGCAAACACGACCTGGTCAACGTCCAAATCGCGGATCAGGTTGACCAACTCACTTTCCGGATAAATCGGAATTCCTTGCGGGTACAGGCTGCCAGCCAGCTGCGCCGGATAGCGGCGACCTTCGATGTTGGGGATCTGGGTCGCAGTGAACGCCACCACCTGATACCCCGAATTGTCGCGAAAAAAGACATTGAAATTGTGAAAGTCTCTTCCCGCAGCGCCCATGATAATCGTACGGATGGTCATAATTTGGTTCTCCTTTGAATGTGAATAAGATTGATCATCTGTTCACATCACTTGTGGGGCTGTGATGCCCAGCAAAGCCAGGCTGTTGGCGATTGCCTGGCGGGTTGCCGCAGTAAGGCGCAGGCGAAAACTGCGCAGGGGTTCTTCGGATTGAAGCACCGGACACTGGGTGTAAAAATCGTTGAAGGCTTTTGCCAGCTCGTAGGCATAGGTAGCCAGCCACAGCGGGCGCAGTTCGCCGGCGGAGCGCTGCACCTCGACCGGAAAACGCGAAACCAGGTTGATCAGTTCCACTTCTTGGGTGGTGAGCACATAATCCGCTTTCGCGCTGGCGGGTAATTCCTGGTTGAGCTTGCGTAAAATGCTCCCCGCCCGAACGTAGGCGTATTGAATATAGGGCGCAGCCTGCCCGTTGAAATCCAGCGCGGATTCCCAATCGAAGGTGACCACCTTGGTATTCTCGCGCGCCAGCATTGGGTATTTGATCGCCCCGACCCCAACCGCGGCGGCAATGTTATGTTTGACCTGTTCGGGCAGATCCGGGTTTTTCTCGCGCACCACCTCCAGGGCGCGGCTGAATGCTTCGCGGATCAGGTCTTCCAGCAGGACGACCGTGCCCTCGCGCGAAGACAACACCACGTTGCCGGGCAGGTTGACCACTTCATAGGGGATGTGCTGGCACAGGGCTGCTTTTTCGAATCCGGCAATCTCCATGGTTTTGAAAACCTGCTGGAAGTGCAATGACTGGCGCACATCGACGACGTAATAGGCGCGGGTCAAATCGGGGTAATCGCTGAATTTCTTTCGCACCAGCGCCAGGTCTTCCGTGGCGTACAACGCCGTGTTGTCCGAGCGCAATACTACCAGCACGCGGTACTTTTCGCTATTCAGTCCGAGCAATTCATCCAACTTGACCACTACCGCCCCTTCCGGGCGCTCATCGGTGGCAATGCCACACGCGATCAGGTCGTTGACGATCTGTTTGCCGGGCTGTTCCATCTGGCTGTTGAAATAATACACGTCAAAGTGAATATCCAGCTGGCGGTAAATATCATTAAACCCGTCCAGCGACCATTGGCGGGTTTCCTCCCATAGTTTAACCACCTGTGGGTCGCGCTGATCCCAGCGGGCGTACAGCGCGCGTAGATCGCTCTCCAATGCCGGGTTTTCCTCCAGGCGGCGGTTGGCTTCGGCATAGACATCCCCCATCCAGCGGGTGATGTCGCGGGCAGGTTTTTCGCCGGGGTGAAAATTCATGTAGCACCACAGCCACTTGATCACGTGCAATCCCATATCGCCGGGGTAATTTGCCCGCACAACATCATAACCGGCAAAAGACAGGATGCGGCTAAGCACATCGCCCAGGATGGCGCTGCGCAAGTGGCCGACATGCATGGCTTTATGACTATTCGGTTGGGAAAATTCCACCATGACCCGCTCGCCGTGCGGTTGTGCCTGTCCGAAGTGGCTGCCCTGGTCCAGCACGCGGTTGACCACCTGTTCGGCGTACAGGCTTTGCTGGAAATACAGATTGAGGTAACCGTTGACGGCCTCCACTTTCTCGAATCCGGACGGGACGCCCAACCGCTCTGCAATCTGCGCCGCCAGTTCAGCCGCACGGGCATTGACGTTGATTTTCTTGCCCTGGCGCGCTTCCAGCGCCGCCAGTTGAAAGAAGGATGTGGCGATCCCCCAATGACCACTGAACGGGATCCATTTCCATTGGAGCGTCGTTTCCGGCAGCTGGTTTTCCTGGCAAAACCGTTTGATCTGTTCTTCGATGCGCGCTTGTTCCAGTTCGAACATATCGAAACCTTGTAATTTATCGTTCCGCAACCGTACCAAGTGAGGATTATATCACGCCTGAATATGCCCGCAGCCCGGCGCTGAAAAAGCAAAAGCGGGAGAGGCTCTCCCGCTACAGGTTTGAATCATCACAGCGGATATTGAATTATTCGCTCAGAGCAGCCAGGCGCTTCATCAGGCGGCTCTTGCGGCGGGCAGCATTATTTTTGTGGATCACGCCTTTTTCCGCGGCTTTGTCCAGTGCTTTGACAGCCAGGACAACCGCCTCGCGGGTTTCCGGATTCTCGCCGGACGCCAGGTTGAGGCGGGCTTTGTTCACCGCTTTACGGGCGGCACCGCGGAAAAAACGGTTGCGCAAACGACGGCGTTCGTTTTGCTTATTGCGCTTGATTTGGGACTTGATGTTTGCCAAATTACTTCCTCCAAAAATTCATTCAACCAGTTGCGACCTCCTATTCTACCCGACCCCCCTGGTTTTGTCTAGGAATCCGCGACAAATTTCGCATTATCCGTACCAGCGCGCGGCTTGGGTGGTTGTGGGGAGAAAGAAACAGCGCGACTCCAACCCGGCAGCACGGAATGCGGTTTGC
>JBBIQB010000142.1:0-7445 GCA_037442545.1 Bellilinea sp.
AGAAAGGCGACCATTTCACTGCCTGGCTGGGCTGCCTGGATGGCAACACCGCCTGTGACGTTCAATTCAGCCTGGATTACCGCATCGATAACGGTTCTATCCAAAACCTGGGCAAATGGTCCGAATCGCTGGACGGCAAGTGGACGCAGGTTGACCTTGACCTGAGCAGTTTGGAAGGCAAGAACGTCCAACTGATCCTGGGCGTGACCAACAAGAACAGCAGCGGTCCGGTGGATGTGATCTGGTTCGTTCCGGCAATCCAGACCAAGTAAACTAAATTTTAAAAATTACAAACAACCCCGCAGGTTTCGTTGCTGCGGGGTTGTTTGTTTACATCGCCGGTACTTCTTCGGGTTGGGCGAACGGGTCGAGGTCTTTTTCCATCTGGCTGCGGAACTCCTTGGTGTACAGCTGGTAGTATTTTCCGCCTTTGCGTAGCAGTTCGGCATGTGTGCCCATCTCGGCGATCTTGCCGTGTTCGATGACCAGGATGCGGCTGGCGCGCTTGATGGTCGAGAGACGGTGGGCAATGACGAAACTGGTTCGACCTTTCATCATCGTTTCCATGCCGCGCTGGATAAGCGCTTCGGTGAGCGTGTCAACCGAACTGGTGGCCTCATCCATGATGAAGATCTCCGGACGCGCCAGCACCGCCCGCGCCAGGCTGATCAGTTGCTTCTGTCCAACCGAAAGCAGGTTGCCGCCCTCGCCCACTTCTTCATCGTACCCCTTTTTGAGTTTGATGATGAATTCATGCGCTCCCGCCAGTTTCGCCGCTTCGACGACTTCCTCGTCGCCGGCATTCAGGCGTCCGTAGCGGATGTTTTCGCGGATCGAGCCGGAGAACAGGTGCGGGGTTTGCAGCACCATGCCGATGCGTGATTGGATCGCGTGCAGCGAGTAGTCGCGGTAATCGTGCTCACCGATTTTGATGCCGCCCTGTTTGGGCTCGTAAAAACGGCAGACCAGGTTGACGATGGTGGATTTTCCTCCGCCGGTTTCGCCGACCAGCGCGATGGTTTCACCGCGCCGGACATGCAGGGAGAAGTTTTCCAGCACCGCTTTCTTGTCGCCGTCGTCGTAGTAGAAGGTCACGTTGTCGAAGGTGATGTCACCCTGAATGGATCCGGGATCGAACGCGCCGGGGCGGTCTTTGACATCCGGGACCGAGTCGATCAGCGAGAAGATGCGCTCGCCGGACGCAATAGCGTGCTGCATTTCCGCGAACACGCGCGCCAGGTCCTGGATTGGCCACATCATAAACGTGACGTAGGAAACGAATGCCTGGATACCGCCGACGGTCATGCCGCCGATTTGGGTCTGCCAGCCGCCGTACCAGACGATGCTCGCCAGCGCGATTGCTGAGATCAGCTGCACCGTAGGCAGGAACAGCGCGCTCAACCAGGCAGCCCGGTAGGCGGAGCGGTACATGTCGCCGGAAAGCACCTTGAATTCATCTAGATTGGCGTCCTCGCGGCACAGGGCTTTGACCACGCGCACACCGGTAATATTCTCGTTGAATGCGCCGGTGATCTTGGAATTCATCTTGCGCACGTTGCGGAACTCGCCCAGGATGCGTTTGCGGAACTCGTAGGCGATGAAGAACAGGATTGGCAGGATGGCGAGCACGATCAGGGCGAGTCTCCAGTTGATGAACAGCATGAACCCCATCGCGGTCAGGATGTTCATCATCGCCCAAGTGACGTCGAGCATGCCCCAGGTAACCAAGTCTGCCACGCGCTCGCTATCCGAGGTGACTCGCGACATGATCCAACCGACCGGCGTGCGGCTAAAGTAGGACAGCGACAGTCCTTGCAGGTGGTTGAACATCTTTTGGCGCAGGTCGTAGCGAACCCGCTCGCCGAGCACGCCAGCCAGGTAGATGAAGCCAAACACGCCGGCTGCCTGAACGAATCCCAGACCACCGTACAGGGTCAGCAGGCGGTAGAGCGCCGGCCGGTCCTGCGCCAGAATGCCGTCGTCGATGATCAGCTTGCTCAGGTAGGTGAAGACCGAATCCAGCGAACTGACCAGAGCGATGGTCACCAGGAAGCCGATCACCCATTTCAGGTGCGGGCGGGTCAGCGCCAGGATGCGGCGCAGCGTCCCACCGTTGAACTGGGTTTTGAACTCCTCTTCTTCAAAATATTCATCCGACACTGGCGATCTCCTTCTCCAGCTCGTCTTCGATCTTTGTCTGGATATCGTAAATTTGGCGGTAGATGCCTTCCTCTTTCAGCAGACTGGCATGTTTGCCGCGTTGGACGATGCGTCCTTTGTCAAGAACCAGGATCAAGTCGGCGTCCATGATACTCTGGATGCGGTGGGCGATGATAAAGGTGGTGCGGTTTTTCATCAGGTTTTGCAGCGCCTCGCGGATTTCGGCTTCGGTTTCGGTGTCCACCGAGGAAGTTGAATCGTCCAGAATTAGGATACGCGGGTTTTTGAGCAGCGTTCGGGCGATGGCGATGCGCTGTTTCTGTCCGCCGGACAGGGTAACACCCTTTTCGCCGACCAGTGTGCCGTAGCCTTTTTCGAAGGTCAGAATCACATCGTGAATCGCGGCGGCTTTGGCGGCTGCCTCCACTTCGGCTTGCGCCACTTCGCGCCCAACACCGTAGGTGATGTTCTCGCGGATGGAGCGGGAAAAGAGAAACGGCTCCTGCTCGACGATGCCGATTTGCTGGCGCAGGAACAGGCGCGGGTAGCGATTGAGTTCAATGTCGTCCAGCAAAATTTTCCCGGAGGTGTATTCATAAAAGCGCGGCAGCAGGTTAACCAGGGTGGTCTTGCCGGAACCGGTTGAACCGAGCAGGGCGATCACCTGTCCGGGCTGGCAGGTGAAGGCGATGTCCTCCAGCGCCACGTTGCCGTAGGCAAAGCCAACCGGGTCGAATTCGATCTTTCCGAGAATATCGGTCTTGGGGCGGTGCTTGCCGGTCTCCAGCGATTCGCGGTCTTCTTTGATGATGTTCATCACGCGGTTGTAGGAGACCATGCCAGTCGAAGTCTGCACGATCAGCCGCCCCAGATTGCGCATTGGAAAGATGATCCACACGATCAGACCGGCGTAAGCGATGAAGGTGCCGACCGAGATCTCGCCGGAGATGGCCATCAGCGAGCCGACCAGGAACCCGCCAAGGATCTGCAGGTTGCAGACCACATCCGAGATGGGCCAGAAGAGCGAGTGCATTTTGAGCAGACGTTTGCCCCGCACGAATTTTTTCCAGTTGTCCTTTTCGAACTTACCGATTTCATATTCCTGGCGGGCAAAGGCTTTCACCACGCGAATGCCGGTCAGGTTTTCCTGCAAGGTCGTTGAGAGCACCGCGTCCTGCGTCTGGTAGTCTTCGTAGGCTTTGGAGATTTTTCGAAAGAAGAACAGTGATACCAGTACAATCAGCGGCACAACGATGACCGAAATCAACGCCAGCGTGGTGTTGAGTTGCAACAGGGCAATGAAGTTGATCACAAACAGCAGAATGATGCGCCCGATGCCAATTGCCTGATCTGCAAAGAAGCGGCGCAGCGCGTCCACATCCGAGGTCGATCGCTGGATCAACTCGCCGGTTTCTGTGCGCGAGTGATAGGTGAAGGTCAGTCGCTGGATGTGATCGAAAAGGTAATTACGCAGGCGGCGGGTGACACCCTCGGCGGTTTGCGCGGCAAGCCGGCCGCTCAGGAAGGCAAAGCCACCCTCGAAGGCTGCTAACAGGACGAACCCCGAGGCAATCAGGGGCAGACTATATGGGGAGGTGCCGGCGACCAGGTAATCATCCACGAAATAGCGCAGCAGCATGTAGGTCAGGGTTTTGGCGGCTGCCGAGATGCCCAGACTGATGGTTGCGGCAATATACAGGCGGCGGAAGCCGCGCATCAGCCGCCACAAGCCTTTTAGCCGGTTGGGGCTGACCGCCCGTTTGAGGTCATAATTCAAAACAGCGTTGGATACAGACAACGATACCTACCTCCTTGGAGGTTAAAACAAAAAAGAAAGCGATCCCGCCATTGACAACAATTCCCCGGAATAATGGCTACCCGGTCAAGTATACCTTAATCAGACTTGGTGCAGATCATCCGTTCGGACAGGAGTCCCCTGCCACTCGGGGGGTATTGTTTAGAAAATTGGATCGCTCATGGTCAACTCACAAGGGCTGGCACACAGGACAGATGAAGCTGCTGGTGCTGCCCGTCTTGATTTTTTCGATTGGTGTGCTGCAAACCGGACAGGGCTTTGCTTCTTTGTAACCAATCAGAATGTCATCCATTGTAAACGACCCCCGCCATCCATGCAAGTCCACTTCGTAAAACGCGCCATTTTTATCCAGGCTGGCGCGTAAACCGGTCTGAATGGCAGTGTACAGACGGTCGATTTCGCTGGATTGCAGGCTGTCCAGCGCACGCAGCGGGTGCAGGCGGGCGAGGAAGAGAATGTCGTGAATGTAGGCATTGCCAATGCCGGCGACCTTCGACTGGTCAAGCAGAAAGGGCTTCAATTTCCCGCGCGCGCCCTTGAGGAGCTGGGCAAACTCGGCGCGTTCCAGATCAATGGCGTTGCGCCCCAATTTGCGGGTCATTGCATGGCTTGACAACCCGTTTTCGGGGACGTAATGAACGTAGCCAAACCACCAAAAATTAATCGCCAGGCAGGTCTGGTCGGCGAAGTCGATCACCAGGCGGTATTTTTCGGGCAGCGATGCGCGGGTGACGAGCAATAATTCCCCGCCCATGCCCAAATTGAGCAGCAGCCAGCCGCGCGAGGTTCGCACGAAAATCCATTTGCCGCGATACGACGCTTCTTCGATGCGTGCATCCTTCAGGACAGCCCGGAATTGCTCGACCGGCAGGTTGAGGCACTTGGGCTGCAAAACTTCGATGTCGTGAATGACTTTTCCGCTCAATTCGGCGTTCACTTGCCGGGCGCGGCAGGCGATTTCGGGTAATTCGGGCATGGGAAGAGGCTCCTTGAAAAAAAAAGATGACCAATCCATTGTAGCACACAAGTTCTAATTGTGTGGTGGATTCCGGAGAACAATCCATTGCAGGTGTGGCTTGATCCGTGGTGGTTTTTCGGAATACATCCCATGTCGCGCAAACTTGATGGGCGGCAATTTGATTTGTGCATCAATTTTGTAATTTTGGCGATGACTGGAATTGTATTTTTAGCGCGCGCAGGCTATAATCTAATCACTATACTCATTCTGGAAGGAGGTTGGATTTTCATGGCTAGTGTAACGTACGAACATGTCTGGAAGCGATTTGGGGATTTTGTCGCCATCAATGATCTCAACATCGAGATCGACGATAAGGAATTTCTCGTCCTGGTGGGTCCTTCGGGCTGCGGCAAGACCACGGCGCTGCGCTGCCTGGCGGGTCTCGAAGAGGTATCCGAAGGGTCGGTCAAAATTGGCGAAAAGGTGGTCAACGATGTGCCCCCCAAAGATCGCGATATCGCCATGGTGTTTCAGTCCTATGCGCTTTACCCGCACATGACGGTATACGACAACATGGCGTTCGGTCTCAAACTGCGCAAGTTGAACAAGCAGGAAATTCAAAGGCGGGTCGAAGAAGCCGCCGGAATTCTCGGCATCGACCATCTGCTCAAGCGCAAACCGCGCGAATTGTCCGGCGGTCAACGCCAGCGCGTGGCGGTGGGGCGGGCGATTGTCCGCGAACCAAAGGTCTTCCTGTTCGACGAGCCGCTGTCCAATCTGGACGCCAAATTGCGCGTTCAGACCCGTGCGGAAATCAGCAAACTGCACCAGCGCCTGCAAACCACGTTTATCTACGTGACTCACGATCAGGTCGAGGCGATGACCATGGCAACCCGCATCGCGGTGATGAACAAAGGTATTTTACAGCAGCTGGACAGCCCGCAAAACCTGTACGATAAACCGGCAAACATGTTCGTCGCCGGGTTCATTGGATCGCCGTCCATGAATTTCTTCCCAGCCCACCTCCGGAAGGACGGCAGCGACCTGTTCATCGTTACCGATGATTTCACGGTCAAGGTGCCGGAAAATCGCGTCCCTGCCTATGCCCCCAAGGCCGGTCACGAAGTGATTTTGGGGATGCGCCCCGAGGATATTCACAACCCGCAATTTGCCCCGCCCGGCATTCACGCTGCGCCGGTGGAAGCCAAAGTGGATGTAACCGAATTGATGGGGAATGAAATCTTCCTTTACATTGTCAGCGGCAAGCACAATTTTGTTGCCCGCGTCGATCCGCGCACGCGCTTTGGGATCGGCGACAAGGTGCAGTTGGTCTTCAACATGGACAACGTTCACCTGTTCGATGCATCCGAAAACCGGGAAAATCCGGTCGCGATTCGCTAAACCCGCTTTCAACCCGTTTACCAACAGGGCGTTTCACTCCGAAACGCCCTGTTTTTTACGCCTACCTGGGCGGAAGAACCTTCCCGCCCCACTGCCCGTTTTTTAACGGCGGATTGAGAAAATCCTGCAAACCGCCGGATCGTTTATGAACGCCACCGGCGCGCCAGTCGTTTGCCGAGCAGCGCCGCCAAGATGCTGCCGATAACCGACAATATGCCCATTAGAATGAATGCGTCCTGCCAGAAACGCAACGGGAAAAGGCGGATCAGGGTGTCGGAATAATTGAACAACCAGGTGTCACCTTCGAAAAAGATGCGGTGAAATCCGGTGAAGAGGGCGGAGAAACCGATTGCCACGCCCAACAGGATGAGCAGGATCACTGCCAGGGTTGCATAACCTGCCCGCGAAACCGACAACCCGAAGCCAGCCAGCCAGCGCGCGCGCCAAGCCCACGCCCCGCTGAGCAGGATGAAAATCCCCAGACCAATCCAGACATCGATCATTTGCTGCACCAGAATCTTGACATCCAGCATGTGTTTCAATTCGCGTTGGTTGAAGACCGGACTGCCATCTGGAAATTTAAGGTCGCCTAAAAAGGAAATATCCGCGTCGTTGACCAGATACTTAACGGAAAGATTAGCATAATGCAGGCGTTCTTCTTTCGTAAAACCAAACGGGTCGGGTGGAAAGCCGGGCATGTTGTACTCGATGGTCAGGAAAAGCGGCTGGATCAGCAGGCGGATCGAGGTCATCATGATGAACAAAACAATGGCGGGGATGAGCAGGGATTGGACTATCGAGCGTAAGGTTTTCATTGCAAGGTCTCCGCTTCGCCGGATAAGAGGAAATCCAGAATCATATCGTTGGTGATCCATTCGATGGGGGAACGGTCATCGGTGAAGATGCCTTCGGAAGGCGGCGGGGGCTGCGCGTTTTGCAGCGTGACCGCCATTGCCTGTAACAGCAGAGGCGGGGTTTCGGGCGACTGACTGAGGGCTTGATAGTTGCGGGCAAGATCCTCGATGGTAGTCGGCTGAACCGTGGCAAACAGGATCGAATTGAAGGAGTCGGGCAGATCGACGATGTGCACGGTCGGGAAGACGCGCAGGA
>JBBIQB010000143.1:0-7443 GCA_037442545.1 Bellilinea sp.
CGGGCTGCAAGATGAAGTCGCGGCGGAACCGTTCAGCGCGGTGCGCGCGGTGATCGAAGCCGAGTTCAACCGCCCGCTGGAAGCCCTGTTTGCCTATGTAGAGAGTGAACCGGTCGCCGCCGCCTCGATCGGACAGGTACACCGCGCCGCGCTGTTCAACCCGGAGGAGTCGCCCGACAACCCGGCAGTAGCACTCCCGGTGGTGATCAAAGTACAACGCCCCGACATCGAGGCAATCGTCGCCACCGACCTGAAAGCGCTGCGGGTGGTCGGGCGCTGGATCAACCTGTACCCGCCGGTGCGCCGGCGGGCGAACGTCCCCGCTCTGTTGGAAGAATTCAGCCGCACCCTGAATGAAGAAATTGATTATCTACACGAAGCCAAAAACGCCGAGACCTTCCGCGCCAATTTCAGCGACCAGCCGGATGTGGTTGTCCCGCAAATATTTTGGACCTACACCACCCGCCGCGTGCTGACTTTGCAGGAAGTCGGCGGGATCAAAATCACCGATACCGCTGCCATCCAGGCGGCGGGCATCGACCCCGGACAGGTTGCCTCGCGCCTGTTCGATATCTACCTCAAACAAGTCCTGGACGATCATTTCTTCCACGCCGACCCGCACCCCGGCAACTTGTTCGTGCTGCCGGGCGAAGGCGGAGAAGAGCGCACTGCCCCGCCATGGCAACTGGTATTCGTGGATTTTGGCATGGCGGGAGAAGTCACCCCGCAAATCCTGGCTGGGCTGCGCGAGCTGATCATCGCCGTCGGGCAGCAGGACGCCAACCGGGTGGTGCACGCCTACCAGATTATGGGCGTGCTGCTGCCGGGGGCTGACCTCGAACTGCTGCGCCAGGCGAACCAGCGCGCGTTCGAGCGCTTTTGGGGCAAAACCACCAGCGAACTGATGCAGTTGAGCACCACGGAAGCCATGGCTTTCGTGGCGGAGTTTCGCGAGCTGCTCTACGACGCTCCGTTCCAGTTGCCGGATAACCTGATCCTGCTTGGTCGCTGCCTATCCATTTTGAGCGGCATCTGCACCGGGCTGGACGAGAACTTCAACCTGTGGGTCAGCGTCGTCCCCTACGCGCGGCGGCTGGTCAGCGAGGAGACCGGCAAAGGCATTGGCGGCTGGCTGCTGGGCGCGGGCGATGCCCTGCGCGTGCTGGTCAACCTGCCGCGCCGCGCCGATTCGCTGCTCTCCCGCCTGGAACAGGGGCGCGTCGAATTTCGCAGCCCGGAGCTCAAGCAGCAAGTCGGGCGCATCGAACGCAGCCTGCGCCGCCTGAGCGGGGCGGTCGTCTTCTCCGCCCTGCTGTTCAGCGCCGTGCAGTTCTACCTGGCAGGACAAATCGTACCGGCGGTGCTGTTCGCCAGCGGCGCGGCGCTTGCGCTGCTCGTCACGTTGATTTTCTGATCCGCAGTTGGATTCGGACGTACCTATGCGCGCGAGTATCCCCAAGGCGTTTGAAAAATTTATTCGAGCTGTCTTTGTGCCGTCAGATCCAGGCACGTGAAAACCATCCACAAACCACAGCGATCACCTTGCGATTAACCCGCGCGCGGCGTACAATTCAACCCGCGAATCACTGGTTGGAGAGGGCAGTATGAACAAAAACGTCTATATTCCCGGGAGCGCGATGGCAATCGTCGCCCACCCGGACGATATCGAATTTTCCTGCGCCGGGACGCTGGCGCGCTGGGCACGGGCGGGGGCACGCATCGCATATGTGCTGTGCACCAGCGGTGATGTGGGCATCGCTACCCCCGGCATGACCCGCGAGCAAGCCATGCAAATCCGCGAGGAGGAGCAGCGCGCGGCTGCCCGGGTGGTCGGCGCCAGCGAGGTGATTTTCTTGCGCGAGCCAGATGGTTTGCTCCAGCCCACTCTGGACTTGCGCAAAAAACTGGTGCGTGAGATGCGCCGCTTCAAGCCGGAGGTGGTCATCTGCGGCGATCCGACCGTAGTCTTTGCCAGCAACACTTATATCAACCACCCCGACCACCGCGCGGCAGCCACTGCCGCGCTGGACGCCGTTTTTCCCGCCGCCGGGCAGCCCAATTTGTTCGAGGACATCGCCGCCGAAGGTTTTTCCGCCCACAAGGTGCGCAAGGTGTACATCAGCACCTGGGAAAAAAGCGAGCTGTTCGTCAGCATCGATGAAACCATCGAGGTCAAAATTGCCGCGCTGCGCGAACACAAAAGTCAGATGAACGGCTGGGACCCGGCAGAGATGATCCAATCCTGGGCGGCAGAAAGCGCCCAAGGCAAGGAAATGTCCTACGCCGAGAGCTACCGCGTGTTCACCCTGGTCAGCGATGAGGACTGGCTGAAACTAACCCAGCCGCACAGTGAAACCAGCCTTACTGACCAAACATCTCCAGCAGCAGCGGATTGATCCGCTCCCAATTGGGCAGCAGCACATTTGCCCCGCCACTGGTAGTAAATGGCGTGACCATCTCGCGGTCGAGCGTGCGGTTGTCGATTCCGTCCACCCCGGCGCGCAGCACCGCCAGTCCCAGGCGCGGCATCAGCCAGAGCGGCAGGTTGGTATCGACCGAATCGAACACCACCCCCGCCACGGCTGGCAGCCTGCCCCAACCCGCCGGGTTGATCATCTGGCGGATGACGGCTTTGATCAGCTGCTGACCCTGCGCCATGCGGAAGAAATCGTCTGCGCCGCTGCGGTTGCGCGCGAACGCCAGCGCTTGCTCGCCGTTAAGTTTGTGCACCCCAGCGGGGTAACCGGCAATGGGCTGATCCAGCTCGAGGGTGACCCCGCCCATCGCATCCACTATCGGCTGTACGCTGTCAAACCGCAGGCGCACAAAGTAGCGAACATCCAGCCCAAAGTTGGCGCGGATGGTTTCCAGCGTTGCGCGCGGTCCGGAGCCGGGCGCTTCGGCTTCGGCAAAGAAATGCGCTGTATTGATGCGGTTCTCCCCCACCCCGGGTATATTGACCCACAAATCGCGCGGGATGGAGAGCATGTGGAGAGTCGGTTTCAACGGGATTACGCTGATCAAGATATTGGTGTCGCTGCGTCCCATCGCGCTGCCGTCCGGGGCGCGGTCGATGCCCAGGATGAGGATGTTGGTACGCAGCGGTGCCAAAAAATACAACAGGATCAACCCCAGCAGCGGCGCAATCAGCAGCCAGCAACCGGATATCCTGCGCCGCTTGGGGCGCACCAGCGCAACCGGCTGAAAATGTTCGTTCGGATCGTAAACCCGGCGGGGTTGATGGGCAGCAAGCGGCGGCGCCACCGGTTGGGTATCATTCATGTCCATGGTCATGCTTCAAATCACCTGTGGCAGAATTGTAACCCATAAAAAGCAGGCTTGACAACGTTCCAAATAGGATTACGATAAGAAATGCGTCTATATCAAGCCTGACATGCGGATGGCTGATCGATCCTGTGAAGGGCGATTTCCCGGATGAACCCCCAACCCCAGCCCAACCTCTCTACCCCCGTCTTTGCCTCCCTGTTGAGGCGTTTTTTTATCGACTTTTTGGGTTTGCGCCGCAGTCTGCTTGCCATGCTGCTGATGGCCGTGCTGGTCGGCATGGGCGAGAAGATGGCAGAGCGCTTCCTGCCAATCTACCTGATCGCGCTGGGCGGCAGCACCCTGTCCATTGGCTTGTTGAATGGGCTGGACAACCTGCTCAGCGCCTTGTATGCCTTCCCCGGCGGCTACCTGAGCGACCGGCTGGGTTACAAACGCGCCCTGCTGGTTTTCAACCTGATTGCCCTGTTTGGCTATTTGATCGTCATTTTCATCCCCACCTGGCAGGCGGTGTTGATCGGGGCGGTCTTCTTCCTCTCCTGGTCTGCCATTTCACTGCCCACGACCATGAGCCTGGTGGCTGCCGTACTGCCGCAGCACAAACGCACCATGGGGGTTTCGCTGCACTCGCTGGTGCGCCGGATACCGATGGCGCTGGGACCCCTGGTCGGCGGCGCGCTGATCGGGTTGTTCGGCGAGCGTGACGGCGTGCGCCTGGCGTTCGCGGCAGCCTTCGGGCTCGGCGTGATTGCCCTGCTGGTGCAGCAGGCGCTGATTAGCGCCACACCAAAAAAGCAAACCAACGCCGAAAGCAGCCCGCTGCGCGCGTTTCGTTTCATCTCCCCCGATCTACGCCACCTGCTGGTGTCCGATATTCTGGTGCGCTTTGCCGAGCAGATTCCCTACGCCTTCGTGGTCATCTGGGCGGTTAAAAACAACCACCTGACCCCGCTGCAGTTCGGTGTGTTGACCAGCATTGAGATGGTCACCGCCATGCTGGTTTACATACCGGTTGCCTACCTGGCGGACCGCAGCGGGAAAAAGCCATTCGTTCTGATCACCTTCGGCTTTTTCACCCTCTTCCCGCTGGTGCTGCTGTTTGCCGACCGCTTCGAGGTTTTTGTGGTCGCCTTCATCATCCGCGGCTTGAAGGAATTCGGCGAACCGACCCGCAAAGCGCTGATCATGGATCTGGCGCCGGAGGATCGCAAAGCCAGCGTCTTCGGTGCGTATTACCTGGTGCGCGATGTGATCGTTTCGCTGGCGGCGTTCAGCGGCGCGCTGTGGTGGAGCATTTCACCCCAGATCAATTTTCTGGTCGCGTTTGGCTTTGGCTTGCTCGGCACGCTATGGTTCGCCCGCTTTGGCAAAGACCTGCCGGTTGCCCGCGTCTGAGCGGTGAATGTTATCCGCCAGTCCCAGCTGCGGCGCGCGGCGCTGCCAGGCATTCAGGATGGCAGCCACGCTGTGGGCAAAAGTGAGTTCGCCGGTTGCCAGCTGGTAGGCATTTTCGGCAACCTCGCGCCACTCCTTATCATTTTCGAGATAGTGAAACAATTGCTCCGCCATGTGCTCGACCGGCGTTTCGATGTAATCCACGCCCGCGTGGTAACAATCATTGTGCGCGCATTCCGGCTCGCTGACCACCACGGCGCGATTGCCCGCCGCCACATGAAAGCGGTACGGGAAGATGTTATCATAGTGCTCGCGCGCCAGTAAATTGATCACCAGCCGGGTACGATTCAATAACTCAGTGCGCTTTTTGCCCCAGACGAAAGGATGTTCGACTCCATCCACCACCAGCATGTGTTTACCGTGTTTTTCCACTTCGCGGCGGATGGTTTCGATCCAGTGGCTGCGGCGGTGAGTGCGCCGCTTGCCCAACCACAAAACGTCGATATCCCGCTCCAGCCCCAGGCTGGCATAGGCGCTGCGCATCGTACCCCACGGAACGTACACCGCTGGAAGCGACAAACGCTGCAAATAAACCGTGAACAGGCGCGACGAATCGACCAGCAGCCCGAGCAATTGATTGTGCGCCAACATCAAATAGTCGCCCAGGTTGAGGAAGCGGATCATGCGCCGGTTGATGCGCTGGAAGAGCGAATTGGGCGGCAACGCATCCTCGATCAGATAACCATCCTGCCGCTCTTGCTGCGAATCCAGCCACGCCCGCGCCTGGCAAAACCAGCGCATCAGCCAGCACGGCATATTGAGCGGCGGGATATTTTCCGTGTTCCAGTGAATTTGAACCAGGTTGTGGAACGGGCGCGCCTGCTGCATGGCGCGGATCAGCGGGAACAGCCTGCCGTAGGGACCGTAGGAAACAATCAAGTCCGCCTCAGATGGGATGGTTTTATCGAATAAAACTGCCCTTTGAGAAAATTGGACGAGTTCGGTTTGGATGGCTTCTGCGATTTCGTCCCGCTCACACCACTTCAGGACTCCCACCACGCGCCGGATTTCAATACCTCCCTGCGAGGATGCTCATTTGCCAATCTATTACTATTATAGTCAATAATTATCCCAAATAAAAGCCCCCCTAACCTTTTTAACGTGAATTCGGGTTAGGTAGGCAAGGGCAAGAGACTGTCCGGCGGTATGTCAAGAGTTGTGTAAAATCTCCGGTTGGCTGGTAGCCTGAGCAGGCACCGAGATTCTTCTGAGTTTGAGACTGCGGATCACCGCATAGAACATTAACATACCGTCAGTCCGGGATAAGGAACTCCACCTGGGATAAACTTGGGTTTACCACAACACAAGGCCCAAATGGAGTTCCCATGGAAAGTTTAGTCGAGTTGTTCTGCCATGTCGATGATTTTTGCCAGGTATTTTTACCCACGATGGAACAAAAAATGATCACCAGCGGCGTAAAGATGGGGAAACGGCAACGCTCCCTGACCGTGAGTGAAGTGATGACCATCTTGATCCAGTTTCACCAATCGCATTATCGCAACTTTAAGGCTTACTACCTGGAACACGTCTGCGCTCATCTGCGTGGCGAGTTTCCCGGGTTGGTCAGTTACAAGCGTTTTGTCGATTACATCCCTTCTGCGCTCATTCCGTTATGCGCTTATCTCAGACTGTGTTGCCTAGGGAAATGTACGGGAATCTCCTTCATTGACGCCACCTCTTTGGATGTCTGCCTCAACCAACGGATTGCTTCGCACAAGGTATTTGCCGGTCTGGCGGCTCGTGGAAAGACCTCCTCAGGCTGGTTTTTCGGGTTCAAACTGCATTTGGTGATCAATGATCGCGGTGAATTGCTCAACGTCAGGATCACGCCCGGAAATGTCGATGATCGTAAGCCAGTGTTGCAGTTGGTCCGCAACCTGTTTGGCAAATTATTCGGAGATAAAGGTTACATTTCTCAGCCTCTCCAAGAATTGCTCAGGCAGACGGTAGGGATTTTCTTCGTCACCAAGTTGAAATCTAACTCGAAAAACCGTCTGCCGATGACTTTGCTTGATTGTATCTATTTGCGCAAGCGGGCGATTGTTGAGACCGTCATCGATCAGCTCAAAAACATTTCCCAAATCGAGTATTCCCGCCACCGCAGCGTCTCAAACTTCATGGTCAACCTGGTGTGTGGCCTGATCGCTTACACTCACCAGCCTATTGATCTTCGCCAATTGATAAGAACGTAATAAAATAAAAGGATGAGACCAAAAGGAAGCGCACGTGAATTGGAAATCAGGCGGGAGATAGCCGCCAATATGCTGGAAAGCGGGAAAGGGATCCGCGAGGTAGCCCGGATGGTCAAAGCATCACCATCAACAGTGTTTGGGTGGAAACAAATAATGGAAGAAAAAGGACGGGAGGGATTGAAGCCCAAACCGCCCAAGCCCCAAAAAAAGCGATTAGTCGAAGAACAGATCGAGAAGCTTAAGGAGGTACTTCTCAAAGGGGCGCGAGCAGCCGGGCATGAAACAGAACTATGGACTTTGAAACGGATCTCGGAAGTGATTGAAAAGGAATTCCAGGTGAAATATCATCCCGGACATGTGTGGAAAGTGATGAAGGCAATGGGCTGGACAGCGCAAAAGCCGGAACGCCGTGCTCGAGAACGGGATGAAGTGGCGATTCAAAGCTGGCGAAATCGAGAATGGGAGTGGATAAAAAATAGCCCGGGAAGAAGGAAAGGTTATTGTTTGGATC
>JBBIQB010000144.1:0-7406 GCA_037442545.1 Bellilinea sp.
GCCCAAAGCAGCCGGCGCCGAAGGAATGGCAATCCCCATCGCCAGAACGGCATCGGTGAACATTCCCCACCAAAAGGGCGCATCGGGATTGATCGGCAATAAGAAGTACCAGTAGGTGCTCATCGCCACAAACCACGATAAGCCGATCCAAAAAAAGCTGGTGATGAACCTGCGCGGTTCCGAAAGCGTCGCCAATCCTTCCAGCAGCGACTCCAGCTGGGGCAGGACAACCCGGCGTACAAACCCCCAGCGCGCTCCAATTTTTTCCACCAGCCGGGTAACCCAGACGCGGTTTCTCGACATCAGGAATAAAGCCACCAACCCGCCCGCCACCACCAGCAGGGTGATGACCGCCACCGAACGCGCCCATGCCATCCCCAACGCCAGGGGCAGGGTGGCAAGCAGCAACCCCGCGGCAATGGCAAGGTCGAAGGCACGTTCGATGATGATGCTAGACAATACTCTGGCAGGCTGGAAACCCGTCGCCTGCGCCAGCAGCAAGGCTCTGCCAACCTCCCCCGCGCGGAACGGCAGCAGATTGTTGAGCAAATAACCCTGGTTGATCGCCCAAAAGGTTTTCACCGGGCTGACCTTGCCACCCAAAATTGCCCGCCAGGCAATTGCGCGCACCACCAGGAACAACAGGGTCAGCAAGACTGCGCCCATAATAAATTCGAGCGGAATTCGCGCGATCGCCGGTCCCAATTCCTCCCATTGCGCCAGTTGAAAGACGACAATTAACGCGATCAGGCTGATAATTACACCTGGCAGCCACCCCCAGATGCTGCGTCGAAAAGTGGGTTTGTCCGTTTTCAATCTTCCTCCAGGCGCAGAATAGCCATGAAGGCTTCTTGTGGGATCTCCACATTGCCAACCATTTTCATGCGCCGTTTGCCTCGTTTTTGCTTTTCGAGTAATTTTTTCTTGCGCGTGATGTCCCCGCCGTAACACTTTGCCAGCACGTCCTTGCGCAAGGCTTTGACATTGGCGCGCGAGATGATCCGCCCGCTGGCGGATGCCTGAATCGCCACGTCGTATAACTGGCGGGGAATGAGTTCCTTTAACTTACTGACCAGCGCCTGCCCCTTGTGATAGGCGTTGTCCTTGTGAACGATTGTTGCCAGAGCATCCACCGGCTCGCCGCCTACCAGCACTTCCAGTTTGGTCAGGTTGCCTGCCCGGTAATCGGCAAAGTGATAATCCATCGAAGCGTAACCGCGCGTGCGCGACTTCAATTCATCGAAAAAATCGACGATCAATTCCGAAAGCGGAATCTCGAAGCTCAACTGCACCCGCGTCGGGGCTGGATAGTCCTGCTCCTTGAAAACGCCCCTGCGCTTGCGTGCCAGTTCCATGATCGTTCCGTAGTAATCGGTGGGGGTGATGATGTGCAGCACCATCCACGGCTCGCGAATTTCGGCAATCAGGCTTTCGTCGGGCAGCTGCGCCGGGGAGTCAATTCGTAGCACCTCTCCACCGGTAAGAACAATCTCGTACTCCACTGATGGAGCCGTTACCACAATGTCCAGGTCGTATTCGCGTTCCAATCGTTCCTGGATGATTTCCATGTGGAACAAGCCCAAAAATCCACAGCGGAAGCCAAAGTTCAATGCCTGGGACTTTTCAGGTTCGTAAACCAGGGATGCGTCGTTGAGTTGCAGCTTCTCCAGTGCTTCCTTTAAATCCTCGTAGTCTTCGCCATCCACCGGGTAGATGCCGGCAAAGACCATCGGCTTGGGATGGCGAAATCCCGGCAGGGGTTTCGCGGCCGGTTTGATTGTGGTGGTGATAGTATCGCCCACACGGCACTCGGAAACGGTTTTCAAACCGGTGGCGATATAGCCCACGTCGCCGGCTTGCAATTCCTTCACCGGGCGCATGTCCGGGGCAAAGATGCCGATCTCAACCGGGCGCACATCCGCATTGGTGGACATCATCCGCAGCATATCGCCCGCCAGGATGCGCCCGTGCATGACACGGATGTACGCAACCACACCCTTGTACGAGTCATAGTGCGAATCGAAGATCAACGCCTGCAAGGGGGTATCCAGTTCACCAGTCGGCGGCGGGACAGATTGGACAACCTGCTCCAACACCTGGTCAACGTTGATGCCTTCTTTGGCGGAAATACACAGGATTTGTGCCGACTCGATGCCGAGCAAATTGTGAATGTCCTCGGCAATTTCATTCGTCCGCGCCGATGGCAGGTCGATTTTGTTGATCACAGGAATGATCACCAGATCCGCGTCCAGCGCCAGGTAAAGGTTCGCCAGTGTTTGGGCTTCGATCCCCTGGGTGGCGTCCACAATCAACAGCGCCCCTTCGCAAGCCAGCAGCGCCCGGCTGACTTCGTAACTGAAATCAACGTGCCCCGGCGTATCGATCAGGTTCAACTCGTATTCCCCGCCATCATTCGCCTGGTATACCATGCGCACCGCCGAGGCTTTGATGGTGACCCCTTTTTCACGCTCCAGGTCCATCGAATCGAGGATTTGATCCATCATTTCGCGGTCAGAAATCGTCCCGGTCAGTTGGAGCATCCGATCTGCCAGGGTGGATTTACCGTGATCGATGTGGGCAATAATACAAAAATTACGAATCGCGTCCTTTTTCATAAACCCGGATAGTATACCCTAATTGGTGACAAAGTAACAGAGCGCGCCCGCGGCGCGCTCTGTGTGGACATTTATCCGAAAATCAGGCAACCGAGAACAGCCGCAGGCGGGCTACGTCGGAACGCTCGATTGCGATGGCGCGTTTGCGCACATGCTCGCCCAGGGTGACCAAAGCCTGGGCAAGTTCCGAATTCTTATTGGTGCGCAGCACAGGCTGACCAAGGGCATCGGAACGCTGGGTTGCATCCGGATCATCCGGCAGCGTGACCGCTACCGTGTGCTTAAGCCGTTCACCGATTTTCTCGACCGAAATGGGGTTGTCCGAATTGAAGCGGTTGACCACCAGCGCCACCCGGTCGCGCGACATACCAAATGCATCCCACAAATCGAGGAACAGGCGGGTATTGCGAATGGCGTTGATCTGCTGTGCCGTGACCAGCACGACAACTTCGGCGGCGTCCAGGGCTGCCAGCACCGGATCCGAGATGAACGAATTGGTATTGACGATGATGTAATCGTAATAGCGGCGCAGGTATTCCAGGATGCGCGTAAAGTGCTCGCCGGAAATTTTTTCCGCAAATTCCGGTCGGGGTGGAGCCGGTAGGATGTACAACCCGGTCGCGCGGTTCAATAACATTACGCTTTCGATCAACTGCAAATCCAAATCGTACAGGCGCGGCACCAGGTCAAGCACCGAAAGTTGTCCCAACTCGTTGAAGAATAAATGAACATCTCCATATTGCATGCTGCCATCCACCAGCACAACCCGGGCGTCCTTGTCGATGTCCATCATCGCCAACGCAAGGTTGGTCGCAACTGTCGTAGTTCCCACCCCGCCTTTGGCGCTGTACACCGCGATGATCTCTCCGTTTGCGCCTTTGCCCGCCATTGTCACCGGCGGTATTCCGCCGGGCGCCAACGCCGGAAAGGTTTTCTGGCGTTCGGTTTTTGCCAGCGCGGCTGCGCGATGCAGCACATCCGACAACTCTTTGATGGACACTTCGTGGGTGATGAAATCACACGCGCCCGTGCGAATCGCCTGCAAGACAATGTCCGTGTAATTGTCCTGCGAAATCAAAACCACCTGGGTGGAAGGAAAATCCTTGCGGATGATCTCGGTCAGGTTGATCCCGTTCATGTCCGGGAGGTTGTATTCGATCAATGCCACGTGGGGTTTCAGGTCACGAATGGCATCGATGGCTTCCTGCGCCGAAAGGGACGTATTGACCAAATCGATGTCTTCGATCAGGCCGATCGTCTTTTGTAAATGTTTGGTCATCTGTGGAATGTTTTCGACCAGTAAGACGGAGATCATCGCACTGTCCCCATTCATTCGCACCTCCCGCTGAACGGTTGCATTATTTTCGTTCTCATCCAGAAATTGTTGCATGGTCCCCCCTTTATTGGATAGACCTATTATACTGACAACATTTCAAACAAACAACGCTTAATCCCGACAGTTTAAGAATGTTATAAAGATTTTTTGCGGATCGGTTCGTTATAATATTTTCAGCGAACGGGTCAAATTTCGTTTGAGGGATGACTTTTTTCTTTTTTTGTGTATAATGGGAAAGGGGGAATATAATGAAAGCCCTCCTCAAGCAATCCAATCTAATTTTTCCATTCACCTCAGTTGAGACCAATGAGGGGCAAAACGTGAGAAATAGCAGTTTTGCATCGAACCAGGATGTAATCCAATCCAATGAGCCGGAAGCGCAAAACCACCAGGGTGGGTCTTTGGCGGCAACACCGGAAACCCAACCCGATTCGATATCCGGGGTGGTGAATCATCTTCAGCCCGAGGCAAAGAAAACCAACTGGGTACAAAATCGGGTGCAAATGTTCAGCGATTCCTTTGCGGAATGGAAACACCTGCAAAAAGAGGTGCGTGAATACCCGGCACGGGCTCGAACCGGCGTCAAAAACATCGAAAAACAATTCATGGTTTACCGGCTGACGTTTGCCAGCCTGACCTACAAAGCCCCTAAAATCGAAGAAGAGATAAAAGAAGCCTACAACAAAATTATCGAGGAACTGCCTCGTCTCGAAGCGCAAAATAAAAAACGTCCCCTGTTCCTTTACAGCCTGCCAATCTTGCGCGGCATGACGCTCGAATGGCAAGCGCTCGTTAAAAAACAGGAACACCTGATGGGCTTGCTCAACAAAGCCCCGCGCGGGATGGATTTTTACAACCGTATGCAGATCATCCGTGAGCAAAAACGCCAGGAAGAACTGCGCCAGAAGGAAAACCAGGAGCGGATCGAAAGCGCCTACGATTCCTTGAAAAAAGCGCTGAGCTACGTCGAGCACCAGTGCAAGGATGATGAGCCGATCGTGTACGGCAATGACGTTCTCAGCCTGGATGATGCGCAAAAGGTGTGGAATGAAACGCTGACCGAAATTCTAACCATGCGGGATATGAAACACACCAGCATCGAAGCCATCCTGAACCGCATCCACTCCCTGGAAGAAACCATCCGCGACTATCCGAGCCTCTCCAAACAGATTCAACGGGTCGGGGAACGGTTTTCGCGCCTGATCGCGCTGCACGACCTGCTCTCCTCCTACGGCAAGCGCATCATTCCGCAGGCGGAAATTTCGCGATCTTCGACGATGATGTACGAACAGATTCCTGCCCTCTGGTCGAGCGGTCAATACGTCAACCTTAAGGTGATCCTTGAACGGGTTGAAAACTTCCTCAATTTTTACGAAAATACGGTAGAGTTGGAAGTTGCCATTGGCGAGCGGCGGCGTTCCGGCTTTACCCAGGGATTGGCGCCGTCGATCATTCCGGGCATGGGCGGTCTATCACCGATGATTGGGCTGGCGCGCGTGTTGGTGGCTGCCATCGATCAGCGCGACCGCTATATGATCGGTCATTCCGAGAAAGTGGCTCGCCTGACAGTGCAAACCGGCAAGAAGCTCGCCTGGAGCAGCGGCGATCTCGAATTCCTTGAAATTGCCGCCCTGCTGCACGATATCGGAAAAATATCCATTCCCGAAACCATCCTCACCAAGGTCAAACCGCTGACTTCGCAAGAATGGAAGATGATCCAAATGCACCCGTATTACGGGGCGCAAATCGTCAAACAAATGAACGTCTTCAACCGTATCGTCCCCTGGATATACCACCACCAGGAGCACTGGGACGGCAGCGGTTATCCCGACCAATTGAGCAAAGAAGACATTCCGGCTGCCAGTTCGATTATCGCCGTCGCTGAAGCCTACACGGTGATGACGGCTGAACTGCCCTACCGCAACGCCAGCAACAACGACGAAGCCATGCGTAACCTGAAGGAATCCGCCGGCAAGCAATTCGCGCCCGAAATCGTGGAAGCCTTCATTGAAGGGGTTGAAGAATTGACCCGCGAAAAAACAACAAATCCATGAAATCTGGTGGATAATTATCTATGACCAAAATTCAACCGTTCATCCATTACGCACCTGAAACTTGCGCCTTCTGCGGTGGAAATGGGAGCGGCCGCTGCCGGGATGGTGACATCCACGACATTTGCCCGATCTGCCACGGGGTAGGCACGATTCTCGTCGCCCAGGCATCCAAGAAATGCGCCTTTTGCACCGGCAATGGCGGTGGTTTGTGCAAGGACGGTTATGTATATGATCGCTGCCCGGTCTGCAAAGGTTCGGGATGGGCATATGTGTATGAAGAAGATGAAAACGTAGAATCGTAATACCATTTTGTTTCGGGGGGTCGTCTCCACCATGAGGTTTTTCAAAACCATATTCGCCGCAGGCATCGCCGGACTGGTCATCTTTTTATTCGTCACCACCGTTCCGCGACTTGCCCAACCGGATTTCACCCAACCTCAACCCGTCGCCGAAACAGTGGATGGCATTCTGCCGAAACCCATCCTTCATATCACCTCGCAACCACCCAGCGCCGTCAGTCACCTGGAAAACAACCTGCCGGTTGCAGCCGCGCCAGAGAGCGCATCTGCGCAAACCAACCTAACCCCCACCCCCACCCTGATCGCCTTCACCCCCACTCCGGGCGCTCCCGGTGATGAATTCGAACCCCAACCCAATCCTCAAATTGTCACCTGCGCCGAAATCTGGCAGGTGCCCGAAATTCCGCTCAATCTGCCACGGGTGTTGGATTACCCACGCAGCATCGAGGAGCTGTATACCGAATACAATTATTACTATCTGGCAGCCATGCTGATCCAGAACAACGTCGTCAATGCCAGCCAGTGCCCCTACAACGGACTGCAGTCGATTACCACCGCCAACCAGTGCGGCGTGGAAGTCGCCCGGCCGGTGGTGATCGAATGGCAAAACCAATACGATTCAAAAATCTATGAAACCGGCGTGCGCTTCGGCGTCCCAGCCCGGTTGTTGAAAAAGATATTCGCCATCGAAAGCCAGTTTTGGCCCGCAATTTATATCGATATCCTTGAAAGTGGTTTTGGTCAATTGAATGATACCGGCGCAGACGCGCTGCTCATGTTCAACCCGTATTTCTTTGCGCAGTTTTGCCCGCTGATTCTCCACCCCAATACCTGCGATCAAGGCTATCTTGCCATACCGGATTCAGCCCGCGCTTTGCTGCGCGGCGCGCTTGTCCGTCAGGTCAACGCCACCTGCCCGGAATGTCCGCAAGGCGTCAATCGCAGCCGTGCGCTCAGCAGCATCCCGGTCTTCGCCGAAGTGCTCAAAGCCAACTGCCGTCAGGTGGATTTTCTGGTTCGCAACACGACCAATAAAAAATCCGGCGAAGTTGTCAATTATGTTGATTTGTGGAAATTGACCGTATCCAATTACAACGCCGGT
>JBBIQB010000145.1:0-887 GCA_037442545.1 Bellilinea sp.
GACCGAAGAAATGTTTGCCCACATCTGGCAACAGGTGCGCAGCCGCCTGGGTTAAGCGCTTTTTTGGGCAACAAACCACATCCGGGGCGTCGTTGCTGCGGGTTGGGAAAAATCGTTCAGACTGCCCAGACTGGCAAGCAAATCGAAACCGCATTCCTGCAACGAAGATTGAATGACTGCCAGTGGGTATCCCTGTTCGGTGTGAACCTCTTCGAAGCGATCCCATTCTTGGCTGTCTTCCAGCCGGGTGAAAACGATAATCCGCAGGCTTGCCTGCTGTTGGTCGTAATTACAGGAAGGGATATGAATTTCGATCAGATCGGATGTTTCCTGCGGAATAAAGGCGGCGTTGCGCTGCCAGTGCACGGTCAGGGCGTAGATGGTGTTCATATCGAACAGAAAGGCGCCACCCGGTTTAAGGGCATTGAAGACACCGGCAAAGACTGCTTTGAGCTCGGATAACTTCAATAAATAATTCAGGCTGTCGTACCAGCAGGTAACCAGGTCGAATTCGTTGTCGAAATGCAACTCGCGCATGTCACCGTGTATCAGGCAGAGTGGCGCGGCTGCGGTGTCGAACTTCTGACTGGCGAAGGAGAGCATGGCGGGGGACTGATCCACCCCGCTCACCTGCCAGCCGCTGGCAGCCATTCCCGCCAGAAAAGTGCCCTCACCGCAGGCAAGGTCGAGCAGCCGTCCAGATTTGGGCAGAGCGAAGTTTTCCAGGAGGGAAGGAATTTTTTCGAGAATCCAGCGGGTGTAATTGGAATACGCACCGCGGCTATAAACCTGGGCAAAGCGATCGTATATGAGGCTCATTTTTTATTCTCCAAAGGATAAAGCAAACGGCACACTGTATAACCATTGTATAGTATCGCCTTGTTGGC
>JBBIQB010000145.1:897-7390 GCA_037442545.1 Bellilinea sp.
GAGCCTGAGGTGATTTACAATTAACTATGAAAATTATACCGAATGGAATGATTAAATGAAATTCTACCGAGCAAAATTTGGGGTGTATGGCGAAAAGCCTGGCGATGGGGCAGCAATCCTTTCGGTCGAAGATCAACACAAGATCATTATGGAAGAAACATCCCTTTTTTTGCAGCAACTCAGCGCAACGAGAGAATAAGCCATGAAACCTGTGCGAACCATCGGATTTTTCTTTGTGATTGTACTGGCAGTCATTCTCATTGGACCGCTGGTGATCCCCATTCCGCCGCTGCCGGAAGCGCTTCCAGTCAGTGAATTGGTGGATGCGGACAGCCGCTTTGTGGAGGTCAACGGGATTGACGTGCATTATAAGCAGGCAGGCAGTGGTGAACCGGTCATGATCCTGCTGCACGGGTTCGGCGCCAGTACCTATTCCTGGCGGGAAGTAATCCAGCCGCTGGCAGAACACGGCACGGTGATCGCTTTCGACCGGCCGGGATTTGGTTTGACCGAACGCCTCATGCCGGGTGAATGGAACGGTGAATCGCCGTACAGCCTTCCATTCCAAGTCCGCCTGACGGTGGGATTGATGAACGAACTGGGAATCGAGCAAGCGGTTTTGATCGGCAATTCGGCTGGTGGGACGGTTTCGATGGCAACAGCCTTGGAATATCCACAGCGGGTCTCGGCGCTGGTGTTGGTTGGTGCCGCAATTTACGCTGGCGGCGGTGCGCCTGCCTGGATACGACCGTTGCTGGGCACGCCGCATTTTGAACGTCTGGGTCCCTGGTTTGCCCGTTCGCTGGCAGGCGAGCAGGGGGATGCCTTCCTGAGAGCAGCCTGGCACGATCCATCTAAACTGAGCGGAGAGGTGATTGCCAATTACCGCAAACCACTCCAGCTGGCAAATTGGGATCGGGCATTGTGGGAATTGACCAAAGCCAACCGCGAATCGGGATTGGACAGGCGGCTGGCGGAATTAAATCTACCGGTGTTGGTTCTCACCGGGGATGACGACCGCATTGTGCCTGCCGGGGATAGCATCCGGCTGGCGAGCGAAATCCCCGCCGCAGAACTGGTGGTGTTCGAGCGCTGCGGTCATGTCCCGCAAGAAGAATGCCCGCAGTCTTTTTTGGAAGCAATTCGCCAATTTTTGACTGCAATAAAAGGAGACCAGGGTTGATGAAACCATTGCGCAAAAACATCGAGTCCCCGGATTTTACCCTGACGGATACGCAAGGAAACCGGGTACGGCTTTCCGATTTTCGCGGCAAGAAAGCGGTTGTGTTGGTCTTCAACCGCGGCTTTACCTGACCCTATTGCGTAAAGCATATGGCGCAGTTGCGTCAAGACTATTCGGAATTTACCCGGCTTGGGGCTGAAATCATTGCCCTCGGACCGGACGGACCGCGCGCGTTTCAACGCTTCTGGCAGGATAAAAACATGCCATTCATCGGTCTGGCGGACATTCAATCCAAAGTAGCCAGCTTGTTTTATCAGGAAGTCAACCTGTTCAAACTGGGCAGGATGCCGGCTATGTTCGTGGTCGATAAAAATGGCTGTATCCGCTACAAACATTACGCCGAATCGATGTCGGATATCCCCGACAACCGCGAAATACTGGACGTGCTGGATGAATTGAGGCAGGAGGAAAATGACCAAATCGGCATTGATCTGGGGGATTAACGGCGGGATTGGCGCGGGCCTGCGCCAGCGCCTGACGGTGGAAGACTGGCAGGTAGCCGGAACAGTCCGCCAAGCCGGTTTAATCCAGCCTGGCAGTGCGCTCGTCTTCGAGGCGGATGTCGCTAATCCGGTTGCGGTGCAACATGTCGTGAGGGCGATTGCCCAGGAAATCGAGCAGGTGGACTGGTGGATCTATGCTGCCGGGGATATTCTCTCCAAACCGTTCGCGGATACCCCGCCGGAAGAATGGAAGCGCATACTGGATGCCAATTTGCACGGGGTTTTTTCGGCGCTGCATTTCAGCCTGCCCTTGTTGAGCAAGGAATGTCCGGTGTATATCCTTGGCGCGGTCAGTGAACGCATGCGCCTGCCGGGATTGAGCGCGTACGCGGCTGCCAAAGCCGGTGTGGAGGCTTTGGGCGAAGTTTTACGCAAGGAACTGCGCCGGACGGTGGTTGTGGTGCGCCCGGGTGCCGTGGATACCCGCCTATGGCAAAAAGTGCCGTTCCGGTTACCTCCCTCGGCGCTCAGCGCCGATCAGACGGCGGAAAAGATCTGGCAGGCGTACATCAACAACTGGCGTGAGCCGTTTTTGGATATCTAAATGGTCTGGGATTACCAACACCTCATCTCACGACGGTTGATGTACTGGGGCGCGTTCAGCATTCTGGCGGGCATTGCGTTTTTGCTGAAAGGGATGGATTTTTGGCGCGGTTTTGGCATTCAGGCGCTGGCTTGGGGATTGGTGGATGCGATCATCGCCGGGTTTGGGCTGCGTGGGTCGCTGCCCAAACTGTTTACACCGGTCGATTTGGATGCCGCCGACCGGGAAGCCAAAAAACTGCGCCGCATCTTGTGGGTCAATACCTGGCTGGATGTGGTCTATATCGCTGTTGGGACGGCTGTGTATCTGACGCGCGGGCAGTCGGATGCCTTCTTCGCCGGAACCGGGATTGGCATTATTGTGCAGGGCGGTTTCCTGCTGGTGTTCGACTTGTGGCATTACCGGCATACACCCGAAGAATCGCAGCTGCCAGACCTGGGCATATTTACCCAAGCCGAACACGACACCACCGACCTGGCGGGCGAGCGCGGCGCAGTGGTACTCGTCCACGGTTTTCCCGGCAGCCCGGCGGAGATGCTCGCCTTGGGGAAGGCGATCCAAACATTGGGCTGGCGTGTTCGCCTGGTGCGGTTGCCCGGACACGGCACCCATTTCCGCTCCTTGTTTCAAACCCGTGCGCCGCAATGGCTGGAAACGGTACGGCGCGCGGTGGAGCAACTTAAAGCCGAACACTGCCCGGTCGTGCTGGTTGGATTTTCGCTGGGGGGCGGGATTTCGTTGAGCGTGGCGAACGAAGCGCCAGTGGATCGCTTAATCTTGATTGCGCCGTTCTGGATTCCAGAAACGGGATGGCTGCGCGGACTGCTTTTTCTGCTGCGTCCTTTGCTGCCGATTGCGTTTCGTCCTTTTCGCACCCCCTGGTTGAAACCGGAATACTTTCAAGCCTCCTCGACCGAATTGTTGCCCGGATTTGATCTGAACCATCCTTCGGTGCGGGAAGCCTTGAGGCAAATACAACTGCCGGTCATCTTTTTGGAGCAGTTTGGCTGGTTGAGCCGCAGGATAAAGGAAAGTGCGATCAATCTAACCACGCCGGTTTTGGTGGTACAGGGCAACCGGGATGCGGTGGTGCGCAAAGAGAATACCCGCCAGTTGGTGAAATACATCCGCGCGCGATGTGAATATGTCGAAATTGAAGGCGATCACAACATCAACCTGCCTTCCAATCCGGGCTACCCGGCGCTGGAAGCAGCCGTACTGGAATATCTGGAACGGTAGAATCAAAAACCGGCAAGGGCTGTTCCCTCGCCGGTTTTTGTTTTTCGAAAGGAGAGATTACCGCCGCAGAGCGTTCCAGCCGGCGTATTCGGCGGTTTCACCCAGCTCGGCTTCAATGCGCAGCAGCTGATTGTATTTGGCGACCCGGTCGGAGCGGGCTGGAGCGCCGGTTTTGATTTGTCCGGCATTAAGCGCGACTGAAAGGTCGGCGATGGTGGCATCCTCGGTTTCACCGGAGCGGTGCGAGGTGACCGTCCGCCAGCCATTGCGGTGACACATCTCAACTGCTTGGATGGTTTCGGTCAGTGAGCCGATTTGATTGACCTTGACCAACAGGGCATTGCAGGCTTTTTCCTCGATTGCGCGTTTGACCCGGGCCGGGTTGGTCACCAGCAGATCATCCCCGACGATCTGCAGCCGGCTGCCCATTTCGGCGCTCATCATCTTCCACCCGTCCCAATCATCCTCAGCCAGACCGTCTTCGATCGAGACGATCGGGAACTGATCGACCCAGTTCTTCCAGAAGGCGACCATCTCCTCGCTGGAGAGCATCTTGCCTTCCTTGCGCAGGTTATACTTGCGCGTTTCGGAATCGAACAACTCGGAGGCTGCCGGGTCGAGCGCGATGCACACCTGTTCGCCGGGCTTGTAGCCGGCTTTGTGGATGGCTTCGAGGATCACCTCGACGGCTTCGACGTTGGCTTTGAGCGAGGGGGCATAACCGCCTTCATCGCCGACCAGGGTAGCATAACCGCGGGCTTTGAGGACGCCTTTGAGAGCGTGATAAATTTCCGCGCCCCAGCGCAAGCCTTCCGCAAAAGAGGTCGCGCCGAGCGGCATGACCATAAATTCCTGGGCGTCGGTGGACTGCCAGGCGGTGTGTGCTCCACCGTTGAGGATATTCAGCATCGGCACAGGAAGCACGTGGGCATACACGCCGCCGATGTAGCGGTAGAGAGGCATGCCCAGCGCGTTGGCGGCGGCTTTGGCGACCGCCAGGCTGACGCCCAGAATTGCATTGGCGCCGAGCTTAGATTTGTTGGGCGTGCCATCCAGCTCGATGGTCATCGCCATGTCGATCGCCATTTGATCCAGTGCGTCCCAGCCGATCAGTGCATCAGCAATTTGGTTGTTGACGTTTTCGACCGCTTTAAGGACGCCTTTACCAAGGTAACGGGCTTTGTCCCCGTCGCGCAATTCGAGCGCTTCGTGCGTGCCGGTGGAGGCGCCGGAAGGAACCGCGGCTCTGCCCCAGCTGCCGTCAGCAAGCACAACCTCCACTTCAACCGTCGGGTTGCCGCGCGAATCCAGAACTTCCTGAGCAAGGATTGATTCGATTGTTGTATCCATGTGTGATTACCTCATTTTTGAAAAATTTATAGTGTTGGTGTTAAGCAGCACGCGGCTGCATTATTCTCGCCCCGGACGATGCAAGTATAACCGATTTTTCAATCCTTGACTTCCGCCGTGCTTGTGAAAGGCTGCACGTTTACCCCGGCGTGTTCGCAGGCAGCCCGGACGAAAGCTTTGAAAAGCGGGTGGGGACGGTTGGGACGCGATAAAAATTCCGGGTGAAACTGCGTGCCCACCATGAAGGGATGATCGCTGACCTCACAGATTTCGACCAGCAGCCCGTCTGGTGATAAACCCGAAAAGCGCACCCCGCCCTGTTCAAAAGTTGTACGGTAGGCGTTGTTGAATTCGAAACGGTGGCGGTGCCTTTCTTCGACGTGCTCCTGCTGGTATGCCTCGCGGGTGAGCGTGTTGGGCTGGATTACGCACGGATATAACCCCAGTCGCATGGTACCGCCCATTTCGGTGATGTGCTGCTGGTCGGGCATCAGATCGATGACCGGATGGGGGGTGGTGCGGTCGAACTCGGTCGAGTTGGCACGCTCATCCTTAAGAACATGCCGCCCAAATTCGACCACCATCAATTGCATTCCCAGGCACAAACCCAGGTAAGGAATTTTCTCGGTGCGCGCAATGCGCGCCGCTTGGATTTTACCCTCGATGCCGCGGCTGCCAAACCCACCGGGGATGATGATCCCGGCGGCGGAGCGCATCTCGTCCAGGTATTTGCTCTTTTCGATGTCGGCAGAATGCAGCCAGAGTATTTCAATCTCCACCCCCAGGTGGATGGCAGCATGGTAGAGCGCTTCGCGCACGCTCATGTAGGCGTCGCGCAGTTCGACATATTTACCAATCAGGGCGATGTTCACTTTCGGCTTGGGCTTTTTAACCTGCACAACCAGTTGCTTCCATTCCTTCCAATCCGGGGCTTTGCGGGTTTTCAAACCTATTTTTTCGAGGATGATTTCAGCCACGCCGGCTTCTTCGAGCATCAAGGGGACTTCATATAGTGTCGATGCGGTGACCATTGGGATGACTGCCCGTTTTTCGACGTCGCAAAACAGGGCGATTTTATCGACGATCTCGCGGGTAACCGGGTAGTCGGAGCGAGCGACGATCATGTCGGGGGTGATGCCGATGGCGCGCAACTCCGACACCGAGTGCTGGGTGGGTTTGGTTTTCAATTCGCCGGTTGCGCCAATGTAAGGCAGCCAGGTGACGTGGATGTTGAGGGTGTTTTCACGCCCCAGGTCGCTGCGCAGCTGGCGCAGGGCTTCGAGGAAGGGCTGCGATTCGATATCACCGACGGTGCCGCCGACCTCAACCAGGACGATTTCTGCGCCGGTTGTTTTGGAGACCATGCTAATGCGGCGTTTGATCTCGTTGGTGATGTGGGGAATGACCTGGATTGTGCCGCCCAGGTAATCCCCGCGCCGTTCTTTGCCGATCACTTCGGCGTAGATCTGCCCGGTGGTCATATTGCACACCCGGTTGAGACGGATGTCGATGAACCGCTCGTAATGCCCCAGGTCGAGGTCGGTTTCCGCGCCATCGTCCAATACATAGACTTCGCCGTGCTGGAAAGGGCTCATCGTGCCGGGATCGACGTTG
>JBBIQB010000146.1:0-7317 GCA_037442545.1 Bellilinea sp.
GCATGTCCGCCAGTTTATCCCCGACCGCCAGCGTAATCACTGTGCCCCAGTTGCATAGACTGGGTGTACGCACCTTGACCCGCTCCGGCTTGTCGCTGCCGTTACTGGCGATGAAATAGAACAGCTCACCGCGCGGCGCTTCCACCCGGCTGATGGTTTCGCCAGCCGGAATGCGGCGCGGCACGCGCGCCACCAGTTCGCTTTCGGGCATGGCGTCAAACATCTCGCGCAGAACGCGGATGCTCTCCACGGTTTCGAGGATGCGCACCACAAAGCGGGCATGCAGGTCGCCTTCCTCCGCCAGAATCATCTTGACCGGGAACTCGGCGTATGCCGCGTAGGGCGCATCCACGCGCACATCGTAGGCATAGTTGGACGCCCGGGCGGTAGGACCCACCGCGCCCAGCAACTGCGCCTGGTCGCGGGTCATCGTGCCAATTCCGCGCGTCCGCCCAATGAAGGTCTCATCGCCGTTGACTACGTCCAGGTAGTGTTGCAGGCGTTTTTCGAGATAACCCAGCCCTTCGTGCATCTTGGCAATCATCTCCGGCGTGATGTCATATTTCACCCCGCCCAGCAGGTTAGCGGAGTAATGCACCCGGTTGCCGGAAAGCATTTCCAGTAAATCCATCACAACCTCGCGGTCGCGCCACGAATACATGAACAAGGCGTCAAAACCGCCTTCATGGGCAGCCACCCCCAACCAGAGCATGTGGCTGTGAATGCGCTCCAGTTCACAGAAAATTTGGCGGATGGCGCGGGCGCGCGGCGGCGCTTGTACCCCAGCCAGTTGCTCCACCCCCTGCGCAAAGGCAGTGGCGTGAATGTGCGAACAAATCCCGCAAATGCGTTCCATCAGGTACAGATTTTGCGTCCAGGTGCGTTCCTCGGCGCCTTTTTCGATCCCGCGGTGAACATAGCCCAGGCGCACGCTCGCCCCGGTAACAATTTCGCCATCCACGGCAAATTCGAAATGACCCGGCTCCTTTAATGCAGGGTGCTGGGGTCCAATGGGGACAATAAACCGGTTTTCATTCTGAACGGTGGACATCTCAACCTCCTTCCGTTGCACTTGCAGCAGCAGGATTGGACACGAATGACTTGCGCAGCGGGTACACCCCTTGCGGCCAGCTATCCGCCAGGATCAGACGGCTGGTATCCGGGGTGCCCGGGATGACGAAACCGAACATTTCCATCAACTCGCGCTCGCCCAGTGTCGCGGAAGGAATCAGGTTGCAAATGGTGGGCAAAACCGCGTCCGAGTAGGGCAGCTGCACCCGCAGGCTGAGCACCCCCGCTCCAGCACAAAAACTGTACAGCACCTCGAGAGTGCCCTCGGCTGGGGGTTGACCCTCAGCCGCAGCCGGCGCCGGGCGGTCGATGCCGGTGATGGTGGAGAGAAAGCCCCAGCGGGCTTCCAGCAGCGCCTCGATTGCCGCCAGCAGGTCTTCGCGCGACAGGCTCACGTCCACCCGGTTGGGTTCCGGACGGGTAAACGCCGCTGCCCAGGGTTGGAGCAAGTCTTCGCCGGTTTTCAGGACAGTTTCCAGTTCACTCATCAGCGCACCTCCTCGATGGAACGTGCCAGGTCGGCGGGTACTTCAACGGTCATCGTCCGTTCGGGACGCTTGCCGTTCTTCAGGGCATCCAGCAACACGGCCACGCCGTAAATGATGCCTTCCGGGCGGGGCGGACAGCCGGGCACGAACACATCCACCGGCAGAACCTCGTCGATGCCGTGGACGATGTTGTAGCAGCCATGAAACACGCCGCCCGAAAGCCCACACGAACCCACCGCGACAACGAACTTGGGGTCCGGCATTTGCCAGTAGATGCGCAGCAAGCGGTCTTTGGCTTGCAGCGAAACCGGACCGGTGCAGATCAGCACATCCGCGTGGCGCGGGGAACCTTGCAGCTTGATTCCAAACCGTTCCACGTCGTAGCGCGGGGTGAGGGTCGCCAGGATTTCGATATCACACCCGTTGCACGAACCGCTGTTGAAATGGATTGCCCAGGGGGAATTTACCCGCGCCCAGGTACGCACTTTATCCAGCGCCTGCTGCCACGCACTGCTCACCTCAACACTCATGTTGTCCTCCTCTCAATAAACACAGCCCGTCCATTAACCCAATAATAAAGCCACCAGCGCCAAAATCATCCCCAGTAAAAAGGGTAAAATACTCGGACTAAACTCCCCAGTACCCAAAACCAGCATACCCAGGTGCAAAATGGCGAAGAAGAAAGCAATCAGGAAAAACGGGCGGTAGCCCGGCGCCGCCGAGGATACCGGACCTTCCTCGCCGCTGGCATACACGCTCTCCTTGTACGGGGAAGGGTTTTCGGGACCCGCGAGCACTTTTCCCAATCCAACAATGACCAGCACCAGCGGCACATAGATGAAAAAAGCCAGAGGGGGGGTGAGAATGATCTCCATGTTCATAACCTCCTTAACCGCCCAGGGCTGCCAGCAGGCTTTGCGCCGCCGCACCGGTCAGCCAACCCGCCAATGAAGGGGCAAAACCCAACACCACCGTCACCAGTGCCAGGATCACCAGTGCGGTGCTCATCCACGGCGAAATCGGCAAACCCGCGCTGACTACCACCGAAGGCTGGCGGCGGTACATGCGGTTCACCAGCGGGGCATAATAACCCAGCGAGAGCACGCTGTTCAGCGCCGCAAAAACGACCAAAAGGATCGCCAGCGTCTGCCGGGTTTCGAAGCCGCCAACGAATATCTGCCATTTGGACATGAAGCCCGCCAGCGGCGGCAACCCGCCCAGCGCCAGCAGCGCCAGGCTGAGTGTAAAGGCTGTCAGCGGATAGCGCTGGGCAGCGCCGTCCAGGTCTTCGACCATCAAGGTGTGATGGCTGCCGCGGGCAATATACAATCCGTACAGCAGCGCGCCGGCTGCCAGGAACGCCAGTCCCTTCATCAAGCCGTGAGTAAGAATATGAAAGAAACTGCCCGCCGCGGCAACGGTCGACCCGTAGGCAAACGCCACGCCCAACCCAAGCAGCATGTAACCCACGTGGCTCAAACTGGAATACGCCAACATGCGCTTGACCTGTGTCTGGCGCAGCGCCATCAAATTGCCGAGCAGCATATTGAGCGCGCCAAAAGCAAGCAGGAAAGCCCCCCACTGGGTGCTGATGGCGAATAGTGCACCGGTTGCCTTCAACAGTGCAATCAGCCCCGCCTCGATCACCACGCCAGAAAGCATTGCGCTGATCCCGCTCGGCGCCTGCGAATGCGCATCGGGCAGCCAGGTGTGTAGCGGCACCAGCGCGGCTTTGACCCCAAAACCGATCAGGAACAGCGCGCCGGCTGCCAGCAGCACCGGCGACATCGGCGCACTGGCGCGAATTTCAGCCAGATTCAGGCTGCCGGTCTGGGCAAAGACCAGTGCAATTCCGATCAAGACGAAAACCGAGCCCATCGCGGATTGCACCAGGTACTTCACTCCGGCTTCCAGCGCGCCCGGCTGACTGCGGTGATACGCGACCAGCGTATAGGAACTGATCGCCATGCCTTCGAACCACACCCATAGATTGAACAGATCGGTCGAGCAGCAGAGACCGATCATCGTCGCGCTCATCGCAACCAGCAGCGCATAATATTTTTCCTGGTGCTCGTCCTTGTCCAGGTACGGACCGGAGAATAAGGTCACCAGAATCGACAGCCCCAGAACCACCACCGTCAGCAGCAAGCCAATCCCGTCCAGGCGCAACTCAACCAGGCCGATCGAAAAGGCTGGTTGCGCGCCACCCTGGATCAGATCGGACGCGGCGATAAACAGCGGATATACCGCCGCCAGCAGAACCAGCAAAGCCGCCCACCGCGAAGGGTTGACATCCGGTTTGACGCGCTTGACCAGCCGCCCAGCCAGATAAATCAGCGGCGAGCCGATCAGCGGTATGGCAACCACCAGGAGAAATGCCAAGTTTGCGTCCATGTCAGCGACCTCCCAGGGCAAGGCTTGCCAGCAACACGATCAACGCCAGCAGCGCGGCAAAAATGTTCCAGTTGAGCAAACCAGGCTGGGTGACGCGCAGCCCTTCCGCCAGCCGCTGCGTCCCGGCAACCACTGCGTGGTTGACCGCCTCGAAGCCAAAACTATCCACCGCCGCCCGCGCAACGCCCTTCAGCGCCTGCGCCGCAGCCACCAGACGTTCGCGCCGCCAGCCCTCGAACAAGCCAAACGCCACGACCGCCAGCACCAGGTAGGTCGTCGGCTCGGACACGACTTTCTGCAGCACTTCCAGAGTGCCGTGAGGTTCGATTCCATGAGCAGGCAGACTTTCCGCCAAAAAATACCCAAACGGACCCGCCAGCAGCCAGGTGGCAAATGTACCCGCAGCCAGCGGGATCAGCGCGGTTTTCATCGCCGCGCCGGCGTCATGAACGTGCTGCCCCGCCTGCGGCTGCCCGTAAAAAACCATTGCCACCATGCGCAAGGTGTAAAAGGCGGTCAGCCCGGCGACGACCACCATCAGCGCGTATAACCAGAGCGGGTTGCCGTGCAGCCCGGCTTTGAGGATTAATTCCTTGCTCCAGAATCCGTTAAACAACGGAATTCCCGCCAGCGCCAATGAGCCAATGACAAATACCGCGCGCACCAGCGGCATTTTGCCGCCCAAACCGCCCATCTGGCGCATATCGCGCGTGCCCACCGCATGGATCACCGCCCCTGCCCCCAGGAAAAGCAGCGCCTTGAAGACCGAATGAGACAGCAGGTGGAACTGGCTGGCAAATACCCCGCCGGCTCCCACGGCATACACCATGTACCCCAGCTGCGAAACGGTCGAGTACGCCAGCACTCGTTTGAGATCCGTGGCGACGATTGCCATCACCGCCGCCATCAAAGCCGCACCGCGCCCAGCGCCTGGGCCGACCAGACGACCGCTTCGCGCCAGCCGGGCAGCCCTTCGAACGCCGGGTAGAAGCGCGCCAGCAGATACACCCCCGCATTGACCATCGTTGCAGCGTGAATCAGCGCGCTGATCGGCGTGGGGGCTTCCATCGCATCCGGAAGCCAGGTTTGGAAAGGGAACTGGGCAGATTTTGCCGCCGCCGCAACCAGACAACCGAACCCCATCCAGGCGAGCACGCCGGCGGGCAGCACGCCCGGGTTGGCAATGAACGCCTGCAGATCGTAGCTGCCGGTATAGGCGTACAGCAGCAACGCACCCACCAGCAAACCGATCCCGCCCAATTGGGTGATGATCAGCGCCTTAATGCCGCCCGCGACGGCTTTGGGATCGTCGTTATGGAAGGATATCAGCGCGTAGGAACACAACGCGGTGATTTCCCAAAAAAAGAACATCAACAGCAGGTTGCTGGTCAGCACCAGCCCAACCATGCCGCCGATGAAGAAAAGGACAAAGGCATAATAGCGCGCCAGTTGCGCTTCACGGTGCATGTAATCCACCGAGAAGATCACCGCCAGCGAACCCACCACGGTGGCAATCGCAGCCAGAAAAACGCCCAAACCGTCCAGCATAAAGGTGAAATCGCCAAACGCGCCGCCAACCGGAATGACAAACTCCAGCCGTTCTCTTCCATAAGGGAGCAGCAGCAGCGCGGCAATCCCCGCCGCGACCGAAAAGATCACCGCCAGGGCATGGGTACGTTTTTCAAGGCGGTCGCCAAGCAGCCAGATGACCAGCGCGCCCAGCCAGGGCAGCCCAATTGTCAGGGTTAACCAGGTCAATGCCATTGCATCACCTCCGCAGCGTGGTCAGGGCTTTGAGGTCAAGTGTACCAAACGCGCGGCGCACCTGCACCGCCAGCGCAAGACCGATCACCGCCACAATGGTATCGGCAACGATCACGGTCAACGCCAGACTTTGACCCAGATTCTCCTGCCCCTGCAGCCTGCCCGCCAGCACCAGCGCAATCATCGCGCCCTTGACCATGATCTGCAAGCCGACGATGACTTTAATCAGGTTGCGCACGGTCAGCATGGCGTACAACCCCACCCCCAGCAAACCAACCACCACCAAAATAACGATACTTGGAATGGATAATGTCATGTGCTCTTCTCCGTATCCGCGCTGTCCCCAGTCGCAGGCTCCTGCTCGCTCAGCAACCCGATCACCCCCAGCACACCGCAAAACACCAATACCGCCTGCAGGATCAGGTCCATCTGCCGTTCGTCCCACAAGACGACTTTGAAGGGGGCGTCTGCCAGGCTTGGACCCGCGCGGTCGATGCCGGGCACCAGTAAAAACGCCAGCAAACCAACCGTTAATGCCAGTACAGCCAGCGCGAGCGGTTCGCGCACCAATCCTTTAACATCCAGTGCTTCTTCGCCGGTCAGGTTGATGGCAAAGACGAACAAAACCGTCACCAGCCCAGCGCCGACGCTGAGTTCGATGACCGCGATCTCCGGAGCGCCCAGCAGGTACAGTTCGAGCGCAACCAGCGCGCTGGCTCCCGCCAGCCACAATGCAGAAACGATCAAGCGCTGGGATCGAATTGCCTGGATGGCACAAATCAGAATCCCCACCGCATTCAGGATGTGCAGCATGTAAATTTCTCCTTCAATGGAATGGGTTTAACCGCGCTCCTGCCTGGGTTTCACCCAATGCGGGATACCACGAAACACCGGTGATTGCATCCCTGACATATCAGTATACACCCGATCGGTGATGCTACCGCTCTGGCTTGTATAGATATAACATCGGGAAGGTCAAATGTCATGTGAATATCATCATATATTCAAGGGCAAATAATCCTCGAATGGTATGAAATCCACAGCCTGGTATCCGCTGCGTCCGCCGGATACCAGGCTGTTTTCTTGTACCTGTTTGGAAGGTTTTCCAGCCCCGCCCCCATGCCGAGCCAAATACAGCAATGCCGGTGGTTAACCCAACTTCAGCACTGCCAATATTCTTGCCAACCCATTATGAACGGGTCAGTTGAAAAGTAATCCCATAATCCGAATCCTCCCCATCCTCCGGGGTGCTGTAACGATGTTCCACCACATAACGCACGGTGGAGGGTGTATCTGGGGCTTTCGGGCGCGGATTGTGGCTGGTGGACACTTCCTCAAACTGGTAACGCTCCACCGGCGGCAATTGCCCACGCGGGCTGGTCAGGTCCCAGGCGGTGCGCGCGTCCATGGTGATCAGATCGACGGCGATGCGGTCGGCTGGCGCCCAGGCTGCCCAAGCCAGTCCGACGATCAGGATAATTGCCGCGACGACTGCCAGGACGATCAAGCCCTGGGTCAAAGTCAGCGAAATCATCTTGGCTATCGAAGCCGCTGCGCCTTCGGCAGCAATTGCGCCTTCCCAGATTTTTTCCAGATAATG
>JBBIQB010000147.1:0-4094 GCA_037442545.1 Bellilinea sp.
GCAGATCTACACCCGCATGCGAATGGAAGGCGTGACCAGCCAAGCTGCGCCAGTTGTAATGGGCATCGTTTCCTTGCCGGGATTGAGCAGCCAGCCGTTTCAACTGCTGGGGATCGACCCGATTGTGGATGGCGGCTTTCGCGACTACTGGTCGGGACAATCGTTCGATGGCGGCGTGTTGACCCAATTTCTAACCCGCCCGGGCAGCGTGATGCTGCTGGATCGCACGGCTGCTTCGCTGAACTTGGCGCCGGGGGATGTTTTTTTGATCGAGGTGGATGGGCGCAGGGTCGAAGTAATTTTAACCGGACTCATCCTAGCGGCAGACCGGTTGGCGGAGCGTTCACTGGAAGGCTTGATCCTGGCTGACGTTGCCACTGCGCAGGAAGTGACCGGGAAGATTGGGCGATTGGACCGTATTGACCTGATCCTTCCGGAATACGACAGTGCTGAGGAGCAGGCGGTGCGCGGGCTGCTGCCGCCCGAAGCCAGCCTGGAACGGGTGGAAGCCCGCCAGGGCAGCATTCGGGATATGGCGGCGGCTTTTCAATTGAATTTATCCGCCCTGTCGATGCTGGCATTGGTGGTTGGGCTGTTTCTAATCTACAACACGATGACCTTTTCGGTTGTCCAGCGGCGCGATCTGTTTGGTTCATTGCGCTGCCTGGGCGTGACGCGCCGCGAAATCTTCCTGCTGGTAACCGGTGAGGCATTTCTGGTCGGTGCGGTTGGCTCGCTGCTGGGGATTGGTTTAGGTATTCTGCTCGGCCGCAACACGGTTGCGATGGTATCGCAGACCATCAATGACCTGTATTTCACTACTACCGTGCAATCTGTTGCCCTGCCCGTGCAAAGTCTGATCAAAGGCGGCGTGTTGGGGCTGGCGGCGACCATTGGCGCGGCAGTTCCACCTGCCCTGGAAGCGGCTTCGGTGGCGCCGCGAATGGCGCTCTCCCGTTCCAGCCTGGAAGGAAAAGCCCGTTCGGTGGTCGGGTGGCTTGCCCTGGCGGGGTTGGCGCTGGCGGGCAGTGGCGTGCTTTTGTTTCAGACGCCTGGCAGCAGCCTGATTTTTGGGTTTGGCGGGACTTTCCTGGTGGTGGTCGGACTGGCGTTGATGTCTGCCTTGTTGATGCGTGCCATCCTGTGGGGAATTACCCCTTTGAGCGGGTTTGGGTTTGGTTTTTTGGGGCGCATGGCGCCAAAAAACTTGCTCAATGCGCTCAGCCGCACGGCGGTGGCGGTTTCGGCGCTGATGGTGGCGGTGGCAGTGACCATCGGGGTGGGGGTGATGATCGACAGTTTTCGTTTTACCGTCACCCAATGGCTGGAGCAGACTCTGCAAAGCGACGTGTATATTTCGGTGCCCGGCTTTACCGCCAATTCGTCGCTGCTGCCGCTGGACCCGCAAGTGCTCGTCCAATTGCAGACGGTGGACGGAATTGCACGGGTGGACACCTTGCGGGCGGCGCGGGTAATAACCCAGTACGGCGAGGTGCACTTGTCCGCCACCCACAACCCGGATATTGCCGGGGAGCGCAATTTCAAAACTGCTGCGGGAAGCGCGGCGGAGATTACGATTGCGCTCCAGGCGGGCGGCGTGATCGTCTCCGAACCGCTTGCCAACCGCCTGGGAATCGAGACCGGGGATAAGGTGCTGTTTCGAACGCCGGGCGGCGAGCTGCGTTCGCCGGTGATCGGGGTGTTTTTTGATTATGCCTCCAGTGAAGGCAGCATGATGATCTGGCAGGATGTTTACCGGCAGTGGTGGCAGGATGATGCCGTGACAGCGATTGGGGTGCGGCTTGAACCGGGTGTCGATGCCGATCAGGTGGCGCGCGAGATGCGCCAGGCGCTGCAAGTGGACCAAAATCTGCTGGTGCGGGCGAATGCAGCCTTGCGCCAGGATGTGATGGAAGTTTTTGACCGCACCTTCGCCATCACCGCCGCGCTGCGTATTTTGGCGACGGCGGTGGCTTTCATTGGCGTATTGAGCGCGCTGCTGTTGTTGCAGATCGAAAAACAACGCGAGACCGGCGTGCTCAAAGCCCTGGGGCTGACCGGAAAAGACTTGTGGCGTCTGGTTCTGTTGGAAACGGGCTGGATGGGTTTGACCGCCGGGATACTGGCGGCGCCCACAGGATATATTCTGGCGTTGATTTTGATCGAGGTAATCAATTTACGCTCTTTCGGCTGGACGATTCAAATGCAGCTCAATCCAATGGCTTTCCTGTTTGCCATCGGGATTGCGCTTGGCGCAGCGCTGTTGGCGGGGGTGATTCCCGCGATGCGCATGGGGAGAATGTCCGCCGCGGAGGCGATTCGTTATGAATAAACACTTTATTTTGCGTGTAGCCATGTTTTTTATAATTGGACTGACTGCCTGGTTGGTGTGGTCGGCTTTTCGGGAGAAACCAACCACTCAGCCTGTGAGTGTGTTGAGCGAGTTTTCCGGCCAAACCAGCCCATTGTTCGAGCGGGCGGAGGGTGGGCGAACGTTTGTTTTTCCGCGCGACCACGGAGCGCACGAGGATTTTCAAACCGAGTGGTGGTACTACACCGGTAATCTGGCTGCGCCGGATGGCCGCCGCTTTGGCTACCAGTTGACCTTCTTCCGCCGCGCGATTTTGCCGCCAGCCGAACGAGCCGGACGGGAATCGAACTGGGCGAGCGAACAAATCTACCTGGCGCACTTTGCGCTCAGCGATGTGCAGTCGAACCGCTTTCATTTCGATGAAAGGCTTTCGCGCGGCGCTGCCGGTCTGGCTGGAGCGCGGGGAGAACCGTTGTTTCAGGTTTGGCTGGAGAACTGGCGGGTCGAGCAACTGGATACCGGGCGCTACCGAATGACGGCAAAAACGGCGGATTTTGGACTGTCGCTGGAATTGATCGACCGCAAGGGCAAAATCCTGCAAGGGCAGGACGGGTACAGTCGAAAAGGCGAACAACCCGGCAATGCATCCTATTACATTAGCCTGACCCGTCTGGAAAGCCGGGGCGAGATCGAACTTGGTAACGAGGTGCATTCCGTGACCGGCTGGTCGTGGATGGATCACGAGTTCAGCACCAGCGCGTTGGGGGAAGATCAGGTCGGGTGGGACTGGTTTTCGCTGCAGCTGGATAATCAAACCGAAATCATGTTATTCACCCTGCGCAATCAGGATGGCAGCAGCGATCCTTTTTCGAGCGCAACGGTGATCGACCCAGATGGGACAACTGAAGTGTTCTCCCGTGATTCGTTCTCGGTTCGGGTGCTGGAGCGCTGGCGCAGCCCGCACACCCAGGCGGAGTATCCTTCACGCTGGATCATCGAGATTCCTTCCCGACAGATCGTGCTGGAGATCGAGCCTTTGATGGCGGATCAGGAATTGCGGCTTTCGTTCATATATTGGGAAGGCGCGGTCAGGGCGAAGGGATCATTCGGCGCGGCACCGGTCAGCGGGTATGGTTACGTTGAAATGACCGGCTATGCCCAATCGATGCGCGGCAGGTTTTAAGGTGTGGGCGGAACAGGACTCGAACCTGCGACCCCATCCTTGTAAGGGATGTGCTCTAACCAACTGAGCTATCCGCCCGATGGTTTTCCACAAGGCGCGGCGTAGATTACCGAACAAGATTATACCGTGTTTTATCGAACTGTGCTAAACTCAAACGGTTCGATCATTTGCAGGATGGTTTGAATGCGTTACATACGCTACACCATTAGCAGGGAAACCCCGCGCTGGGGTTGGGTTCATGAAGACCATGTTGGACCCATCGACGGGGATTTGTTTGGAGATTATCGCCGCTTGCCGGCGGAGATGCCGCTGGATGTGGTGCGGCTGATGCCGCCGGTTGAGCCGACCAAAATCATCTGCGTGGGTAGGAATTACGTTGACCATGCCAAAGAACACGGCGCGGAAGTGCCGGAAATCCCGATGATCTTCTTGAAACCCCCCTCCAGCCTGATCGGTCACCGGCAGACCATCCTGTTGCCGCCGCAATCGGGACAGGTGGAACACGAAGCGGAACTGGCGGTGGTGATCGGCAGGCGAGGACGTTGGATTCCCCAGGAACAAGCCAGTGAATTTATCTTGGGTTATACAATAGCCAACGAC
>JBBIQB010000147.1:4127-7240 GCA_037442545.1 Bellilinea sp.
GCAATGGACGCGCGGCAAGGGGTTTGATACCTTCTGCCCGGTGGGACCGTGGATTGAAACCGATCTTGATCCGTATGACCTGTTGATCACCTGCCGGGTTAAAGGGGAGGTGCGCCAGATGGCATCCACCCGGGATATGGTTTATTCCATCCCGCAATTGATCGCATTTTCCTCGTCGGTGATGACCCTGGAAGCGGGAGATATTTTGCTGACCGGCACGCCAGCCGGAGTGGGGCGGTTGGAGTACGGGGACGAGGTGGAGATCACCATCGAGGGGATTGGTGCATTGACAAATCCGGTGGCGAAAGAAATTCGCCCCAATTGAAGACCGGTATTTATAGGTTTAATCCTGGTTAGTATTGACAAACCAATTTGACTTCATTATAATAGAATAAGGTAAATAAAGTAGAGTAAAAAAATCGAATTAACAGCCTAACGCAACTCACAGGCGGCGTCGATCTGAATACCTCAAATGGTCGCTTTTGTTCACAGGAAAGGTGTGGGCAGGTATCCAGGGAGCCAATAGCGAAACCGGCCTAGCCGGTTTTTTTTATTTACCTATACTCAGCCAGGAGGAATCGAATGGAAACACCCATGGAAGCCGTTGGAGCGGATCTCGATCAGTTCTACGCCAGCGAGCGCCCGCGAATCCTTGTCGTGGAAGATGATCAGGATACCGCATTTCTGCTCAAGCAAATCCTCCGTAATGCCGGTTTCGATGTACTCAGCGCGACCAACGGGAAAGAGGCGTTGTCCAAAGTGAACCTCAGTTTTCCCGATCTGGTCTTGCTGGATTTGATGATGCCGGAGATGGATGGCTGGGAGACAGTGGAACGGCTGCGCGAGGTGACCAACACACCGATTATTATCGTCACCGCGCTGACCAACAAAGATAATGTGGTTACTTGCCTGCAAAAGGGTGTGGATGATTACATGACCAAACCGTTCTACAAGGCGGAGGTTGTGGCGCGGGTCAACGCCGTGCTGCGCCGCTCCAAGTCGAACCGGGAAGGCAATCGTTATGTGTTCCCCCAAATTGGGTTGGCGATCGATACCCAAACGCGCGAAGTGCGGCTGCGCAATACGCGCATCCAATTAACCGGCAAAGAGTTTGGGGTTTTATTGATCCTTGCCAAGCATGCTCCGGAAATCGTGCACTACCAGAAAATTGCCCAGGGAGTGTGGGGGCGCGACTTTCCTCAGGCTCGTCAGCGCATTAAATACCTGGTATATTTATTACGCCAGAAATTTGAAGATGTTGACCCGACCTTTGCCGACCGGATTATCAATATCGATCGCCTCGGCTATAAATTAAATACCGGCGAGGAATGACCGGTGTGAGCGCCAGACCCGGGTTTTGCGTAAACCATTCAAATCTTCAATCAGGCAAGGGTTATTGGTCCGTGGTCTCGAACAATTCAAAATATCTGATCATCATTGGAGCCTTACTCGTATTAATCGGCGTAGGAGGTTCACTGATCTCCGCTGCCGATTTGCTGGGTGTTTCGTTCGCCAGTTACGAGGAATGGGAACAAAGCCAGGCGGAGGAGGGTTTTGCGCCGCTGGCTTTGCCCGTTGGGGCGTCCACCGAGGCGGCATGGGCGGATTACCGCAATCCGCCTTTGGCTACCCTGACCGCGGACTGCCCGCGCTGACGGGTACGGTTGAAAGTTCAGCCAGGACGCCGGTGGCGACCCCAACCCGCATCCCGGTTATTCCTGATCGTATTCTTGTGCCATCGATTGAGTTGGATGCGCCGATTGTGCCTGCCAAACACAAACAAACCCGCATCGGCGGAGAGAATTATGAACAATGGCAGGCGCCTAATCAATTTGCAGTGGGCTGGCATAGCGATTCCGCGGTACTTGGGCAGGCAGGCAATACGGTTCTCAACGGGCATCATAATATCGAGGGCAAGGTATTCAAGGACTTGCACAAGTTGATGGCTGGCGCTGAGGTTTTCCTGATTGGCGGGAATATTCAGTACCGCTACCAGGTGGTCAACGTGATGATCCTGCCGGAGCGGAATATGGACGTTGAGACCCGCCTGGAAAACGCGCGCTGGATCCTGCCCTCGCAAGATGAGCGAATAACCCTGGTGACCTGCTGGCCGGAATGGTCGAACACGCACCGGCTGGTGGTGGTGGCTCAACCGGTAAGCGGTCCGATGTTATTGGACAGTGACGCGATCGAATAGTTCGGGACGGTTGCAGCCCCCGGCGGCGTTGCAGATTAATGCAAAAGCGAAAATTCGTAGGAATTGATGGGGGTGGCGATTATGAATAACCGCCCCCAGGACAATTCGCCGTCTTTTTCGATGCAGGTTTGCAAAACCAGGCTGCCGCGGTTGGTATAGACCTTATGGAATAAATCGGTGGCAGTGACCACCGTTCGAGCCGGGTCGGATTCCTCAATGAATTTGGAATAAGGACTGTTCGGGGTCAATGCCTGGTAGCGCAGAATTTGCTCTACGCGGTAATCCTGCGTGTTGCCGTTGCCGTAGACGATGGTGAGGATATCGCCGGTTTGGAATTCGAAAAATGCCTCTCCTGCCAGGTAATTGTGCGCCAGCAGCGCGGTAACGCCGTACTGGCTCGCCATGCGAAACTGGGTGATCAAGCCTTCGTCACTGCTGACAAAACCAGGTGAATTTTTGGGTTGTTGGATGATCGCGGCCTGGATAATATCGGGATGATAGACGCCTGCAACCGTATTGGCGTTTCCATTGAGGGTAATCTGGTCAATAAATTGATTCAACCGGCTGGGGGGAACGGTGACCGGAAGAATCGAGGTGCTATCGTGCGCCGCGAGCATGCCGGTTATGGGCAGACCCGAAGCTGGCGCGAACGACAGAGTGGAAACCAAAAGGAAAGTCATTAACAAAAGGGAGCTTAACATGCGCATTCGTCGGTAATAAATTGGTTCGTTTATTGGTAATAATTTAGTTGTATAACGGTAATTAAACAAGGCGAATTGACCGGTTGTAAACTCGTTGTAAGTTGAGGATGATCCGGGTGAAAAACGACCTGGGAGTTAGCGGCAGAGGAGAGCGTGATATAATTACTCAAATTTGACTGCCGGGCAGTCTTTCAGGATCAAGGAGAGCAGAATAT
>JBBIQB010000148.1:0-1782 GCA_037442545.1 Bellilinea sp.
CGTTGCCGAAGGGGGTACCATCCTCTTTGTTGGCACCAAACGCCAGGCGCAGGAAACCATTCAGGAAGAAGCCACCCGCTGCGGTATGCCCTACGTCACCGAGCGTTGGCTGCCCGGCACCCTGACCAATTGGGTGACCATTTTCGACCGCATCCAGGAACTGGACCGGCTCGAACGCATGCGCGACAGCGGCGAGATCAACCGCCTGACCAAGAAAGAATCGCTGATGATCGAGCGCGAGATCAAGCGCCTGCATACCCGCCTGAGCGGCATTCGCAAGATGTCCCGCCCGCCGGAATTGATTTTCATCATCGACGTTACCCGTGAAGCCACCGCCGTTCACGAAGCCAACCTCAAGCAGATCCCAGTCATTGCCTTGGTGGACACCAACTGCGACCCGCGCGGCATTGACTACGTCATTCCCTCCAACGATGACGCTATCCGCGCCATCAAGCTGCTGGTCGGCAAAATTGCCGAAGCCGTTCTGGAAGGCAAAGCCGTGCGCAAGGATACCAGCGAGGAAGCGGAAGAAGCTGCTCCGGCTACCACCCCCGCCACCCGTGGACCGCGCCGGCAAATCCTTGAGGAAGAAGAACTGGATGACAAAGTGCTGCTCGGCGACGCCACCCTGGCAAAATTGAACCCGCGCGCCAATGCCGAAGAAGAAAGCACGGAAGAAACCAAGCAAGAATAGTCCACTTCTTCTTTACCAATACCATCTCATCCAACCTTTGAGGATTGAAAATGACGACGATCACCACCGATATGATTAAGAAACTGCGCGAAGCCACCAGCGCCGGGATTCTGGACTGCCGCAAAGCGCTCGAAGCCTCCAATGGCGACTACGACAAAGCCGTCGATTTCCTGCGCGAAAAAGGGCTGGCGACCGCCGCCAAGCGCGCCAACCGGGTTGCCTCGGAAGGCGTGATCGATGTCTACTCGCACGGCAACGGGCGGGTGTGCGTCATGGTCGAGGTCAACAGCGAGACCGATTTCGTTGGGCGCAGCGAGGTCTTCCGCAATTTTGCTCACGAAATTGCCCTGCAAATTGCCGCTGCCTCTCCGCAGTACATCGCCGAAGAAGAAATTCCGCAGGCAGTGCTGGATCGTGAAGCCGCCATTGCCACCGCCAAGGCGCGTGAAGACGGAAAACCCGAAGCCATCCTGCCGCGCATCATCGAAGGCTCGCTGATCAAGTTCAAGGACGAATTTGTGCTGCTGCGCCAGAAATACATTCGCGACGAGAGCAAAACGATCAAAGACCTGCTCAACGAAACCATCGTCTCGACCGGTGAGAACATCATCATCCGGCGGTTTACCCGTTGGGCATTGGGAGAGACCTCTCAGGAAGAGTAATCTCGAAAAAAGCCAACCCGCAAGGTTGGCTTTTTTATCCCCACGAAGGAGCGGCATGGACGGACTGAAATACCATCGTATTTTACTCAAATTGGGCGGCGAAGCGCTTTCCAGCCCTCAAAGCAGCGGCATCGATCCCAAAGAAGCCCGCGATATTGCCTTGCGCGTGCGCGAAGTGCGCGAAATGGGCGTGGATGTTGCCATCGTCATTGGCGCCGGCAACCTGTGGCGCGGCAAAGTCGGGCTCGACCTGGGCATGGACCGCGCCACTGCGGACTACATGGGCATGCTTGCCACGGTGATGAATGCCCTGGCGTTGATGGATGCACTCGAATCGTGCGGTGTGGTCACCCGCGTCCAATCGGCAATCGAGATGCGCGCCGTCGCCGAGCCATACATTCGCCGCCGCGCCATCCGCCACCTGGA
>JBBIQB010000148.1:1792-7165 GCA_037442545.1 Bellilinea sp.
GGCGGGTAGTCATCTTTGGCGGCGGCACCGGCAATCCCTATTTTTCCACCGACACCGCCGCCGCGCTGCGCGCCTGCGAAATCGACGCCGATGTGCTCATCAAAGCCACTAAGGTGGACGGCGTGTACGACAGCGACCCGCAGCGCAACCCCGGCGCGGTCAAATTCGACCGCATTTCCTATATCGAAACGCTCAACCGCCGCCTGGAAGTGATGGACAGCACCGCCATTTCCTTGTGCATGGAGAACAAACTGCCCATTCTGGTGCTCAACCTGTGGGACCCGGACGCGCTGCGCCTGTCGCTGATGGGCGAAATCAAAGGCACCCTGGTCGAAGGTTAACCCAACCGGAATTAAAAACAGCGTACCTGCCGGCTTGCCGGGGTGCGCTGTTTTGGTTAACTTTAGGCTTCCTTGAATTCGCCCTCGACCACGTCGCCTTCCGAGCTGGCGCTGCCTGCGTGACGGCCATTGCCGTTGCCGCCTGACGGGCTGGGCTGCGGCGCAGCGCTCTGCAGGATGCGCCCATAGATGGGTTGTAACTGCTCGCTCAGGCTGCGCATGCGCTGGTCGTCTTCGCCATTCATCGCCTGGCGTAATTCTCCCATTTTGGCTTCGGCTTCCTGGCGCAAGTCGGCGGGAACCTTGTCGCCCTGTTCTTTGAGCGCTTTTTCCACCTGGTAGATCAGGTTGTCGGCAATATTGCGGGCTTCGATGATCTCGCGCCGGCGGCGGTCTTCGCCTTCATGGCGTTTGCTTTCCTCGACCATCCGCTCGATCTCCGTCTTGTTCAGATTGGTGGAGGCGGTGATCGTCACGCGCTGTTGCTTGCCGGTGGCTTTGTCCGTGGCGGTCACGTTGAGGATGCCGTTCGCGTCGATATCGAAGGTGACTTCGATCTGCGGGATACCGCGCGGCGCGGGTGGAATGCCGTCCAGGCGGAAGCGCCCCAGGGTTATGTTGTCGCCTGCCAGGGTGCGCTCTCCCTGCAGCACGTGGATATCCACTGCGCTCTGGTTGTCCTCGGCAGTCGAGAAGATCTGCGAGCGGCGCACCGGGATGGTGGTGTTGCGTTCGATCAGCGCGGTCATCACCCCGCCCATCGTCTCCACCCCCAGCGTCAGCGGGGTTACATCCAACAGCAGCACGTCCTTGACTTCGCCGCCCAGCACGCCGGCCTGAATGGCAGCCCCGACCGCCACCACCTCGTCTGGGTTGACGCTCTTGTTGGGCTGCTTGCCGGTCAATTGGCGTACCAAGTCTTGAACCATCGGCATGCGGGTGGAGCCGCCCACCAGCACGACTTCGTCGATCTGATTGGCTTTCAGCCCGGCGTCGTGCAGCGCCGCCTCGAACGGGGCGCGGCAACGCTCCAGCAGGTCGCGGGTCATTTGTTCAAAGCGCGCACGGGTCAGGCGCATTTGCAGGTGCTTGGGACCCGCCGCATCGGCGGTGATGTAGGGCAGGTTGACCTCGGTTTCCATCAGGGTGGAAAGCTCGATCTTGGCTTTTTCTGCCGCCTCGCGCAGCCGTTGCAGCGCCTGGCGGTCCTGCTTCAAGTCGATGCCGTACTCCTTGTTGAACTCGTCCACGATCCATTGAACGATGCGCTGGTCCCAGTCGTCGCCGCCCAGGTGGGTATCGCCGCTGGTTGACTTGACCTCGAACACGCCGTCGCCCACTTCCAGAATCGACACGTCGAACGTGCCCCCGCCCAGGTCGAAGACCAGAATTTTTTCGTTTTTTTGCTTGTCCAAGCCGTATGCCAGAGCGGAGGCGGTCGGCTCGTTGATAATGCGCAGCACGTCCAACCCGGCGATCTTGCCGGCATCTTTGGTTGCCTGCCGCTGGCTGTCGTTGAAATAGGCAGGAACGGTGATGACCGCCTGGGTAACTGTTTCGCCCAGGTAGGCTTCGGCGTCCGCTTTCAGTTTCGCCAGGATCATCGCGGAAATTTCCTGCGGGGCGTAGTCGCGGTTGGTCACGGGGATCTTGACGCGCGCATCGCCCGCCGCGCCGCGCAGTACCTGGTACGAGACCATCTTGCGCTCTTCCTCGACTTCATCGTAACGGCGTCCCATAAAGCGTTTGATCGAGTGGATCGTGTTCTCCGGGTTGACCACCGCCTGGCGTTTGGCGGTCTGACCGACCAGGCGCTCGCCGTTTTTGGTGAAGGCGACCACCGATGGGCAAAGCCGCGCTCCTTCCGCAGTGGTAATCACCACCGGGTCGCCGCCTTCCATCACTGCCACAACGCTGTTGGTTGTTCCCAGATCGATACCGATAATTTTCGACATCGGTGCTGTCTCCTTTCTGATTGAAATTTTTGCCGGGCAGTCGCCTGCTCGATACATGACTTGAAAACTCACGCGCCAACCTGCGCACGCTCGTTTTCAAGCATAGCCTGGTTTTGCAAAAAAAATATTAACGGCGCGTAGGAATCGCGTTAACCCTTCCAGTGTAGAAGGATGATTTCAAGATGAAAATGAAAATTGCCGCCCGGAACGGATATAATAGAAATGACAGTCCGCATTGCACGAACGCCAATCCCGACACTGGAACGGGCTGCCCCAAGGAGGTTTTCCATGATACGCGCTTTTCGATTGATCCTTGCTTCGCTGGGATTGATCTTGCTTGCGTTCAACCTGGTGTATCCGGCTGCCGCCCAACAAAACAACGGCACGCCGCTGGTAACGGTGCTCACCGCCAGAGGACCGGTCACGTCTGTTATGCAAGGGTACATCCTGCGCGGGCTGCAAATTGCCGCCGAGGACGGGGCTGACCTGGTCGTTATCCAACTCGATACTCCTGGCGGGGCAATCAACATCATGAACGAAATCATCCGCGACATCCGCTCCAGCGAGATTCCGGTGGTGGTGTATGTTGCCCCGCGCGGCGCAATGGCAGGCAGCGCCGGCACGCTGATCACCCTGGCGGGTCACGCCAGCGCTATGGCGCCGGAGACGACCATTGGAGCTGCCAGCCCGGTTGGGATGCAGGGCGAAGACGTCGGCGAAACCATTGCCGCCAAGGAAAAAGAGATTTTGCGCGCCACCGCGCGCACGCTGGCAGCCCGCCGCCCGCCCGAGGCGATTGCCCTGGCGGAGGACACCATCGAGACCGCCAGAGCCGTTTCCGCCGAGGAAGCGCTGCAAGTGGGATTGGTTGACTTCATCGCCGCCGATCTGCCCGATCTGCTGCGCCAGTTGGACGGCTTCGAGGTGTTCGTACTCGACCAGCCGCGAGTCATTGCCACTCAGTTTGCCGCCACCCGCGAAGTGCCCCCCACGCTGATCGAGGACGCACTGCGCCTGCTGACCGACCCCAACATCGTCTTCCTGCTGCTCACCATTGGCGTGCAGGCGATCCTGATCGAACTTTCAAACCCGGGCGGCTGGGTGGCGGGGTTCATTGGCGTGGCTAGTCTGGCGCTGGTCTTTTACAGTTTCGGCATCATCCCGGTCAACCTGTTTGGGTTGATCTTCATCGTCCTGGCGTTCATCCTGTTCGTGCTGGAATTGCAAACCCCTACAACCGGCGGGCTGACCGTGGCGGCGGTGGCATCGTTCATCGCCGGCGCGCTGGTGCTGTTCAACTCGGTGCGCCTGCCCGGTTTTCCCGCGCTTTCCATTCCTCTGGTGATCGGCGCCAGCGCAATTCTCGCGCTGACCTTTGTTGGCTTCATGGGTTTTGCCCTGCGCGCCATGCGCACGCCGCTGGCGATGGGCAAACCCGCCCTGATCGGACAGGTCGGCACGGTCACCCGCGAGATTGATCCCCAGGGCATGGTTCAGGTTGCCGGTGAATTGTGGAGCGCCGAATCGCTCGACGCGCACGAGCGCATCCCCGAAGGAGCGCGGGTTGAGGTGGTCGATGTTGACGGGCTGCGGGTCAAAGTGCGCCGGGCGAATTAAAATCTCCGCCGCCCGGCACGGCGGACGGATTAACGGTTTGGTTTACGCCCGCCAGAACCCGCGCCGGATTGGACGTACGTCCTCGGCGGTGACGAACGCCTCGCGGTCGGCTTCCAGGATCAGCGTTTCGACCTCATCCAGCTTGCGCCGCACCACGTCCACATGCAGCAGGCTGACCGTCCCGGTCATGCCGCGCCCGGAAATTTCCGTCACGGCGTACCCGTTCTGGCGCAGGATGTCCGCCACTGCCGCGCCGCGCGACGGGCTGACAACCGTCAGGTGAATGTGACCAATCGCTAGGCGTTCCTCGATATACATGCCCACCACGTTGCCGGTGGCAAACCCGGCGGCGTAGCCAATTATGCTCAACGGGCTGGTCAGGTTGGACAGCACCGTGCTGATGGCAACCACGAAGATCAAGGATTGCAAAAAGCCGAGCATCCACGCCAGTTTCTTCCTGCCGCGCACCACGAACAGCACCCGGATGGTGTCCAGGGACATATCGCACACCCGCAGGGCAAAAATACCCAGCGCAATTAAAAAGGCGCTAACGCTGAAATCCATCTGCATGGTTTACCCCTTTATGCAACGGGTTCTACTTCGGTGACGTTCAGGCAGGCAAGGTACATTTCATTCAGGTATTCCTTGACCATCCGCCGGGTGCTGAATTGAGGTCCCAGCGTGCGAATGGCTTCCTTCATCCGCGCCACCCAGCCGGTGGGAATATTATCCACCGAGCGGTTGGTGTAGTACAGCGGGATGATTTCCTTTTCCAGCCGTTCGTACAGGCTGCGCGCATCCATTTCATCCTGCTGGTTGGCGTCCACCGGGTCGGCGTCCTCGCCGATAGCCCAACCGTTGACGCCGTTGAATCCCTCGCGCCACCAGCCGTCCATCACCGAAAGATTCAAAACCCCGTTCAGCGCGGCTTTCATGCCCGACGTACCGGAAGCCTCGTTCGGGCGGCGCGGGTTGTTCAACCACACGTCCACCCCTTGTACCAGGTAGCGCGCCATGTTCATGTCGTAATCTTCCAGAAAGACTAGCCTGCCGCCCATGCGCGCGTCTTTGATCGCCCGGTAAACCTGCTGGATGAGCAGCTTGCCCGGTTCGTCTGCCGGGTGGGCTTTACCGGCGAAGATGATCTGCACCGGCATGTCCGGTCTAGTGATCAGATTCATCAGCCGGTCGTAATCGCGCAGCAGCAGCCCGCCGCGTTTGTAGGTGGCAAAACGGCGCGCAAAGCCAATCGTCAGCGAGTACGGCTCCAGGAACACGCCGCTTGCCAGCGCCTGAACAGGGTGGTAACTGCCGTTCTGCCAGCGCAGGCGGGTGCGGTCGTTGATGTAGAGGATTAATTTTCGTTTCAGGTGCTGGCGCACCGCCCACAGTTCGCCGTCGGGAATATTCTCGACCTGCGACCACATCTGCGGATCGTCGATGCGCTTCATCCAGTCCGC
>JBBIQB010000149.1:0-1563 GCA_037442545.1 Bellilinea sp.
GCAATCCGCGCGTGCTAAAGCCGGAAACGCCGGCGCAGGAAGCCGCGCGGCTGATGCAGCGCTATGGTTATGAAGGCTATCCGGTGGTAAGCGGTGGAAAAGTCATTGGGCTGCTTACCCGCCGCGCCGTCGATCGCGCGCTTGCCCACCGCCTAAACCTGCCGGCTGCCAGCCTGATGGAAGCCGGCGAGGTCAGCGTCATCCCATCGGCGCCAGTCACCCAGCTGCAGCAATTAATGGCGGATACCGGCTGGGGACAGGTGCCGGTGGTGGACGAGGAGAACCGCCAGGTGATCGGTATCGTCACCCGCACCGATTTGCTCAAATTGATCGGGAGTGAAGAAACCATTCTGCCGGAACGGAAAAATTTTACCGACCGGCTGGAAAAAGCCCTGCCCCCGGCACACCTCAGCTTTCTGAAAATGGTCGCTCAGGAAGCCCACCGCCATCACCTGCCGGTGTATATCGTCGGTGGCTTCGTCCGCGACCTGCTGCTCGACCGTCCATCGCTCGATTTCGACATCGTCGTCGAAGGCGACGCCATAGCCCTGGCGCACGCCCTGGAGAAGAAAAAGGGCGGCAAAGTCACCAGCCACAGCCGGTTTGGCACCGCCAAATGGCAAATCGCCGCCATTCGCGCCGAATTGACCGCCGGGGCGGTGAACGACCAGCCGGTTGACCCGCTTGACCTGCCCGATTCCCTCGATTTTATCAGCGCACGCACCGAATTTTACAACTACCCCACCGCACTGCCGACGGTGGAACGCGGCAGTATCAAGCTCGACCTGCACCGGCGCGACTTTACCATCAACACCCTGGCACTGCGCCTGGATGGGCGTCACTTTGCCACCCTTTACGATTACTGGGGCGGGATGAACGACCTGCGCAAGGGACTGGTGCGGGTACTGCACTCACTCTCTTTTGTGGATGACCCCACCCGCATGTTGCGCGCGGTGCGCTTCGAGCAGCGCTTCGATTTTAAAATCGAAAATCGCACGCTGCAACTAATGAACGAAGCCCACGATCTGCTCAAACAGGTTTCCGGTGACCGCCTGCGCCACGAACTGGACCTGATCCTCTCGGAGGACAACCCGGTGCGCGCGCTGGAACGGCTGGAGGAATTGAACCTGCTAGCCGCGATATACCCCGAGCTGCGATGGCAAACGCAAAGCGCCCCGGCGCTGGAACGGGTTCTCAAACAGCCCATCGATCCAGCCTGGCAGCTGCCCGATACGCTGGGTAGCCAACTGCTGCGCCTTGCGCTGGCGTACCTGGTCTGGCTGATTCCATTTTCGGAAAACGCCGCCCGCACTATTTCAGATCGGCTGCGCCTCAACCATCACCTGCAAACCGCCGTTCAAGCCGGACAGCGTCTGTTGGTCGATCTGCCCGACCTGATCCACGCTTCGCCCAGCCGGATCGTCGCGCGGTTGGAAGAAGCGCCGCTGCCAGCCCTGTACGCCATCATCAACCTGTGCCCAGGCGAGGAAATCTGCCGGGTGCTCAACCAGTATGCCGTCCACTGGCGCAAGATGCAGCCGCTCACCGATGGTTACAGCCTGC
>JBBIQB010000149.1:1573-7079 GCA_037442545.1 Bellilinea sp.
TCATCCGGATGAACCTCGAGTTGCTGCGCCCGCTGGGCATCGAGCCGGGTCCGGTTTACCGCCGCATCCTATGGGCGCTGCGGGCTGCCTGGCTGGACGGAAAAATCAACAGCCGCGAACAGGAAAGTGCCTTGTTAAATCAATTGATTTACACTCAAACCCTGCGCTGAGATGACCACCCAGGTATTACCCGACCAATGGCTGCAATCGGTGTCGATCCGTCCGGTAATCCGCGAGGATCTAAGCGCACTGGAATGGCAGGGCGAGTTTGCGCGCTTCCGGCGGGTGTACGCCGAGGCATTCGAACGCGCGCAGCGCGGGCTGGCGCTGCTGTGGGTGGCGGAAATCCCCGCCGCAGGGATCATCGCCCAGGTTTTCATCCAGTTGGTCTGCAACCGCAAGGAACTTGCCGACGGCCGCACCCGTGCCTACCTGTACTCCTTCCGGGTGCAGTCCGATTATCGCCGCCAGGGGTTGGGCAGCCGCATGATCCGCCATGTCGAATCCGACTTGCTCATGCGCGGGTTTCGCTATTTGACTTTAAACGTTGCCCGCCAGAACGCCGAGGCCATTCGCCTGTACCTGCGGCATGGGTTCGTTATCGTGGCGAGCGAACCGGGGGTGTGGTCGTATCTCGATCAAGATGGCATTCGCCAGACAGTGGAAGAACCCGCCTGGCGGATGGAAAAAATTCTCGCCTGAGGCGGCTATTTTTGTTGCAGCCGCTCAATCAGCGTGCTGCCACCGGGTTGATTCCGCATTAACTCGCGCACTGCCGGTATGGGCAGCCAGATGTTGAGCAACTGCCCGTTGGCATCATTGAATTGCAGCCCAAGATAACCCTCATTGGGACCGGGCAACGCGTCCTGGGGGATGCCCAGCACCACCGGCAAAACTCGCTCCGCCAGGTCACCCAGCGCGTTGAGGTCGGCGACGCTCTCCACCCCCAGCACAATACGGATATCCGTTTGCATCACCAAAAAGCGAGCAATTTGACCATCCGGCAATACGCAATTTTCACCAAACGCTTCCGCGTTGACCCGCGCCTGTTCAATGCCCGCCTCTTCCAGCATGGCTTGTATCTCGCTGCTGACCTCCGGCAGAGGCTGGCTTGCCCACATGTACCCGCACGGCTGTTCGGTTGGCGTTTCCCCGGCGGATGAAGGCGGCGTGTCGAGCGCAGCCACGCCCCCGCCGGTCTCACCGGGCAGCTGTTGGGTGACGGTGGTCGGGGTGGTACGATCCCCTGCTGCCAAAGGCGGGTAGGGCAGGTTGCACGCCGGCAACCCAATACCAATCAGCATCAGAACAAGCACACCCAGCCACACTCGGCGTTTCATCACCCGTTCTCCTTGTGAAATTCGAGCCATAACGATGGGTAGATCCCCCGCTCCCAACCGTCGCTTCTTTTGATCAGACGCAAAAACGCCGCAAAGCGTTCCATATCCCTCTCATCGATTCCGTGCGGATCGGCTGGCGTGTTTTTGTGGTGCGCGTACATCATAAAACCGCCGCCGGGACGCAGCAGCCGGTTAATCCCCGTGCGGTATGCCTGCCGTCCGGCAGACGCGAGGTGGTGATAACAACCCATGTCGAGAACGAAATCAAAGCCGCCTTCGAAGCCATCCAGGCGGGTAACATCTCCAACCCGCACCTCCGCCGTCACCTCCGCCTGCCGCAGGCGCCGTTGTGCCAGCGCAATTGCCAGGCGGGAGATATCCACTCCGCTTGTCTGCCAGCCGGCGCGCGCCAGGGTGAGCACATTCGTCCCCGTGCCGCAACCCAGATCCAACGCCCGCCCCGGCAGGTGGGAGGCAATATAGGCGTACAATTCCGGCGGTGAAATACCGGTATCCCAGGGCGGTTTGCGCAAATACCACCATTCCATTCGCAGCCAGCGGAAGAGCGCTTGCATGTTTGGATTGTAGCCTAAATCGGGCGATTTCGTCACCCCAGATTGTGCGCCTGCTGATATAATAGGCAGGGTTTTTGGGGAAACCGGAATCTTCACATTTAATGCGCTTTGACAATTCGTCTCATGCGTCTTAAAATAGGAAAGTTAATTCCAAAGAATTCAGAAGGGTCTGCTTCATGAAGGAATATACTACTGAGTCTATCCGTAACATTGCCCTTGCTTCGCACAGCAGCGCCGGAAAAACCATGCTGGCTGAAGCCATGTTGCACCTGACCGGGGCTACCACCCGCCTGGGGAGAATCGAAGACGGCACAACCATCTCCGACTTTGATGAAGAAGAGATTCGCCGCGGTATTTCGCTGTATACCACCGTATTGCCAATCGAATACCGCGATTGCAAGATCAACGTTCTGGACACGCCGGGGTATACCGACTTCGTTGGCGAGGTCATCTCCGCGATGCGCGTTTCCGACGGTGCAATCATCCTGGTCGATTCGGTCGCCGGGGCGGAAGTCGGCACCGAAATTGCCTGGAATCACGCGTCCACGTTCAAACTGCCCCGCTTCGTGGTCATCAACAAGATGGATCGCGAGAACGCCAATTTTCAAAAGGCGCTGGCATCCATCCAGGAATTGACCGAAACCCGTTTGATCCCGGTGCAGCTGCCCTGGGGTGAAAAAGCCGGTTTTCAGGGCGTGATCGACTTGCTGACGATGAAAGCCTACAAAGGCGACGGGCGCAGCGTGGTGGAAATCCCCGCCGAATTCAAGGACGCCGCCGAAGAAGCTCGCTTTGCGCTGGTCGAAGCTGCCGCCGAGGGTGAGGATGCTCTGCTGGAAAAATATCTGGAAAGCGGCGAACTGAGCAACGAGGAAGTGCTGCGCGGGTTCAAAGCCGTCGTGCGCCAGGGCAATTACGCCCCCGTGTTTGCCACCTCCGCCAGCGCTGAAATCGGCATTTTCCGCCTGCTGGATGCGATCATCGACTTCATCCCCTCCCCGGCAGAGATTGACCCGGTCAAAGCAGTTGGCAAAAATGGCGAAGCGGAAGAACTCAAAGCAGTCGATTCCGGTCCGCTGGCAGCCTATGTATGGAAGACCACCGCCGATCCTTTCGTCGGCAAGCAGACCTTCTTCCGTGTGTATTCGGGCATGGTCACCTCCGACAGCCGGGTGTGGAACCAGACCAAGGGCGCCGAAGAGCGCTTCGGTACGGTCAGTATCCCGCGCGGCAAGGAAACCATGTCGGTCAAGATCATTCACAGCGGCGATATTGGCGTGGTGCCCAAACTATCCGAAACCGTCACCGGCAACACGCTGGTTGACAAGACTCGCCCGCTCACCCTGCCGGTGCCGGAATATCCGCACGCGTTGTACCGGGTGGCAATCCACCCCAAGACGCAAGCCGACTCAACCAAGATCAGCCCAACCCTGACCCGCCTGTGCGAAGAGGACATGACCCTTTCCTGGTACAACGAACCCGCCACCCTGCAAACCATTCTGCAGGGCATGGGCGACCAGCACATCGACGTTGCCATTCGCCGCGCCGAGACCAAATTCCAGGTCAACCTGCTCACCGGCGAGCCCAAGGTGCCCTACCAGGAAACCATCACCCGCAAGGCGCAAGCTATGTACCGCCACAAGAAACAGACCGGCGGTGCCGGGCAGTTTGGCGAGGTTCACTTGCGGGTCGAGCCGCTGACAGAAAAGGAATTTGATTTTGCCTGGGAAGTTTTTGGCGGCGCTGTATCGCAGACCTATTCGGCGTCGATCCAAAAAGGCATTCACAGCGTGATGAAAGAAGGCGTCATTGCCGGCTACCCGGTGCGCGGCGTTATGGCCGCCGTGTACGATGGCAAGGAACACCCGGTCGATTCCAAACCGGTTGCGTTCGAAATTGCCGGCCGCGAAGCCTTCAAACTGGCATTCAAGGACGCCAACCCGGTGTTGTACGAGCCGATCATGAACGTTCAGATCATCGTCCCGGAGGACAACATGGGCGACGTGCTGGGCGACCTGAACACCCGCCGCGCGCGCGTGCAAGGCATGAACACCGAAAAGGGACGCTCCACCATCACCGCCACCGTCCCGCTGGCGGAAATGCTACGCTACACCACCCAGCTGCGCTCGATTACCGGCGGTCGGGGTATATTTGACATGGAATTCGCTTCCTACGAAGTCGTGCCCCCGCACATCCAGTCCGAAATCGTCGCCGCCCGCCAGAAAGAACTGGCTGAAAAGCGCGAAGAGTAGAACGACAGGCTCGAACCAGGAGGTTTGCGCCGGTTCTTTGGGCAGGCAAACCTCTTTTTTTTATCCAAATCAGGACGCAGAGATGCCCAATGAAAGCACCCAACCCACCCACCGATCCGCTGGAAATTTTCTGGGACAACCTGCTCTCGCGCGAACCAACCCGCATCCGGGCAGCATTCGCCGAACTCGACCACGCTTCCCAGGGTGCTGTGCTGGCTCATCTCGAACGCATGGCGAGCGAGGAAGGCTGGCAGCCCGAACAGGCAGTTTCAGCCAGGGCTGCCTTGAAAGCATTAAAGGCACCCTAGCCCAAAAGCCACCCCCAACCGGCACGATTGAAAAGGAACGTAACCATGCACCTGCATGAATTGACCCAGGTAATGCACCAGTTCGTCAGTCAAAAGGGCTGGTACCAGCCGGACAGCCCCCGCCCGCAAACCCCGCGCAACATTGCCGTTTCGCTTTGCCTGGAATCGGCGGAGGTGTTGGAACATTTCCAGTGGGGCGAGAACGACCCCGACCCCGCGGCATTGGCTGGCGAACTGGCTGACGTAGCACTGTACTTGATGCAACTCGCCAGCCTGAGCGGCATCGACCTGGAACAAGCCATTCTCGCCAAACTGCAACAAAATTACCGCCGGGAATGGGATCAGGATCAAGTAAAATAAGGAACAATTTTCAACCATGAACATCACCGTATTTGGCAGTTCCAAACCGCTTCCCGGCGAACCCGATTATGAAACCGCGCACCAGCTCGGGCACATGATCGCCCAAGCCGGTCACACCGTAATTACCGGCGGGTATATGGGCATCATGGAAGCCGTTTCGCGCGGCGCCGCCGAGGGCGGTGGGCATGTCATCGGCGTAACCTGCGTGGAGATCGAACGCTGGCGCAACACTGGACGCAACCCATGGGTCAAAGAGGAATGGCGTTGCGAAACGCTGATCGAACGGCTGCAAAAACTGATCAACAACTGCCAGGCGGCAATCGTCCTGCCGGGTGGTCCGGGTACGCTGGTGGAGATCTCGCTGTTGTGGAATCTGTTGATTATCGGGGCGATCCCGCCTCGCCCGGTGGCGGTCATCGGCGACGGCTGGCGCGCCGCATTCGATACCTACCGTCAGGAATTGGGCAAATACGTCAACCCCGGCGACTGGCACTGGCTGAATTTTTGCGCTGACATCCACCAGGCGTATCAAATCAGCGTTAACCACCGCTAAACCTATTTTCCAAGATTGGATTTGCATGAGCACAGAAAAACTCCCCACCCGCAGTGAAAACTATTCCGAATGGTACAACCAGGTCATCCAACGCGCGGAACTGGCCGATTACGCCCCG
>JBBIQB010000150.1:0-6826 GCA_037442545.1 Bellilinea sp.
CCGTATTCGCGCCTCCCTGGATGAGAACGGCACTGTCGTCCATCACCTGCCGGCCGAAATTCACGGCAATCCTCTCTCGAACGAGGGTTCCTTATGTTTTCAAAATTTTGGTTGGGATATTTTGAGCGAATTAAAAAATGCCGGTTTTTCAGAATCCAAAGCCTGTCTATATTGGGGACCCTGGCAGGGACACCTCGGTTTTCCATTTTTTGTCTTCTCGGCGGTAAAATCCTAAAAAACGAGGCGCGCGGGGTGACCGGCGCAGGTTGGCTGCCGGACGCCATTTCACCTCATAATCGTTTATAATTTGTTCCTGTAATTATATGGACATAACCCGCACCCCGGACTTATACTATGACAGTTCAGCTCGCGGCACGGCTCCCCTGGAAGAGCTGCGCGAAGTCGTTCACTACCGCAACCTGATCCTCCAACTGACCCGCCGGGACGTGATGACCCGCTATAAACGGTCGGTGCTGGGAATTGCCTGGACTATGCTTAACCCGTTGGGGATGATGATCGTCCTTACGGTGGCTTTTTCCAATATTTTCCGCTTTGAAACCGAATACGGCTATCCCGCCTATGTCCTCAGCGGCTTGCTGGCGTGGAACTTTTTTTCGCAGACCACCACCGCCGCCATGGTCAACCTGGTTTGGGGTGGCGGATTACTCCACCGCATTTATATTCCGCGCACTTCGTTCTCTCTGGCAGCCATCGCAACCGGGATGGTCAATCTCTCGCTGGCGCTGGCGCCACTGGTACTGATCAACCTCATCACGGGCGTACCGATCAAACCAGCCATCTTGTTTCTGCCGGTTTCCATGCTGCTTCTGGCTGCCTTTGCGCTGGGGGTTGGGCTGCTCATCTCAACCTTCGCGGTCTATTACCCGGACGTTGCCGAAATGTACAACATTGCCCTGGTGGGCTGGATGTACCTGACACCGGTCATTTACCCGATCAGCATCCTACCGGAAGCATTTCGCTTTTGGGTCGTCCGCCTGAACCCGATGTACTACCTGCTGGAAGTCTATCGCGCGCCGGTCTATTACGGGCGCCTGCCCGGGCTGGATATCCTGATCCCGGCGGTTCTGATCGCCCTGATATTCCTGGTGACCGGCTGGATCGTGTTCACCCAAAAGGCGGATGAATTTTCCTATCGTATTTAGAGGGGTATGACCAAAAACAACGCCGCGATCCATCTCGAAAATGTTTCGGTACGCTACCGCACTCCCACCGAACGGTTCAACACCTTTAAAGAGTTCGCCATTCGGTGGGTACAGGGCAAAGTGCGCAGCACCGCATTCTGGGCATTACGCGATATATCCTTCGATGTGTGCAAAGGCGAGGTATTCGGCATCATCGGGCAAAACGGCGCAGGCAAAAGCACCCTGTTGAAACTGGTCTCGCGGGTTATGCGCCCCACCGAAGGCAGGGTTCGGGTGTTTGGCCGCGTGGTACCCTTGTTGGAATTGGGCGCCGGATTCCACCCCGAACTGACCGGGCGCGAAAACGTTTTTCTGAATGGCGCCATTTTAGGCTTCAACCGCCAGGAGATGGAACGCAAATTTCAGCGAATTGTCGAATTTTCCGAGCTGCACGATTTCATCGAAGCGCCCCTGCGCACCTACTCCTCCGGCATGTGGGCGCGGCTTGGATTTGCGGTCGCCATCGACGCCGAGCCGGATATTCTCATCCTGGACGAAATTCTTTCGGTGGGCGACGAGGCATTCCAGCGTAAATGTCTCAATCGAATCGAACAGTTTCGCGACCAGGGCGCAACCATTGTTTTGGTATCCCACAACACACACCAGATCGAACAGATGTGCCAGCGGGCTGCCTGGCTGGATCACGGGCAATTGCAGTCAGTTGGAGACGCCGCCAGCGTGGTCCAGGCGTACCGCGAAAACCAACACATCAACTGATTGGCTGCAAGGTGCCCGCAATTCATCCAGACAATTGTACAATCAAGCCAGGCTTATGACCGCTCACCCGCAAATCCTCATCATTTCCGGTGTTCAAGGAGATACTCGCCGCTACCGCGCGTTTCACCTGCGCGAACAATTGCGCCTGGCTGGAATCGACGCACAATTTGAGCACATCACCTCGGCAACATTGGAGCAGTCCGCCCGTTCCGCCCAGGTATTGATCCTCCAACGGGTCAGTCGGGACTCGCGGGTCGAAACAATCTTCCATATTGCCCGCAACAATCGCGCCATAGTTCTCACCGACATCGACGATCTGGTTTTTATTCCCGATAGTATACGCTGGATCGACTCCCCTGATTTTCAGGACACAGTACGCGCTTCGTTGTACCGAGACATGCTGGAACGCAATAAAAGGACGCTGGAACAATCCGACGGCGTGATCGCCTCTACCGAGTATCTGGCGGAACAAGCCCGGGCATACGGTAAACCGGCCTGGGTGCATCGCAACGGCTTCAGCCTGGAAATGCTGTCGCTGTCCCGCAAGGCAATCGAAACCAAAGCCCGTTCGCAGCAAGCGGTCGTCATCGGTTACGCCAGCGGCACCCCAACCCACGACCGCGATTTCGCCCTCGTCCAACCGGTGCTGCGGACGTTGTTGGACCACTACCCGCATCTCCACTTGTACGTTGCCGGTCACCTCAATCCGGGTAGCGCTTGGGGCAACACCATTTCCAGGGTCAAAAAAATCCCGTTTATCGAATGGCGGCAGCTGCCGCAGGTATTGGCGGGATTCACACTCAACCTGGCGCCCTTGCGCGAGGATAACCCCTTTTCCCAATCCAAAAGCGAAATCAAATTCATGGAAGCCGCGCTGGTGGGATCGGCGACGATCGCCAGCCCGACCGATGCTTTTTGCAGCGCAATACGCGACGGGCAAACCGGCTTTCTCGCCAGCACACCCGCTGAATGGGAGAGCGTGCTCACCCGCCTGATCGAGCAGCCTGAGTTAAAGGATGTGGTCGCGACCGCCGCACGGAGAGAGGTGATCGAACGATATTCTCCCGCCGTTCGGGCAGTTCAGGCTGTGGGGCTGATCAACGCAATCCTGGATCATTTCCGATCACCGTTGCCGCGCCTGATCCAGCCGGCGGTTCTCGATACGACCGATCCGGAGACCTTCCATCACCTGTGGACAACGCGGGCGTTCGAACAGCATCCCACGCTGTTTGAACGGGGGCGGTACACGCTGCGTGTGCGCGGCGCGGCAACCCTTGCCCGCGAAATGTGGGTGTATTTTCGCCGTCTTGCCGCGCCGTTATTTCCGTTCCGCAGCACAACCAGGGGGAACTGATCCATGCCAGAGCAAGGCAATCGTCCACAATTTTCCTTTTGCATTGTCAACCTGAATGCACGGGATTATTTGCACGGCTGCCTGAACCAATTGCCCGCCGCCGCCCAGGATCTGCATTGGGAGGTGGTCGTCGTGGATAACGGTTCGAGCGACGGTTCACTGGAAATGCTGGACAATGACTATCCCTGGGTGCACCAGATCCGCAACAACCACAACCGCGGGTATACCCTGCCAATGAATCAGGCGCTGCGGGCTGCCCGGGGAGAATTTCTGGTGCAGTTGAATCCGGACACCCTGCCGCACCAGCGCGCTTTTAATACCCTGCACGAATTCATGCAGTCCAACCCGCAGGCGGGCATCTGCACACCCAAAGTGCTCAACCGGGATGGCAGCCTGCAAATGCAGTGCCGCCGCAGCGCAGCCCGTCCTTGGGATGTGATTACTTACTTTAGCGGATTAAACCGTCGGTTTCCTCACAATCCCCGCTTCGGTCGCTACCTGCTCACCTATCTCCCGGAGGATGAAACCGCTGAAGTCGAGGCTGTTTCCGGATCCTGCATGGTGATTCGCCGCGCGGTCGTCGACCAGATCGGCTATCTGGACGAGGCGTTTTTTGCCTACCAGGAAGATGCGGACTTCTGCTTCCGCGCCCGCCAGGCAGGCTGGAAGATCTATTATTATCCACACAGCCAAATCACGCATTTCGGCGGGATGGGCGGCTCGCGCAACCAGCCGTACCGCGGCATCTACGAATGGCACCGCAGCTATTACCTGTACTACCGCAAACACCTGACCAGGGATTACTTTTTCCTGGTCAACGGGCTGATGTACCTGGCAATTGCCGGTAAACTGGGCTTCAGCCTGCTTAAAGCCTTTTTTTCACGCGAAAAAATCGTCGGCACACCCAAACCGTGACGGTTTACCCGCGCTGGCGGGTCAGGTCGAGGGTTTCCACGGCATGTCGCAGGTGCGGTATGACAATGCTGCCGCCCACCACCAGGGCAACATTGAACGCTTCGTACAACTCTTCGTCTGTCCAGCCAGTCTGGACACATTGCAGAATATGGTAATCAATGCAATCGTTGCAGCGCAGCACCATCGAAGCCACCAGCCCGAGCAACTCCTTGGTCTTCGCATCCAGCGCGCCATCGTGATACGCCATGGTATCCAGGTTGAAAAAACGCTTGATGCCAAGATGATCGATGCCGAGAATTCGCTCGTTCATGCGCTGGCGGTAGGCTTCAAACTCATCCAAACGATTGCTCATGTAATTCTCCACAGGCAAACAAAAAAGTGATCTTCAGGCGGCTCAGGTTTGAGAAGGATCGACCACGTATTGCCACCAATTCCAGGCAATGCCGTTGGTATTTCCGGTCCAGTGTGGGGACAGGCGCAACCACCAGGTATGGTGTTTGCGAATATCCCCATCCCCCCATTCGGCGCAGTTGACCTGTGCAGGCGCACCCGAAAGATCGGGGAATTGCGACCAGTTGCGGCAGCGGCTGGCAACGAACGCCGGGTTGCCCCAGTCGTAATCGGTACGGGAATTCGGGGCGAAATGCACGCTTCCACATTCGGACAAGCCGGGGAACTGCTTGTCGTAGCGGGTGAAACGCGCCCACAGGTTGGCGTCGCCGTTTGTGGATTGAAAAACCCGGCCAAGTATGAACTCCGCGCGGTGACCGAACGCTTCGAGCATCTCGCCCACCCCGCGCTGGTAATTGAACCCCATGATGATGAACGGGCGCTCAAGGCTTGCAACGCTCATCGGCGGGGCATTGACAAAGAACGCGCCTGGTCCAACCATCAGCGACTCGTAAAAACCAGCATAGGGCATGGCAAACAACCAAACCTCATCGATGGCGCCGGAATTGACTCTGGCGAGCAGGTCAAAGTCTTGCAGCAAGCGGGCATAATCCACCAGGTCAGGCTGGTGGAATCCACTGCCCAATTGCCAGGCATGCAGATAATCCGCGACCGTATAGACAAAGCCGTCTTTTTTGACCGGGAAGTGATCCACCCGAACGGTTTGAACGATCTCGTAATTCAGGTAGCCGTGTGAGCAGGTCAACAGGTCTTCGACATAGTCACTGGTCAGGGTATCGACATCGTTCCAGCCCAGATGCTGGCTCAGGCGCCGGTTGGCATTGTCCGGGAGGATGGGATCGAAAATGATGCGCATCACTTTGCGGGTAACTGGCGGCGGTTGCTGCCCGCCCGGTTCAGGGGGCGGGGGTGAGAACAACCGGCTCAGCCAGATCAGGATTTGTTGCAGGATATTCATAGCCTTAGTATATCAACATTGGACGACAATCGAAATGCCGCCTTCCGTTCAGCAGCCACCTGCGGTGAACCTAACGACCGACAAAAACGTACAGCGGGCGGGTAAAGTTGATCGTATTACCGCTCACCGTTTGAGCCACGCCGTATACATCCACGGCGCGTTTGAAGGTTGCCGGCTTGGGCAGTGCGTAATTGGCTTCATAGGTTCCTCCCGTCGGCACAAGCAACCAGATATCCTCGCTGTCGGAGCGGAACACAAAGCGGGTGTATCCGGAAGGATGATCCTCGCGGGAGACATACGTGGCGAACTGGATCAGGCTGGTCATGATCTTGAATGCATCATACGCTTTGACCGGCTGACCGGCGCTGACCAGCTCGGAACCCTTCCAGCCTTCCACCGAATACCAGGTGACGGCTTTCAACCCCCGCGACCAGCCGTTGGCAAACACCCACACCAGGTAATCGGATTTCTGCTCTTCGAATTCCTCGAAGTGAGCCGGGTACGTTTCGCTGTTTACATCCATCGGGCGGTCGAGCAGATACGCTTCGGAATGCATGATTGGTTTATCCACACCGTATTTTGTCATCATCTCGCGCAGATAGCCGATCTTGCCATTCACCAACCCGCCGCGCTCATTCTTCCAGCGCCAGTTATTCAATTCCTGCCAGACCGGGTTTTTGCGTGTTTCGTAGGAGGGACCCGAATTAAACTGGACGATATCGAAGGCGTTCGGCGCCTCTTTCATCACGCCTTCGAAAAAGTTGGCTGCCTTGCGAAACGCTTCTTCGTCGCAATAGTTTTCCGGTTTGGTTTCGCGCGGATCGCACAACATCATCAACGAACCCAGCAGCACCTGCGCATTGGGATTCACCGCCTTAATGCGCGGATACACCTGGTTCAACATCTTGCCATAGGCTCTACCGCCGCCATACTCATCCGACCCATCCGCCCAGCAGCCGTGGTTATAATTCGTGGTGTTGGTCAAACCGTCCGGCTCGTTCCAGATCTGAAAATAGCGCACATTGTACGGCGCCTGGCTGTAGCGCCGTACCGCCGTTTCGACAAAACTGGCATATGCGCCCCATTCCTCCTCCTTGATCGGACCGCAACGGGAGCCGGGGACTTTGCGCGCCCATTCCGGCGCATCTTGAATCAGCAAAATTGCTTCGAGACCGTTTAGGGTGGCGTCGATCAGCCGGCTTTCGATTTTCGCCGCTTTGCTCCAATCATACGCGCCTTTGACCGCCTCCACGTCCGACCAGTACAGTT
>JBBIQB010000151.1:0-6680 GCA_037442545.1 Bellilinea sp.
GGTGAACGCAATCAGCAGCACGACGCCGGGCAGGATCATCAAGTAATACCAGAGCGTGTCCGTTTTTTTGAACATGGTCATCCTTTCCTTGCAACATTGCGGGAGACCGGACGCCCCATTGGGGCGTTTGGCATACTGGCAAGGGCTGTAAAAGGGAAATGCTGGGGGAGTCCGGGATGGGACGATCCCCCAGCACAGGGTGAAACAATCGGTAAAGGCTTACTGGTTCATCTTATCCAGCAGCGCCTGTCCGCCGCTGTTGTACCATTGCTGCACGAAGGTATCGAAGTAATCCACGGGCTGCGCGCCGGTGACGATTTGCAGAATGGTTTCGGCTTCCATGGTCTTTAACGAAGTCCATGCCAGCTCGTTGGGCAGAATGCGGGTGGCAACCGGGTCGGTGCGGACTTCATTGTACCCGCCCGCTAGCAGCAGGGCGGCATCCAGGCGTGCCATGCGCACCGCCCAGTTGGAGGGCACGCTGCGCGCAGCGGCAATGTCCGCCTGGATCTGCTCGAATTCGACCTTCATCGCCTCGCTGAATGTGGCTGGGTCGAGTTCACCATCCAGCGCCTGTTGGTACTGGGTGCCCATCGTCTCAACCACGTATGGCTGTTCGATCAGGAAGGGAATCGGGAAGAGCAGCGTCCAGATTTCGTTGAAGTTCGGGTAATACTGTGGGGCGTCATTCAGCCCGTAGCTCAGGTCGTTTTGCACGTTGAGGATCTTGAGCGCGATTTCCGGATTGGAGAAGCCTTTGCGCACGACGACGAAGCTGTAGGTGTAATCGCCCATCGAGAAGGTGTACTCGCCGTTTTTATCCTTGATCAGGAAAGGCTGCCAGTTTGCGTTGGGGTCGTTGGTGACCGAGTCGGTCAGCGGCCACCAGGGAATCCACCACGGACCAAACATGATGCCACCCTTGCCGCCGACAATGATCTCGTTGGATTTGTCGGTGTTCTTGGTGGCAAATTCGGGGTCGATCAAACCATCTGCATACATCTGCGCCAGGCGCGCCAGGGCTTCCTTCATTTCTGGCTGTACCGAACCATAGGCGATCTCGCCTGCGGCGTTGCGGAAGAACAAGGATGGGAACGCGCCGTAGGCGTTGAAGATGGCGTCGAAGCCGTGCAGGTTGCTGGGCACCATCACCGGGTTGAGCGTGCCGGTAATGCCAAAGGTATCGGCTTCACCGTTGCCGTCCGGGTCCTGTTCGATGAAGGCTTTGGCGATGGCGGCAACGTCATCGACGGTTTCGGGACCTTCCAAACCGAGTTTATCCAGCCAATCCTGGCGCACGAACACCATAATCGGCGCGTCCGCTTGTGGTTGGACGTTGGGAATGCCCATGATCTTGCCGTCGATGGTGGCAGCCTGCAAGGCTAACCCATTGGTGGCTTCAAAATTGCCGCGGATATCCGCGTTGGCATACTGTTCGATATGGGCGGTCAAATCTTCGATGGCGCCGGCCTCGGTCAGCTGCTGGAGCTGGACGGGGTTGACGATCATCACGTCGGGGATCTGACCGCTAGTGATGGTCAGATTGAGTTTATCCAGGTAACTGTCACTGGTCGCGACCCAGTCAAAAACGACATCGATGTTGAGGGCCGCCTCGATGTAACGCAAGGCGCGGTTGTCCTCGACGCTTTCGCCTTCAGGCAGCAGTGCGGAGCCTTCCTGTCCGCCCTTCACCATGCGCACAGTGACGGTTTCGGGCATGGGCGAGTACGGATCGGTGTTGCGCCATTCGCCCCAGGTAAATTCGGGGGTTTCTTCCGGCTCAGCCGGTTGCACGGGTTCGGCGGGTGGCGGGGTTGGCTCGGCGGCGGGCGGCGGGGTCGGCTCGGCGGGCTGGGCAGGGGCGGCGCACGCCGAAAGCACCAGCGAGAGCACGACCATCAACAACATGGATTTCAAAAACCATCTCTTCATCTTTTTCCTCCAAAGCAATTCGGAACAGGGTTGCGCTGGCAGGTGAAGCGGGCGGAAATGGGGCGCGGCTGCCGGCGGGTTGATCATTGGACGATTGTGAGTCGGTTTGCCATAGACAAATACATGGGTTCGGCTAAACACCTCCTATTTATGCGGTTGAATTCCATCGGCGTATGACAGCAATGCACGCAGACCGTACCGGGTGGGGTGTCCGTGCGGACAGAGCAGACAAGCAGGAATCACCCGCGCTGGGAATGCGGGTGAAGGAGTTGTGGATGTTCCGGTTATTTGTTCGGTCCTTCATGCGAAGGTCTCATTGCTGCGAATACCAATTAAAGATATTGACCGGTTGATGACGGAAGAATTGTCCAAAGGCTTGCGACAAATGACAATCTTTATATAGTATAAAGACAGGCATAAAAAATGTCAACTAAAAGCACAAAGATCATCACCGCGAGCGAGCCGTGTGTGAGCGGTGAAGCCGCCGGATGTGTTCGGGCTATCTGTCGCCGACGCGCATCGAAATTTCGATCTCCCCCTGCACGTCGGCAGAGAGGAAGGGTAGGGCGGGCTGCCCGTTGAGGTGGAATTCGACCAGGCTGTCGCCGTTGCCTTCCACGTGCAGGCTCAGGCGGGCGGCGCGGTAGGGCAGACCGTCCAACTGCAACGGGGTAAACCCGGAAGGCAGGTGGGGTTGGAAGTGAATGCCAGTGGGGGAGAAGCGCATCCCCAGCAAGCCCTTCAGGATCATGCGCAAATAGGAGCTGGCGCTCCAACTCTGGCGGGCGCAGGATGCCCATTGCATCCCGTCCACGCCTTTGCCGGCTTCCTGCAACCCACCGTAGATCTCACCGGTCAGCGGATGGATGATTTCGGTACATTGCTCGTGGCGGTTGATGTGCGCGGTGAAGGTTTTGAACTCGCGGTCGAAAATATCCGCGCGGCGGTATTCGAGCGCCGCCTCGCCCCAGCAAGCCGAGATGAATGGCCAAACCGTGCCGGAATGACGTCCGAATCCCCCCAGCGCGGCGTAGCGCGGGAAGGTTGGCCAGACGCAGGGGATGCCCGCCGGGGTGATGGTCTGGTTGTCCAGCACGCGGCGCGCCTGCTGCGGGTCAGTCAGCCCAAACAGCAGCGCAAAGGCATGCCCTAGACCTTCCTGGTGATCGCAGCCGCCATCGGCATCGACCAGGTAGCGGAACATGCCGCGCCCGGCGTCCCAGAAGTGCGCCTGGATGCGCTCCGCCAGGGCGGCGGCGCGCGCCGTGAAGCGCGGGTTTTCCGCCAGCCCTAATTCCGCCGCCATCCAGTTGGCGACCCGGTACGCCTGGTAATAGACGCAGTTGGTCGAGAGCGCCATCATCGGAATGCCGTAACCCGCGGCAGCCTTGCGGGTTGGATTGAAACTTACCCAATCGAGGATCGAACTGCTGCCGCCGGACAGGTAACGGTCAGGGTAGGCTGCCACGCCATCGCCGTACACCGCCGCTCCGCGGAACAAGCCGAATTGCGGGTCGAATTCTTGCGCCTCGAAGTGTTGCAGGCTGTTGCACACCGCCGCGTGAGCCAGCGCCAGGAAATCGCGCTCGCCGGTAAACGTGATATACGCCCAGCCGCCCAGCGCCCAGATGATTGCGTCCCAATACTGCCCGCCGATATACACCCCATCCGGACGTCGTTCGAGGACTGACAGCAGGGTGTTGCGGGCAACATCCGCCCACAGCAGTCCCACCCCGTTCCAGACGTTGATGGCGGCGTCGCGCGTCCAGGGAGTATCATAGTCCAGCCCTGCCAGCAGCACCGGCTCGGGTTGACCCAGCAGCCCGTCCTGAAACGGCTGGATATTGCCGAGCAGGTCGCCAATGGCGATACGGTAGGCGCGCGCGAGCGCCGGGTTGGCGCTGCGCAGGGTTGGGTAGGGGAAGGGCAGTTGGGGGAGCATCTCGTCGTCACTCCTCAAAACGGCTCGACCCACTCGCGAGCCAGGCGGGTGAGCGGGTTGCCTGGCTCTAACGGGCGCAGCAGGATGGAATAGGCGTATTCACCGGGTTGAATCTGGTACAAGGGCAGCGTGCCGGGACCGCAGGAAGCCCCGCCCAGCCCGCACTGGCGCAGGTCGAGGTTGAAATGGATCTCGGGACGGGGGGTGAGTTGGTGGGTGTGCATGGCGCGGTAGAGATCATCGGCTGTGAAGTGGCTGACCGAAACCTCCAGCAGCGGTTGACCGGCAGCCAGCAGCCCGAATCCAGCCGCGTTGCTCAACGCCGCCCAACGCACGTCGGTTTTGTTGCCATTTTCCTGCGGCATGATGTAGGGGACGTACTGCTCCGCCACCGTGCCGCGGTACAGCCCAACCGCCGTTCCGGCATTGCGGTCGGCGTAATTTTCCAGCGCACCGCGCCCAAACCAGGTAAAGGTTTCGAACCCGGCCGGGACGACCAGCGCCACGCCAATGCGCGGCAGGGGCGGTAGGTTGCCAAAGCAGGTGATGCGCTGTTCGAGCAGGATGCCGCCGTGCGCAAAGATCGAATAGAGCGCCTGCTGGCGGAAGCCGGCATCCACGCCCTCCGCCTGGGCGCGGATGACCGCCCGCACCTGGGCGGCTGCCGGGTGAGGCTGAGTGACCTCGAAGGCTTCCAGGTGGTATAGCAGCCGGTTCAGCCCGGCTTTCAGCCAGCCAGCCAGCAGTTTGTCCTCGCCAGGCGGCTGTTGCCACTTAAAGCCGTCGTTGTCGGTCGGCGCGCGCCAGACGTTCAGGCGCGGGCCGGATTCGATCAGGCGCACGCCCTTCCAATCGAAATGCGCCAACTGTCCACTGTCACGCTCGAACGCCGCGCTGAAATCCGCGCTGAGCACGACCAGCGTATCGTTCCCAGTATCAATGTCCACCCTGCCGTGCGCGGCGGTGCTGGGGAGGATGCGCCGCGGGCTGGCATACGGCAGTTTGAACTGCTCCCAGGCAACCTCGTGCCCGGCAGCCGCCCAAGGAGCGTCTTCCGCCAGGCAGAAGTGCAGGTTAAGGAAGCACTCGGCGCCGGGCGGCAGGTCGGGCGGGCTGTATGGTATGCGCACCCGTTCGCTAAAGCCGGGACGGGTGTGCAGATGCGGCAGCGCCCCACGCTGGACGACCTCGCCGTCCACCAGTAATTCCCAGCGCGCTTCAAGGTGGGCGAGGGTGATGAAATCGTGCTGGTTGAATATCTCGATCTCCCCGTCCGCCAGGTTGATGGCGTTGACCGCCACCGGCTGGATCAGTTTTTTGAATTCGACCATCGGCGGGTGAATGCTGCGGTCGGGGAACACCAGCCCGTTGATGCAGAAATTCATGTCGTTGATCGTGTCGCCAAAATCGCCGCCGTATGCCCAGTAGGCAACGCCGTTTTCATCTGTTTTCACCAGCCCCTGGTCAACCCAGTCCCAGATGAAGCCACCCTGCAAGGCAGGGTAGGTTTTAATCGCGTCCCAGTATTCTTTTAGGTTGCCAGCCGAGTTACCCATTGCGTGAGCGTACTCGCACATGATCAGCGGGCGGCGGTATTGCGGATTGCGGGCATAGTCAACCATGCGTTCGATGGAGGGGTACATCGGACACGCCAGATCGGAAGCCAGATGTCCGTCGTCCCAGTTGTGGCGCATGGTGCCTTCGTAATGAACGATGCGGTCGGGATCGTAGCCGCGAATCCAGCCTGCCAGCGCGTCGTGGTTGGCGCCGTAGCCGGATTCGTTGCCCAGCGACCAGACGATTACCGAAGGATGGTTTTTATCGCGTTCGACCATGCGCGCGCCGCGTTCGAGAAAAGCGGTACGCCATTCTGGGTCGTGGCACAACCGGTTGTAGAGCGCGTGGGTCTCGATGTTGGCTTCATCCCAGACGTAAATACCGTACTCGTCGCACAGGTCGTACCAGCGCTCGTCGTTCGGGTAGTGGCTGGTGCGCACGGCATTGATGTTGTAGCGTTTCATCAGCAGGATGTCAGCCAGCATCGATTCGAGCGTGACGGCTTTCCCGCGCCGCTCGTCGTGTTCGTGGCGGTTGACGCCTTTGATCAGCACGGCTTTTCCGTTGATCCACAACTGGCGTTCCTTGATCTCCAGGCGGCGGAAGCCGATGCGCTGGACGGTGTACTGCACCGGGCTTCCGTTCGGATCGCGCAGCACAACCAGCAGCGTGTACAGGTTGGGCGTCTCATGTGACCAGAGGGCAGGCGCAGCGACCGGCTGGCGCAGCACGACCTGCGAGGGTTCGGACAGGTCGAGGTGAAAGGTCTTGCCGAGGTATTTGGGGAACACTGGCTGCTGGCGGGGGTCGAACAACTGCATTTCCACCCGGTAGCCGTGGGATTGAAAGATCGATCCGCCGATGCGCGCTACCACCGTCAGGCTGCCGCTGCGACAGGCGGTATCCAGCGCGGGTTTGGCGAATACGTCTGCCAGGTAGACCTGCGGCAGGCTGTACAACTGCACCGTGCGGTAGATGCCCGCCATACGCCAGTGATCCTGATCTTCCAGGTAGCAACCGTCGCTCCAGCGAATGACCTCGGTTGCCAGGCTGTTCCTGCCGGGGCGGATGTATTCGGTAATTTCGAATTCAGCCGGCAGGCGCGAATCTTTGCTAAAACCAACCCGCTGCCCGTTGACCCAGAGATAAAACGCGGATTCGACCCCGCCAAAGTGTAGCATGACCCGCCGACCAACCCAGTTATCGGGAATGTCGAACTCGCGGCGGTACAAACCGGTGGGGTTGTCCT
>JBBIQB010000152.1:0-6632 GCA_037442545.1 Bellilinea sp.
TCTGGTGGTTGCGGAAGCGGGTGACCATGCCCGCCACGCACACCCGCTCCTTGGAGGGCAGTTCGCTCAACTGGGCGGTGAAACAAGTCACCTTGCGCTGCAGGGTGGGCAGGTAGGGGGTAAGCGGGTGGTCGGAGACGTACAGCCCGATCAATTCGCGCTCCCACTCCAACTGTTCGCGGCGGTCGAGAACCGGCACATTGCGCAGGGTGATCTGTTCGTCCACCCCGGCAATGCTGCCAAAGAAGGACATTTGCCCGCTGTTTAGCGCGCGGAAGTGGCTGGCGCTGACCGCGATGACCCGGTCAAGCCCTTCGAGCAGTGCCAGGCGCTCGCCGAAGCCGTCCAGCGCGCCGACCCGCACCAGGCATTCCAGCGAACGCTTGCCGACCTTTTGCAAGTCGGTGCGGCGGGCAAGGTCGTTCAGGTCTTTGAACGCCCCTGCACGGCGCGCATCGAGGATCAAATCCACCGGCGATTGCCCGACGTTCTTGACCGCGCCCAGCCCAAAGCGGATGGCGGGTTTTTCGCCCGGACGATCTTCGATAGAGAAGTCGTAGCCCGAGGCGTTGATGTCCGGCGGTAGCACAGCAATGCCCATATTGCGGCAGTCAGCCACATAAAACGCCACCTTGGCGGTATCGTTCTTGGACGCCGAGAGCAGCGCAGTCATGTACTCGACCGGGTAGTGCGTCTTCAAATAGGCGGTCTGCACGGCGATAATGCCGTAATCGGCGGCATGAGATTTGTTAAACCCATAACGGGCGAACTCCTCCCAGTCGGCGAAGATCTGCGCGGCGGTTTCGGCGGGAATGCCGCGCTGGCTGGCGCCGCGCACGAACTTCTCGCTGTGTTTTTCCAGCTTGTCCTTCTGCTTCTTGGCAATCGCCTTACGCAGGTCATCCGATTCCGACAGGGTATAGCCCGCCAGCTCGACCGCGGCGCGCATGATCTGCTCCTGGTAGATCGGGATGCCGTAGGTCTCTTTGAAGATCGCCTCCATCGACGGGTGACGGTAGGTGACCTCCTGTTCGCCGTGCATACGGCGGATGTAGTCGGGAATGTAATCCAGCGGTCCCGGGCGGTAGAGCGCCACCATGGCGATGACGTTATCCACGTTCTTGGGCTTCATCTGGGTCAGGTAGCGGGTCATGCCCGTGCCTTCCAGTTGAAAGACGCCCGCGGTGTGCCCCTTGCCAAGAAATTCGAACGTCTGCGGGTCGTCGATGGGGATGTTCTCGAGGGAGTAGGTCTTGGCATGGCGCTGGGCAATCAGGTTGCAGGCGCGCTGCATGATGGTCAGTGTTGCCAGCCCGAGAAAATCGACCTTGAGCAGCCCCAGCGATTCGACAATGGACATCTCGAACTGGGTAACCGTCTTGATCGGCGATTCCTCCGAACCGCTGGTCGGGCGATGGAGCGGGATGTATTCGATGATCGGCTTATCGGTGATGATCACCCCGGCGGCGTGGGTGCCGGCACTGCGCACCGAGCCTTCCATGTGGACGGCCGTATCGATCAATTCCTTAAGATAGGGAGTATTGGCGTACAGCGTCTTGAGTTCGGGCACCTGTTCCAGCGCCTCGTTGATCGAGACCGGCTTGCCGGGCACGTTGGGAATCAGCTTGCTGACCCGGTCAACCTCGCTAAGGGGAATATCCATCACCCGCCCAACGTCGCGCACCGCTGCCCGCGCGCCGAGCGTGCCAAAGGTGATGATCTGGGCGACCCGGTCGTCACCGTACTTGCGGGCGCAGTATTCCATCATCCGCGCGCGCTGGTCATCCTGGAAATCCAGGTCGATATCCGGCATGGAAATGCGCCCCGGATTGAGGAAGCGCTCGAAGATCAGCCCGTGGGCAATCGGCTCAACGTTGGTGATGTCCAGGGTGTAGGCAACGATGGAACCGGCGGCGGAACCGCGCGCGTTGTACCAGATTCCATTCTGGCTGGCGAAGCGGCACAGGTCCCACACGATGAGGAAGTAGGCGTCAAATTTCATGTCGTGGATGACGCCCAACTCGTAGTCCAGGCGTTCGCGCGCCGGCTGCAGCAGCGGGCTGTCGGCGTAGCGGCGCTGCAATCCCTGCTCGCACAGGCTGCGCAGGTAGCCTTCGGTGGTGCAGCCAGGCGGCACCTCGAACAGCGGCAGGTGATAGTCATTGGTGGACAGATCCACAGTGGCGCGCTCGGCGATCAACAGTGTGTTGCTCAGCGCCTCCGGCAGCTCGCGGAACAGGTGGCTCATCTCCTGCGGGGTGCGCAGGTAGTAGGTATCATCGCTCATGCGGAAGCGGTTGGCATCGGTGATCAGCGAGCCGGTCTGGATGGCAAGCAGAATATCCTGGTAGCGCGCATCGCCGGGCTCGACATAGTGCACGTCGTTGGTGGCGACAAAGCGGGCGGCGTAGCGCGGGGCGATCTCCTTCAGCGCGCGGTTGATCGTTTCCAGCTCGGGAATCTGGTGGCGCTGCAATTCGAAGAAGAAATTATCCTTGCCGAACACTTCGTAATACCAGTCGACCTGCTTGCAGGCTTCGTCGATGCCGCGCTCAACGATCAGGCGCGGGATTTCCGCCGCCATGCAGCCGGAGGTGGCGATCAGCCCTTGGGCGTGGGCGGCGAGGAAGTCGTGATCGATGCGCGGGTGGTAGTAAAAGCCCTCCAACTGGGCGGCGGAGGCAATTTTGAGCAGGTTGCGGTAGCCGGTGTCGTTTTCCGCCAATAGCAGCAGGTGACTGGAGGATTTATCCAGCCGCGAGTCACGTTCGCGCATACTGCGCGGGGCAAGGTACGCCTCCATGCCGATGATTGGCTTGACCCCGGCGGATTTGGCGGCGTTGAAGAACTCGATCACCCCGTACATGCTGCCGTGATCGGTGATAGCGACGGCGGGCATGTCCATCTCGCGCACGCGCTGCACCAGCTTCTTGATGTGCGAAAAGCCGTCCAGCAGTGAATATTGGGTATGGACATGCAGATGAACGAAGGACATGACGGCGGCTCGAGGGTAATGGGATGGTCAAAAAAAAATTATAGCACGCCCAACCCTACGCCAAGGCAGCGGCTTGCTTAAAAGTTAAGCGGGAGAGTGATTCGTTAACGTTTACGGGGTTGGCGATGATGTACACCCCTCCCGCCGCTGGCTTCGGCAAGCTCAGCCGGCGGCGCCGCGCGCATGGTTCGACAGGCTCACCACGCGCGCGGGATCAGCCGGCGGCAGGCTCGTGCTGCCTCAGACTTCACCAGCAAGTAGGACGACTTTTCCACGCGCATGCCCCTGACTGAGGTAGCGCACCGCCGCCGCGGCTTCTTCCAGGGGGTAGATCTGGTCAATGACCGGCGTGAGCTTGCCTTGCTCCACCAGCCGGATGATGAATTCCAAATCGCGGGCGTTGGGTTTGGCAGCCAGCACGCGCATCTTTTTACCGCCCAAAGCATGCGCCCATCCAAACAGCATCACCTTGAACAGCTGCCCAAGTCCGCCTCCCACCACAACCAGCACCCCGCGCGCCGCCAGGGCACGTTTATAGGCGGAGAGCGGCTGGCTGCCGTTGACCGCCAAAATCAGGTCGAAGCGCGCACCGCCCGCGTGGAAGTCCTCTTTGGAATAATCGATCACCTGATCCGCCCCCAGCGAGCGCACCATTTGGATGTTGCCGGGAGCGCACAGCGCGGTCACCTGCGCCCCGTACACCTTCGCCAGTTGCACAGCAAAACCGCCCACGCCGCCTCCGGCGCCGTAGATCAGCACCCGCTGCCCGGAGCGGATTTCGCCGCGGTCGCGCAGCCCTTGCAGGGCGGTCACGGCTGCCATAGGCAGCGCCGCAGCGGTGACAAAGGACACCCCAGAGGGTTTCAGCGCCAGCACCGTCTCAGGCGCGGCAACGTACTCGGCGAACCCGCCGAAGCCGCTCCCGGACAGGTCGCCAAACACCGCGTCGCCAACCTTGAACGTTGTCACCCGGCCGCCGGCTGCCACCACCCGCCCGGCTACATCCGCGCCGAAGATCTTGCGACGCGGGATGATGCCCATGCGCATCGAGCGGTAGTCCGCGGCGTTGATCGACGCAGCCGCCACACGGATTAGCACCTCGTTTTCTCGGGGAGTGGGCGTTTCCACCTCGCGCAGCGCGAGCATATCCACTCCATTGCTTTTATCGTATACCATGGCTTTCATAGCGTCAATCCTGTTTGACTTGGTAGGCGAACACCTCGCCAATTGTTACCCCGAACACGTCGGCAATGCGGAACGCCAGCTCCAGCGACGGGGAATACTTACCGGCTTCGATGGCGATGATCGTCTGCCGGGAAACGCCGGCTTTTTCCGCCAGTTCCTGCTGGGTCATTTCGTTGGCAAAGAAGCGCAGTTTGCGAATGTTGTTGGTGATGCTGTATTTCTTCGCCATATCAGGCACCCCTGCGGTAGAAGTACAACTGGGCAAAGCCTTCCAAGACCGAACCGGCGCTGAAGGAAATGAACAGGATGTTGAGCATGACCACCGGGGAATAATCGAACACCAGCGCAAACAGCGCGGCGACGAAGCCGATCCCGGCGAAGATGAAGCCGACCCGATTGGATTTTAACTCGATCAGCCGGTCGCGTTCGTCCTCGACCATTTCCGAATTGATGTTTTTTTCGATTTCCTTGTCATCCACCGCTTGATTGTGGATGGTTTTGGTCACCGCGATGGAGATCGACAAGACAATGTGGAAGACGATCTGAATGACGATGGACGCCACAATACCTATGCCGATGAAGATCAGCATGGTGGTTGCCCAAAATTTCAGGTCTCCTGGGGTAACCGCGCCCGCAGCGTAACGGTTGAACGTGTAGAGGCAGTAGGCTGCCAGTATGGCAATGCCGGAGAGGATCCCGACGACGGTTCTTTTTTCCTGGTACGACATTTTTTAAACTCCTTCGAATGTTTATATTTGCATACAAATAGTACAGCATAATATTCTAAATGTCAATGTTTTTTTACAAATTGTTTGCTTATTTTTACCAATTCGTCGCGCGATGCGGGCAGCAAGCCAGTGCGGGAATGGTTGAGACCGTCCATACTAAACTGCGCGCCCGCACACCTGATCAGATTGGGTGTGCGGGCGCTGTGATGGTCAAAGCCGCATCAATACGCGCTTCAATTTGCCGGCGGCTTGCCGCGCCGGATGGATTTTGCCGGTTTGCTGGCGGGTTTTTCGGGTTTTTCCATTTCCACCCGCAGCCGCGCCGCCTGCTTGCACTGAAACACCAGCGCCTGACCGGAATACAGCCCCACTTCCTTGCGCGCAAAGCCGCCCTTGCCGGCATCCACCAGGGTGGGTTGGTCGGGGCGGTATTCGCGCTCCGCGCGGGCTTTCTTGTCCCTGGCGGTGCCCGGCTTGCGCTCTTTGCCCGGCAGCGGCGGCATGGCAACCCGCAGCAGCATTTCGGCTTTGTTGAGCGAATCGCTCACCCGGTAGACGCCGGGCTGCAGCGGGATGACGGCAAAAAAGTCGCCGCCCGGCAGCTGCTCGGCGTTATTCAGCAGTACTTGCTTGTCCTTTGCGCCCAGGCGCTGCACCTCAACCTGGAAAGACGCCGAGCCTTGCGAGGCGTAAAAACTGAGCACCCCGCCGGTGTGCAGCAGCAGATCGGCTTCCTCGCGGCAGCACTCGCGCTGCTGAGGTCGCAGGTTGGCAAGGTCGAGATTATGCTGGTAGGGAGCGTCGCTGTCCACCACCCGCACCATCATCCGGGCAACCGTCCGCCCGGCGCGGCGTACAAACAGGTCATAATCGCCGCTCTCGCCAAAGCGGTGCATCAGCGTGGTCAGCACGGTGATCGCGCCGCTATCGAACGCCCGTTGAACGAACAACGAGCGGTTGAGTAAGACTTCTTTTGGTTTGGTACTCATCGCTCACGCTCCAATATCCGCCTGAACAACCAGTTCCACGTCGTTGACGCTGACCGACAGGCTGCGCACCGGCACAGCCACCGGCACCAGGGTCACCGCCGCGCCGCTGAGGAATACGCTGGTATTCACCTCCGCCGGCAGGATCTCGAACGGGTCGTCGATGCGGTAGACCGGCACGCAGGTGGCAAAGAAGTCGCCCACCAGTTGGATCAACAGGTCACCCAGCCCAAAACTGATGTTGAACAGATCGCTGAGCCATTCGTCGATCTCATCGGGAATGTCGAGCAGCCAGCGGATGAAATCGGCGATCCCGCCGATGATTGCCAGCACCAGGTCGCGCACCCAGCCACCGGGAATCAGCGCGCTGACCGCCGCGGTCAGCGCATCCTCGATCAAATCGCCAACAATGTCGGCAAAGTCGAACAGGTCGAGGTCGATCCACTCCGGGATGATGTGGATGTGCCACTGGTTGTGATCGGGGAAGGGATCGATCAGGCTGGAGTCGGCGAGGATGCCGCGCAGAAATCCGCACGGGTCGATGGCGGGCGGCGGGAGGCTGGCGTCGTAATAGCGCGCCTCGATGCGCGCCGCCAGGCTGATCTCCTGGGCGACAAAGGCTGCCAGGTCGGGGGATATGGAAATGTCCGGGTCGGCGGAGAACACACACCAGCGCGGCAGGCAAATGTCCGGGATTGGCCAGGGCATGTTGATGCAGCCCCCGCCCACGCAAATTTC
>JBBIQB010000153.1:0-6625 GCA_037442545.1 Bellilinea sp.
CGGCGCAGCCTTGTCGCCCTACCTTTTGGATGCGGCTGCCCGCCTGAGCGGCGGCGCCAGCCTAACCGCCAACCTGGCTTTGCTGCGCAACAATGCCCGCCTGGCAGCCAAAATCGCCCTGGCATTGGCGGATCTGGAGGCGCCCGGTCTGGTGGTGTAGTCCTCGAAAATTCGCCGGTATTATGGGCTGGTGGTTGCGGTCGGCCAGCGCGTGCGGGTCGGCGTGGGTGTGGACGTAATCGTGCGCGTGGGTGTGATCGTCCGCGTGAGCGTGGGGGTCTGAGTCAGGGTAATGGTACGGGTTGGCGTTGGCGAGATGGTCAGCGTGATCGTTCGGGTAAACGTCGGCGAAATCGTCGCAGTAATTGTGCGGGTGGGGGTGATGGTGGGTGTCCCACTTGGCGTAGCGGAAGCAGTTGGCGTACGCGTCGGCGAAACTGTGGCGGTTGGGGTCGGCGGCTCGCCAACGATCGCAAAGCGCCCAAAGGAATTCCACTCCAATCCGACGAAAATCCGGACCTCATACTCGCCGGGAGTCCAGTCCTCCGCCGGCGGCTGGCATTCGGTGTACCCATAACCGCCGGTACTGCCCGCCCAGGGTTCGGTCAGGAAACACAGGATTTTGCCGTCCGAAATGCGCACCCACAAAATTGTCCACTGCCCGCCGGTGGACATCTTATCGTAACTGAATGTCCCGTACAATCTACCAACCGGGTTTTGGAATTCGGTCTGCGGGTTGACCGGTTGAAAATCCCTGTCGATTTGTTTGGAGAAGACCACCCGGCTGAATACCGCTTCCGGGTTGGGGGTAATTGTGGTTTCGATCAACGCCGCAATGGCATCCGGTAGAATCGGGGTGGGTGATTCGAGCGGCGTGACGGTGAACGTAGGAGTAAGGGTGATGGTCGGGGTCAGCGAAATGGTCGGCGTGAGTGTGATGGTGGGGGTTAAAGTGATCGTTGGGGATGGCGGGAACATCTGGTAGGCGACCGGCTCGGCATAACGGTTTACGGCAAAGGCAAAACCAGCCAGCAATACGGCACTAAAGATCAACCGCCACCCGCGCGAAGTCTTCTCCCGCCGTTTGCGAAAATACAACAGTCGCTGGGCGGATCGGATGGTGCGGACCCCGAAGAATATACTGAACACCACCCCCAGGAGGAGAAGGAAAAAGGTGGTTTGCACTGCCGTGCGGATATCCAGATTCATCGATGGTTTTCCAATAACCTCGAAAACAGACTGATTTTGATTATAGCACGAGAGCAAAAAAACCGAAGTCAAGCACGTGCCAGCCTGCCACGCCACCTTTCACTTATGAAAACCGCATTCATGCAGCCCTTTTTTCGTTGCGTCCCCATGCCAATTTGGGTAGAATGATAAGCGATGCCGCTCGCTGCTGGAACTGTCCTGAATAACCGCTACCGGATTGTTTCAATCCTCGGTCAAGGCGGGATGGGGTCGGTTTACCAGGCGATGGATGAAAATCTGGGAGTCCCGGTCGCTGCCAAAGAAAATTTATTTTTAACCGACGAGTACGCCCGCCAGTTTCAACGGGAAGCCAACATCCTCGCCAGTGTACGCCATCCCAACCTGCCCCGCGTGGGGGATTATTTTACGATTCCCGGTCAGGGGCAATACCTGATCATGGATTACATTGATGGAGAGGACCTGCGCCAGCGCATCGAACGCCTGGGATCGCTGCCCGACGAGGAAGTGATTTTGATCGGCGTGGCAATTTGTGACGCGCTGGATTACCTGCATACCCGCGTTCCCCCAATCATTCACCGCGACATCAAACCCGGCAATATAAAAATCACCCCCGAGGGACAAATTTCTCTGGTCGATTTTGGCTTAGCCAAGGTGATGAGCGGCAGCCAACAGACCACCACCGGCGCGCGGGCAATGACCCCCGGCTATTCTCCGCCGGAACAGTACGGTACTGCGCCCACCGACGCGCGCACCGATATCTATTCACTGGGCGCCACCCTATACGCCTGTTTGACCGGCACCATTCCAGAGGACGGCTTATCGCGTGCCACCGGCAAAGCCGATTTGACCCCCGTGCGCGAATTTGCCCCCAAAACCTCGCGCAAGATGGCACTGGTGATCGAAAAAGCGCTCTCCGTCGATTCCGAGCAGCGCTACCAGAGTGCGTTGGAGTTCAAGCACGCCTTGTTGGACGCCAGTTCCATTGACCGGGCGCCGATCAGCCAGATCACTGTCACCCCACCGCCGCTCCAGCCGGTATCCACCCGTATGGAGAACCTGGCATCCCTCGACGATCTGAATGATCCCAACAACCTGAATGTCGACCCGATGCTCAAGCGGCGCACCTCCCGACCGGTACGGCGAAAGAAAACCACCAGCCTTCTGCCCGTCTCACTCATCCTGGCAAGCCTGTTGACCATATTTTTCATCCTCGAACCGGGCGTACCCACCACCTTGCGCAGTGCCATTTTTCCAGCGCTGTCTTCGCCAACTTTTTTCACACAAAATACACCGGAAAATACTGTGCTGGCACAACAGTTCACCCAACCGCCCCTGGATGCAGCCACCCAAACCCCCACTCCGCAGCCAAGCTTGACGCCAACCCTCGAACCCACGCCGACTTTAACCCCAACCATCACTCTTAGCCCGACGCCCACCCCACTCGGCGGCGGCGGGCAGATCGCATTCTCCTCCAATCGTACCGGCGATATGCAAGTCTGGATGATGAACGTCGACGGCACCCAACAGCTGCCGCTGACTAATTTACCGGACGGTGCCTGCAAGCCCGCCTGGTCGCCGGACGGAAAAAAAATCGCCTTCATCTCACCCTGCGCCTCGCGGCGCGACCAGTACGACAATTCCAAAATCTTCATTTTGGATCTGGTCACAGGTGGATCGCCCAACCTGCTGCCGTTGCCTCCCAGTCCGTCGGCAGATTACGACCCCGCCTGGTCGCCGGACGGCAACCGCATCGCCTTTACCTCCACCCGATCGGGCAATCCAGATATCTACGTCTATAATTTACGCGACAATACCCTGCTTCAATTGACCTCCAATCGCTTTCGCGAGAAGTACCCCACCTGGTCGCCCACCGGCAACCAGATCGCCTATGTGCGCGAATCGGTCTACGGACAAATTTGGGTCATGTCCGATAACGGCGCAAACCAGCAGCGCTTTTCGTTGAGCGGTGAAGTTCATGATCTCTGGCCCGCCTGGTCGCCAGACGGTAATCTCATCCTCTACAGCCAGATGAAACCAAACGGCTTGCCAAATCTGTTTGCGCTGAAATATGAAGACCGCTTCACGACGCGGGTTTCGCGCATCCCGCCTCCCGGACAAACGGACCCCGGTCCCATTGCCCAGGTAAATATCTCTCCGGATGGCAACTGGGTCGCCTTCGAGGGCTGGCCCGACGGCGGTAATCACGATATCTATATCATGACCATCAACGGTTCCAACCGCATCCGCCTGACCACCGATAAGGATTTCGATTTCGGAGCAGCCTGGCGGCCGCTTGCGCCACCCTAGCCTATTGCTGGGATAACAGGTCGCGGTAGGCATCCGCGAACAACGCCGGGGTGCCGCCGGTATGCCAGAACAAAATCCGCGAGCCCGTTTTGAAGAAACCGCGCCGGATCAGATCGATCATCGCGGCAGCCGCCCGGACGGTATACACCGGGTCAAGCAGCAGCCCTTCGCGGCGGGCGAACAGGCGCAGCGTATCCACCTCCGCCTGAGACAGCACCCCATACCCCGCGCCCAAGTATTCGTCATTGACCAGGATATCCTCAGGCGCAATTCGCCACGCATCGTCCAGCCGGTCGGCAGCCTGGCTGGCAAGCTCTGCCACCCGCTGTTGCAATTCATCCGCAGGTTGATCAATGCTGACCCCCAGGATTTTGCCGTTCCAGCCCACCCGCCGCGCGCCGAGCACCAATCCCGCCTGTGTTCCGGCGGATGAGGATGCAATCACGATCCAATCCGCTTCTAACCCTTGCGCCGCAAATTCTTCGAAAGCCGTGACGTACCCCAGTGTCCCGGTCGGCGTTGAAGCGCCCAACGGGATCAGGAACGGGCGGCGCCCCCGCTCCCAGGCAATTTCAAAGGTTGCCCGCAGGGTTGCGTCGCGATTTGCGTACGCGCTCCAGACCACTTCCGCCCCGAACAGGCGGTCGAGCAGCAAATTGCCCGAATACGGCTGGGGCTCATCCCCCGACAGAACCAGGATGCAATCCAACCCGAAGCGCGCTGCCAGCGCGGCAGTCTGGCGGCAGTGATTGGACTGCGCCGCCCCGACGGTGATCAGCGTCCGCGCCCCGTTGGCTTGCGCTTCCGCCAGCACGTATTCCAACTTGCGGGTCTTGTTGCCGCCCCCGCCCAGCCCGGTCTGATCATCCCGTTTGACCCATAGGCGCACATCGCCCAGCGCGGCGCTCAGGCGGGACAGTGTTGGCAAATGAGCAATCCGAACGCGTGGTATCATAAGCCTGCCTCCCGGCGGGTTTGAAGCCTGCCCCGCCTTCTCATCCAATCCAACACGCGCGGCAGCAACCGGGTGTAGGCGGTATAGATCAGCCGGTTAACCGGAAAATCCCATGCACCCATCGTGCGGATGACCTCACCGCCCAATCCCTGCTTGAAGCGAAAAACCCCCCACATCGAATCGGTTTCGTCGAATTCGTCCGGCGCGCCCCATAAGTCATAACTGGTGCATCCACGGGCTTTTGCCCGGCGCATTGCTTCCCATTGCAGCGGGTAGTTGGGCATTTTATCGCGGTGCAGGTTGCGAGACATGCCGTACAAATACCAGGCCCGCCCGGCGAAGAAAAACAGTATCAGTCCGGCAACCGGTTCACCCTCCACTTCAGCGATCAGCGCTTCCGACATACCCGCATCCAAAAAGCGCTGCCACACATCGCGGTAATACGCCTCCGAACGGATGACAAAGCCGTCGCGGACGGAGGTTTCGGCATACATGCGGTACAGCAGCCCCAGGTCGGCGCTCGTTCCGTCCCGCACAGTGACCCCTTTGCGCCCGGCAAGGCGCAAATTGTAGCGCGTTTTGGGTTTCATCCGCGCCAGCCAGTCCGCTTCGCTTCCGCCCAAATCCAGCCAGACCGTATTGCGAAATTGCACCTGTTCATCAGAAAAGCGCCAGCCGCGCGCGTGCAGCAGAGTTTGTAAATCCGTTCCGGCGGACATATCGACCGCATCCGGCTCGCCGGGGACGCCTTTTCCCAACACCGCTTCCGCATCCATCTTGATGAAAATAGCCCGCCGCTGGCGCGCCAGCCTTTCCAGGTCGCCCACCACCTGCGCGCGCAGAGCCCGATTACCCCAATCCAACAGCGGACCACGCGGGACGTACAGCACGCGCAGCAGCGCGGAAAAACCACCCGGGCGCAGGCTGCGTTCCAGCACCATCGCCGCCGCCTGTACCCCGCCGCGCTCATCCCGCCAGACCTGCGGCAGGGGTCGCCAGCCATACTCCGCCTTGAACTGCGCCCATTCGCGCGTCTGAAGGATGTGCGCCCCGGGTAGATTAGCAATCAGCGCATTCCACTGCTGCAAGTCGGCGCACTTCACGGTGACCTCGCCATCCAGTGCTGCGCCCAATCGCGGATGGCACGCTCGTGCCCGGCACCGGTCAATGGTGTGGGCAGATTGTCGGCGCGGAAATAACCCGCCTGGTCGGCTTCGGCAGTGGCATGCAGCGACCCGCCGTTCAGGTCACAACGGTACACCAACAACAACCCGTTGCCGCGCGGGTCGTCATCGAAGAAATAGACGCCAGCCAGCTCGTTCGCCGCGGCGGTTAAACCGGTCTCTTCCTGCAATTCGCGTTCGGCAGCCCGCGCCGGGTCTTCGCCGGCTTCCACATAACCGGCGGGGAGATACCAGCAGCCCCGCCAGGGGTGGTTGCTGCGCCGGACGAGTAGCAGCGCATCGCCACGGGTGACCAGCGCCGCGGCGCTGACCTTCAATTGCGGGTAATGCACCCACCCACAGCACAGGCAGCGCTCGCGTGCCATGCCTTCCACCGGCAGCCAGTGCAGTTCGCCTCCACATTGATAGCAATAACTCATCCGGCTGTCCCCTCTCCGCGCCGCAGCCGGTTATACAGCTGGTAAAGCCGGTAAAACGCTGGCTGATAGATAACGTCCACGGCGGTCACCGCCCGGCGCAACCTGCCGCCAAAACCGCGTTTGAAGCGGTACACCCCCCACAAACCATCCGCGCGATTGGTGAACCCGGCTTCCAAGACGCCTTCCTCCTCATCCGGGATACCCCACAGGTCGTACACACGGCAGCCACGCGCAGCTGCCCAGCGCATTGCCTCCCATTGCAGCAAATAGGCTGGCATGCGCTGGCGTTCCTCGTCGGTCGAAGCGCCGTAAAAGTACCACGCCCGCTCGCCAAAGGCAAAAACCATCAGGGCTGCCAGCGGCTGGCGCTGAAAACGCGCCACCAACAGGGCGCACATCCCGTCAGGAGCAAACAGGTCATACGCGCGCTGGTAATACGCCAGCGAATGCACCCCAAAACCATCCCGCCTGCCGGTGACCACCATCAGGCGATGAAATTCGGGGACGTCCGTCGAGGTTTCGACCTGGATATCCTTGCGTTGGGCAAGGCG
>JBBIQB010000154.1:0-6600 GCA_037442545.1 Bellilinea sp.
GGTCTTCCAACCCCTGTTTGCCAGCCAGCGCCAGTCCAACATGGCAATCTTCCCAATTGCGCGCGAAGGGCTGAAGTACCAGGTCACCGAAGCCATCTATCACAACTACGGGTATCTGTGCGACGAGGTCATCCTAGATGCCCACCATGTCTTCGACAGCAGCGTACCGGTTTACAACCGCAAGGTCGAAATGACCCTCTTCAAGGATAAGGACCTGGATAAAATCCAGCACGAGAACATTACCGTCGCGTTCATTGCCGACAGCATTGCCAGCGGGCTGGTGATGCGCGAGGTGATCAACAAGATCAAAGAGCGCTTCCCGCGCATCCGCTGGGTGGAAGTGATTGCCCCGTTCGCCACCCTGCGCGGATTGTGCCGGATCACCGAATGCGACGGCAGCGAGGATATTCGCATTCGCGTGCACAGTTTCGAGACTCTGCTCAATGCACTGCCGCCGGATTTCTATTATTCCGCCCATTTCGACCTGCCCGAGCTGCACATCCGCCCCGACCTGGAAAAAGCCTACCGCGAATGGTGGGGCAAAGACGCCGCAGGCAACGAGATTGCCGCCACAGCCTGCGCCGGATACGGCTGGAGCGAGGTGTTCTACTCACCGCGCAAACAGATCGAGATGATCAACCAGCAGTTGGGCAGCCGCCACAACCTGACCATCGCCGATATTTTACGCCGCAATCTGCGCCATTCAGGCTGAACGGCTGCGCTGGTACAGCAGGCGCAGCCCGATCAGTGCCAGGTTGGGTTCTACAAAATCAATCACCTGCGTTTCCGGCGCGATCAATTCCGCCAGACCGCCGGTGGCAACCACCCGCGCCTGACCGCCCAGCTCACCGCGGATGCGCTCTACCAGTCCTTCCACCAGCGAGGCAAAACCAAACACAATCCCGGAGCGCATGGATTGGAGGGTATTCCTGCCAATCGCAGCCTGGGGGTGCGCCAGGGCGACCTGCGGCAGAGTGGCAGTGGCACGGAATAGGGATTCGGCGCTGGTCAGAATCCCCGGCGCGATGGACACGCCCTCGAAGTCGCCCTCTGCCGAGACGGCGGAAAAAGTGGTGGCAGTACCAAAACCGATGATGATCACCGGCGCGCCGTACAGGTGATGGGCTGCCAGGGCGTTCACGATCAAGTCCGAACCGACCTCGGCGGGGTTATGGGTGTTAACGCGCATCCCAAGGTCGATTCCCTCGCCAAGGATCAAGGCTGGCTGGTGCAGGTAGGTTTGCGACAGCTCCGCGAACACCTGCGTCAGCGCCGGAACGACCGAAGAAAACGCCACACCGTGCACATCCTTTGCGCTCAACCCGGACGTGGACAGCAGATTGAGCAGCAGCACGGCGTATTCGTCCACCAGCCGGTTGCGGTCGGTGGCGATCCGCCAGTGACAACACATTTGCTCGCCCTCGAACATGCCGAGTTTGATGTTGGTGTTGCCAATATCGATACACAGCAGCATCGTGCACTCCTGAGAAGTGGAAATAGTTGGGCGTACAATTAGTTTAACACCATTTTCGTCCTTGAGAGCTTGAGAACGGGATACCATCGCTCCCGGCAGTTTATGATAAACTATGCCTGTTTTGCAAACCGACACTCCATCTTTCAAAAGGGTACTATGTGCGGAATTTTTGGAATTGTCACACAAGAAGAACAACCTTTGGGTCCAATCCTGATGGAGGCTGCCCGGCGGCTGACCTACCGCGGGTACGACTCGGTCGGCGCGGCGACCCTTTCCGACAGTAAAATCGATTTACGCAAAGACGTTGGCAAGGTGGACCTGGTTGCCGAACGCTACAACTTCAACGAGATGATCGGCACACGCGGCATCACCCAGCTGCGCTGGGCAACCTTCGGCGCGCCTTCGCAGGTCAACGCCCAGCCGCACCTGGATTCCGATGGTGACATGGTCGGCGCGCACAACGGCAACGTGGTCAACAATGTCGAACTGCGCCAGCAATTCATGGCGGAAGGGATGATCGTTCGCTCGCACAACGACGGGGAGTCGTGCGTCCACGCCGTCGAGCGCTACATCGACCGCGGACATAACTTCATCGAAGCCATTCGCATGGCATACCATGACCTGCAAGGCGATTACGCCTACGTGATCGGACGGGTCAACGAGGACACCCTGTACGCGATCAAAAAAGGTTCCGGGCTGGTGGTCGGCATTGGCGATGGCTTTACCTGCGTATCATCCGATTTGCCTTCCATCCTGCCGCTCACCCGCACTGTCGTCCGCATTCAGGATGGGGAGATCATCACCCTGCGCGCGAACGGGATCGAGCTGCATTCGGTGGTGGACGGCAGCCCGATCGAACGCCAGCCGGAGCACGTCACCCAGACAATGGAAGCCGTGCAAAAGGGCGGGTACGCCCATTTCATGCTCAAGGAAATCCACGAACAGCCACAAGTCGCCCGCGAGGTCTTGCACCTGCTGGCAGGCAGTCCGGAGGTCGATACCGTGCTGAACGCGATTCGGGCGGCGCGCCAGGTGTACTTCATCGGCTGCGGTACCAGTTACCACGCCTGCCTGGCAGGTTCCGTCTATTTTGCCCAACTGGCGGGAAAAGCGGTCATCCCGGTGCTGGCGCCGCAGTTCATCCCCCAGTACCTGCCGGCGGTCAATCATCAGGACGTGGGCATCTTCGTCAGCCAGTCCGGCGAGACCAAGGACGTGCTCAATGCGCTGCAAGCCGCCGAGTCGCGCGGCATGACCTGCTTTGGGCTAGCCAATGTGATCGGCTCGACCCTGACCAAAGCCACTGCCTGCTGGCTGCCGCTGTGCTGCGGGTACGAAATCAGCGTACCAGCCACCAAAACCTTCACCAACCAGATCGTCACCTTCCTGGCGCTGGCGTACCGCCTGGCGGGACTGGACCCCCAGCCGCTGGCTGAGATTCCCGCCTTGATGGAGCAAACCCTGCGCACGACCGAAGAACGGGTGCTCGCCATTACCCCCTCGGTCAACCGCTGGAACGACCTGTACTGCCTGGGCTACGGCGCGACCTATCCCATGGCGCTGGAAGGCGCACTTAAATTGAAGGAAATCACCTACGCCCATTGCGAAGGAATGTTGTCCACCGAGTTCAAACACGGACCGCTTTCCGCCATCACCGACGAATTTCCGGTGCTGTTTGCCGCCGGTGCGCAGGATGTTCCCCTGATTGTCAGCGGCATCAACGAGGTGACCTGCCGCGGCGGGCGGGCAATTGCAATCGGGCAGGAAGACGCCCGGCTGCGCGCCAATGCCAGCGATGTGATCACCCTGCCGGCTGCCCGCGCGGAAATCTCCTCGCTGTTGAGCGTGCTGCCGTTACAGCTGCTTGCCTATCACATGGCGGTTGCGCGCGGCTACGACCCGGACTTCCCGCGCAACCTGAGCAAGACGCTCACCGTAGATTGATCTTCCCCACCGGGTAGTGATAGCAAGACACCCAATGATTGGGTTCGACTTCGGCTAACGGCGGCTGGAAGCGGTCGCAGCCGAGTGTTTTATCCGCCACCGGACAGCGCCCGTAAAACGGGCAGCCATCCAGCGTCGCTTCGCGCCCGTCCACCACCGATACCGGCTCTTCCCATTTTTTATCCAGGCGCGGCACCGAAGCCATCAACAGCCGGGTATACGGGTGCAGCGGGTGATTGAAAACGGTTTGGATATTGCCCATTTCCGCGATACAGCCGCGGTAGAGAATGATAGCCCGTTCGCTGATGTAGTTCGCCAGCGACAGATCGTGGGTGATAAACAGGATCGCCAGACCACGCGCTTTCAAGTCCGAGAGCAGGTTGAGCACATCGATACGCGTGGAAGCATCCAACATGCTGATGATCTCGTCCGCGACCAGGAAATTAATATCGAGCAGCAGCGCCCGCGCAATCAGGAAGCGCTGCAACTGTCCTCCGCTCAACTGATGCGGATATTTGTTGAGCACATGCTCCGGGTTGAGCCCAACCGCCGTGAGCGAGACATTCACCTTTTCCTGCCATTCTTTTTCGCCAATCCGGGGATAGAATTCATCGCGGATGATGCCAAAAATCCGGTCCGCCTTGAAGATCGGGTTGAAGGATGAAAACGGATCCTGGAAAACGCCTTGAATCTTGCGGTAATACTCTTTCATTCTCGCATGATCAAAGGCAGCAATATCTTCGCCCTGGAACTGGATGCTACCGGCGGATGTGCCGATCAAACGCAGGATCATCTTGCCGATCGTGCTTTTGCCGCTGCCGCTCTCCCCAATCAGCGCCACCACCTCGCCCGGCTTGACATCGAAACTGACGTTGCGCACCGCGTGCAACTCCTTGCCGCCGAACGTGCCAATCCGGTAGGTTTTGGAGACCTCTTTAAGCGCTAGCATGACCTTCTATCTCCTTCCAGCAGGCTGTGTAGTGGTTTGGCTCGATCTCGATGAACGGCGGTTCTTCGATGCATTTCTCATACGCCAGCGGGCAGCGTTCGCGAAACCGGCAGCCCACCGGCGGGTTGAGCAGCAGCGGCGGGTTGCCCGGAATGCCCACCAGCTGTTTCTGGTCATGCTGAATACCAACCTTGGGCAGCGATGCGATCAACAGGCGGGTATACGGATGGCGTGGTTGGTGAATGATCACCTCGGTGGCGGCTTTTTCGACCAGTTTTCCGGCATACATGACCAGGATACTGTCGGCAATCTGGTAGAGGATCGAAATATCGTGGGTGACGATGATCATGCTCTTGACAATCTTGCAGTCGCGGAACTCCACCAGCATTTCCGCCACCGCCCGCTGGGTGGAAACATCCAGCGCCGAAGTAATTTCATCGGCGATCAGCAGAGACGGGTTGAGCAGGGTCGAAATGACCATCACCATGCGCTGCTTCATCCCGCCCGAAAGCTCAATGGGATACATCTTCAATACATCGTGCGACAAACCCACCAGGTCCAGCCGGCGCTTCAATTCCGCCGTCACCTCCGTCGAGCGGATGCGTCGCGCTTCGAGCAGTTCGGCGATCATTTTGCCAATCTTGCGGGTCGGATTCATCGCATTCATGGCGTACTGCGGGACGATGGAAATTTTGGCGAAGCGGATCGGGTTCATCTGGTCGGTATCCCATACCGGGATTTCCTCGTTATCCAGGTAAACTTTGCCCTCCAGATATTTCATCGGCGGGCGCATCAAGATCAACGCATTGCTCAACGTGGTCTTGCCGCAGCCAGATTCACCCGCCAGCCCCATAATTTCCCCATCCTTAATGCCAAACGTGACACCGTCCAGCGCTTTCACGTCGCCGTACAAGGTCTGGTAATATACTCTCAGCCGGTCAACAGTCAAACTCATCCGATCACAGCTCCCTCAACTTGGGGTTGAATACTTCGTCCAGCCCAACGTTCATGATGTACAGAGAACCGACGAGGGCGGTAATTGCCAGACCCGGCGGCACGAACCACCACCAGATTTCCAACTGCAGCGCGCCCCACAGAACAGCGAGTTGCATCATCAAGCCAAGCGAAATGGCGTTGGTCGGTCCCAGACCGATAAAATCCAGCGTCGCCGCGGTCAGAATTGCCCCGCCAAATTGCAGGATAAAGACCATCAGCAGATAGGACATCATGTTGGGGGCAATTTCGGTGGCGATAATCCGGGTCGGCTTCATGCCGCTCATGCGCGCCAGATCAACGAAATCGCGCGTCCGCAGCGAAAAGGTCTGAGCGCGTACCGCCCGCGCTACCCATGGCCAGGCAGTCAGCCCGATGAAGATACATTGGGTGGCAATGCTGCGCACCTCCAGGTACGCCGCAATAATCAACAGCACCGCCAGCGTGGGAATGACCAGGACGATGTTGGTCAGCACACTCAGGATTTCATCGACCATCCCGCCGCGGTAACCGGCGGCAAAGCCGATGACGATGCCGATCAGCGTGCCCATGCCACCGCCAATCAAGCCGACGATAAAAGTCGCCCGCAAGCCATTGACGAACTGCGAGAACACGTCCTGCCCAAAGAATGTCGTCCCCAGCCAGTACTTCGAGGAGGGCGGCGTAGCGCCGAGCGGATTGGCAAAGGCAAACGGCGGGGTTTTAGTCAGCAGCGGTCCAAACAGCGCCAGCAGCAGGAATAGGGCAATGATCGATGCGCCAATCAGTAATTTTTTATTACGCGAGGCAAAGTAAAGAAATTCGTTTTTCTTCTTTTGGGTCTTCATGACGCATCCCCCGTCATTCCCCGCCGCGTTCTGGGATCAACCAGCACATAAACGATATCGATGATAAAGTTTGCCAGCAGAACACCAACGATAATAAAGAGGAAACAGCCTTGTATCAAGAAGTAATCCTGATTCTGGATAGCCGCCAGCAGCAGGTAGCCAATGCCGGGGTAGGAAAAAACCACCTCGGTGACCAGCGCGCCGGCAACCACCACTCCCAATTGCAGCGCCAGCCCGGTGATTTGCGGCAGCAATGCATTATTGAAAGCATACTTGCGGATCAGTTTTTTCGGAGCACCCAACGCGCTCAGATAGTTGGAATAATCCGCCTCCAACTCATAGATGATCATGTTGCGCATCCCAATTGCCCAGCCGCCAAAACCGACCAGGAACAGGGATAAAAACGGCAGGAA
>JBBIQB010000155.1:0-6546 GCA_037442545.1 Bellilinea sp.
CATCCGCCGATACCAAGCCTGTTGAATTGGCGCCAGAATTTTGAAGACCCTTGATATTCAATCGTAATCTTTTTTCAAATTCCTCAAATGGTGAGCGCTGTTTTTTGATCAAGTGGGATTTGGCAGGTTCGGATTCTTCGATCTCTGAAAAAACACTCTTGCCATTCTTCTCGATAACCCGTTTTGCCCGGTGGGGGCGAGTATGCGCCAAATCCAAAGCCAGCGACACGCCGCCGGATTTAGTGATGACAATTCCCGAAAAAACGATTTGGAAAAAATGCCGAATCCCCGGCTCTTCGATCTTTTCGATTTCAATTATTAGCGCTGCCAGTTCCAATTGTGTTTGTTTGAGGAACCAATAATCGATAAACTTCCGGCTTTGTTCATCCCACCGATTGGTTAAGAATTTTTCGAGCCTCTCCGGGTACGATTCAAGCCCAGACCTGGCAGCTGCGAGCAATCGTAGACCTGTTTCATAGGTGGACAAAGTCCTTAATGGTGTCGTTTTCACCTGTGAAATTTTCAACGCCAATGGATCAATATCCAATCCGATACCTGTCCGGTTTGACAATTGGGCTTCGAGGATGGTCGTTCCCGACCCATTCATCGGATCGAGAACCACTTCACCTTCATTGGTCAATGCCAATATGAATTTTTTTGGCAGTTGAGGGGGAAATTTCGCCGGAAAAGAATGGAAATTGTGCGAAGCGTAAGAGCTTTGCTGTTCATGAAAGTCCAAATCGCTATACAGCAACCGATTGAGGGTTGCAAAACTGTCTTTGGTTGTGTTCGTCACAGATAACAAGAAGAAAATCCTTCGAATGAACCCTGATTGACTGTTATTCTATCATAGGCTTTATGGTTCAATTGACAGCCGCTGCCCATACCATAACAGGTAGGTTTCCAACTGCCCGCTCCAGTACGCGGCGGAATGGTCGCCGTCTTTGACCGACCACTCGTGCGCCACGCCCTGCTCGACCAGCAGCGCATGAAATTCCTCGATCGGACGGTAGAAGCGGTCCTTGCGCCCGACATCCAGGTATAGGCTGGGCAGACTGGCTGGCGGGTTGTCCTTCAACCAACGCGCCAGGCGCAGGTCGCTGCCGTAGAAGGGCGGGGCGGCGTGCGCGCCGATGGCGGCGAACAGTTCGGGGCGGGTGATGCCCAGGTGCAGCGCCCAGGCGCCGCCGCGCGAAATCCCACCCAGGGCGCGGCAGGCGCGCTCGCGGCACAGCGGGTACTGCTGCTCCAACCAGGGCAGCAGTTCGTCCGGGAGCGCCGCCTCGAAGCCGGTCGCGAACGGGTCGCGCAGCGAATATTCCTCGAACGGCAGGGCAATCACCAGCGCGGGCAGCTGACCGGAGGTGATCAGCCGGTCGGCGGTTTCCGCCAGCCCCACTTCCAGCCACTGCCCGGCATCGGACGACTGCCCGTGCAGCAGCACCAGCAGGGGATACTCCGCCGGAGAAGCCGGGTCGAAGCACGGCGGCAGGTACAGGTTGAACTGCAGCGGCTTGGGCATTGCCGCGGAGGGGATTTGGAATGCCTCGATCTGCCCGCGCATTTGGGCGCATGCCGGCGCGCCGGTGGCGGTTTGGGTTGGGATGGGCTGCGGGGTGGCGCTGGCGGCGGGCATCGCCGGCGGGGCAGGTTCGCGGGTCAGGCTGGCTGCCGGGCGGCTGGTTGGCAGCGCCTCCGGCGTGGCGGGCAGCCCGCAAGCGCTCAACACCAGCAAGGTGGCTGCCAGCAACATCCCGAGCGGGTTACTTCCTTGACGATCCGGCATGGTTCGGATTATACTCGGTCAAGCCGGGGTGTAGCGCAGTTGGCAGCGCACCGCGTTTGGGACGCGGGGGTCGGCGGTTCAAGTCCGCCCACCCCGACCATATGGTTGACGACCGCCGAGTTTTCCCGGCGGTTCGTACCATAACCATCAGACCGCCAATCCACCTGCTCTGGACCTGCCCAACCATGATCAAATTATTCAAGCGAGAAAAATCCTTGGCTGCTGCGCCCTCCCGTTTTGATGTCGTCATCGAGGCGGTGCGCATTGCGCCGGACGGCAGCCTGCACACCGCGCGCATCTACGAGCGGCGCGGTCCCACCTGGTCGGACCGGCTGCTGGTCGGGCGCGACGACCTGATCCGCCGCATCCGCAAGGGGGAGAAGGTGGTCATCGGCGCGCGCAAGCCTTACCTCGCCAGCACCTTCGAGGTGTTTGCCCCCCTCCGGCTGGCGGGCAGCGCCGGGCAGGAGACGTTGACCAGCCAGAGCGAGGATGGCGCCCAGGACAGCCTGCCCCAGGCGCCGCGTTTTTAACCACCCAACGCATAGTTTGGCACGCAACCACTTTGCTCAACTCCCTGCTTTCGATCATCATCCCCGCCTATAACGAAGAAAGGCGGCTGCCGGATACGCTGAGCAAGATTCACCGCTTTCTGGCAGATCAAGCCTATTCCTTCGAGGTGCTGGTGGTCGAAAACGGCAGCCGCGACCGCACGCTGGAAATTGCCTGTCAGTTTGCCGCCAATCACCCCCACTTTCACGCCATGCATCTCGACGGGCGCGGCAAGGGGCTGGCGGTCAAAGCCGGCATGTTAGCCGTGCATGGCGAATACCGCTTCATCTGCGACGCCGACCTGTCGATGCCGATCGAGGAGGTCAACCGCTTCATCCCGCCGCTCAAACCGGAAGGGGAGATTGTGATCGCCTCGCGCGAAGCGCCCGGCGCGGTGCGCTACGATGAACCCGCCTATCGCCACCTGAGCGGCAGAGCCTTCAACTGGGTGGTGCGCCAGATGGCGCTGCCCGGCTTGCGCGATACCCAGTGCGGCTTCAAGTGCTTCAAGGGCAGCGTGGCCGAGCGCATCTTCCCGCTGCAAACCATTCACGGCTGGACGTTCGATGTCGAGGTGCTCTACATTGCCCGCCGGATGGGCTACCGCGTGGTCGAGATCCCCGTGCCGTGGTACTTCAACGCCGAGAGCAAAGTGCACCTGTTGAAAGACCTGCGCCAGGTCATCCGCGACCTGTTGATCATCCGGCGCAATGCCCGGCGCGGAGTGTACGATGCCCCCGCCATGCCGTCCTGAGCGGCGCAGCCCGCCCACGCTGGACGAAGAAATCCGCCTGTGGTACGGCGACTGTCTGATCGTCGCCGGGCTGGATGAAGCCGGGCGCGGCGCCTGGGCAGGAGCGGTGTTCGCCGCGGCTGCCATTCTGCCGCCGCTGTGCGACCTGCGCGAAACCTTGAGCGGAGTGCGCGATTCCAAACAGATGACCGCCGCACAGCGTGCCCGCTGGGCGGAGCGCATCCGCGCGCTTGCCTGGCATTGGGGCGTTGGGCAAGCCCCGGCAGGGGAGATCGACCGGCTCGGCATCCTGCCCGCCACCCGCCTGGCGATGATCCGCGCGCTGAATGCCTGCGGCGTCTCCCCGCAGCACCTGCTGATCGACGCGCTACACCTGCCCGGCAGCGCCATCCCGCAGACGGCGCTGATCAAAGGCGACGCCCGATCCTTGAGCATTGCCGCAGCCTCGGTGCTGGCAAAGACCGCGCGCGATGCCTACATGCAAGAGCAGGACACGCGCTATCCGGGCTACGGCTTCGCGGCGCACAAGGGTTATGGCACCGCGGCGCACCGCGCGGCGCTGGCGCGGCTGGGCACCTGCCAGCTGCACCGCATGAGTTTTGCCCCACTGCGCACCTTTGCCCCCTCCGGCAACGAAATTGCAAGGGAATTGTAAATCACCCTCCAGTACCAGGATTGTTATAATTAAATCGGGTTGCGTATGCTGCTTGGCTGCGACCCAACACGACAGTCGGAGGGGAAACGGGTATTTTCGAGGGGGGCGATGGAAAATCGCCAGACGGTTTCACGGCGGGACTTCTTAAAATTGTGCCTGGCGGCGGCGCTGTATTGCGTTATGCCCGCGCCGTTGCGCGGGGCATTCGAAACCGGCGCAGATGACCTTGCCTTCCTTAAAAAAATCGGCGTGGTCGATTGCGCGCGCGGCGATATCAAAACCGCCTGCCTGACCTACGACGACCAGATTTCCCCCCGCCGGATCGAACGCATCAACCGGCTTTTGGATATCCTCGAATCAGCCAACGCTCGGGCGAGCTTCTTCTTTACCGGAGAGGACAGTCATGGCAACCGGACATTCGAACCATACGCTAAATTAATCGAGCGCATCCTCGCCAACGGGCATACCTGGGGTTGTCATGGCTGGAAGCACCGTCCCTGCACAGCTGTAAAAACGAAAACCTTGCGGGCTGAAATCGAGAAATGGCTGACAGCGGCGGAGAAGGTTGCCCCGGGGTATCCGGTGCGCTACTTCCGCCCGCCGTACGGGGATGTCAACCAGCGGGTGATCGACCTGTTGGCGGAGTACGGTCTGCAGGTCGTTTTGTGGAATGTTGAAAGCGGTGGATTGGATGAACGCACCCTCGAACACGTTCAAACAGGGGTGCGGCGGGTGGAAAAAGGCAAGCAGTGTCCGTTGATCCTCAGCCACATGACCCGTTATTACGATGTCGAGCAAGCAGACCTGATCATCGCCTGGCTGACGGAGCGCGAATATTCGCTGTCCAACCTGGACGATGGCATTCCACGCGACATGGTGCGCCCCTCACTGCGCGAGGGAATCCTGCCCGAACCCGTTAATCCACCGCTGGAAGAGCGCCAACCGCGTCCGTTGTAGGCGGGTGCACATCCGCCTTATGTTCACATCAGGGTACGAGCAGCCCGCCGGCTGAGCCCTTGCGCTGGCTTCGACAGGCTCAGGGCTGGCGGAAGATCAGGTACAGGCTGCCGGGGAAGGCGGCGGCGCTCTCCGGCGTGCATTCCGGCGCGCTCAACCCGTTGAGCGTTTCGCTCAATTCACCCACCCGCAGGCTGTAAATTACCCCGGGCTGCATGTCGAAATCGGCGTAACCCGGATTGACCTGGGGGTGCAGCCCGGTGAAGAAGGTGTCGATGCCGCCCTCCCAGGCAACGCTGATGGCAATGCCGGCTACCGGCTTGCCGGTGCTGTCCTGCACCTCGATTTGCAGGCGCGGCGGGTTTTGCCCCGCCTGTTGCGGCGCGTCGCACACCTCGCGCCGTTCGAACAGCACAAACGGCGCGCCCAGGGTGGGCAGCGGCGAAGGCTGGACGCGCGGGGTAAAGGTTGGGCGCGGCGTGGGCGGCGGGCTAGTGGGGGTGGGCGGCAGGGTGGCGGTCTGAACCGCCTGCGCCAGGTCGAGCGTGGCGAAGGTCTGCGGGGTGGCGGCGGGCGCAGCGGATTCGCCCGGCAGTCCGGCGGTCGGGTTGGTGCTCTGCCCCGCCTCACCCTGGCGGGGTTGCCCCGGAGCAGTCAGGTCCGCCGCCAGCTGCGCCAGGGCGCGGATGTCATTCTCTCCGCCGCCTTCAGCCTGGGCGCGCAGCGCCTGATCCGCCAGAGCTTGCGCCGGGTCGGGGTCGCCGAGCAGGTTTAGTCGTTGGCGCGCACGCGGCAGGTCGCCGCCGGGGTGGTAAGCGCGGGCGATCATCAGCCGGTAGGCGTCCTTGTCGGCGCTGGCAAGCAGTTCCGGGGCAGTATCCACTACCTGGGCAGGGGCAATGACCAGCGAAAGCAGCAGCCCCAGCACAAGCCCAATCACCAGCCCGGTTAACAGGTAGAACGGCGGCTGGCGCGGCGCTTCATCCTCTTCGTAATACTCGTCTTCGATCATGGCGGCGGGCTGCCCTTTTGCAGCGCCTGGAACAGCGCCGCCAGGGTTTCGATGTCGCTGCGGGCGTAGCCCACCGTCTGGGCGGTGAGGATGGCTTGCTGCACCACCCGCAACGCGGAGGTGCCCTCATCCAGGCGGGCAAGCCGTTCGGCGGCGGCGGTCAGGTCGCCATCCTGGCGGTGAATTTCGGCGGTCATCAGGACGAAATCGGCTTTGTAGTCGCTGCGCAGCGTATCCAGGTTGAAGCCGCTGGCTTGCACCGGGCGCAGCACCCAGCCGTAGAGGATGCCCCCCCCGGCGCCAAGCGCGATCATGATGACGAACCACAACAGGCGGCGTAGTCGCACAGCTCAACCTTTCAACAGGGGCATACGCACGCCGCGCTGGCGTGCGGTTTCGACGGCAATCGGGTAACCGGCATCGGCGTGGCGCACCACCCCCATGCCGGGATCGCTGGTCAGGACGCGCTCCAGCCGGCGGGCAGCCGCCTGGCTGCCGTCGGCGACGATGACCATGCCGGCGTGCTGGCTGAAGCCGATGCCCACCCCGCCGCCGTGATGAAAGGAGACCCAGGTTGCCCCGCCAGCGGTGTTGATCAGCGCGTTGAGAATTGGCCAGTCGGAGATGGCATCGCTGCCGTCGCGCATGGCTTCGGTTTCGCGGTTGGGCGAGGCGACCGAACCGGCGTCGAGGTGATCGCGCCCGATGACGATCGGTGCTTTGAGGATGCCCTGGGCGACCATTTCATTGAATTTCAGTCCGGCGCGGGCGCGCTCGCCGTAGCCGAGCCAGCAGATGCGCGCGGGCAGCCCTTGGAACGGCACCTTGTC
>JBBIQB010000156.1:0-1283 GCA_037442545.1 Bellilinea sp.
GAGGTGTAATAAACCGGTAAAACCGCAGCCATGATGGTGGTGACAAAAGCAGAATTTGCCCAGTCGTACATTGTCCAGGCTTTGATCGCGCGTTTGTGTTGTATCTCGTCCATGCGGGCTCTCCGTTCGATACAGAATAAAAGGATTATACAATCAGGTGAACATTTACAGGCAATCCGCAGGTTAAGAAAACTTTACCGCAGGTTAACCCGTATATCTGTTGGCATCCAGAGTCTGTAGGCAAATGGTGACATGTCATTGCCAAGCCGGTCTTTGGATTAACGCGCGCACTGCACTGTTTGCCCTGTGGTTCGGCTTCGCTGACCAACCGCCCGCGCCCTGAGCCTGGTTTAAGGGTGTAGAAGGGCGTTTGGTGCACACTTGCACCGCAGTGCAGGTGGTGCAGGTAGCGCAGGTGAGCAATCTCTCGCCCAGGTGGCAGGCTTGTATACTTTATGAGGAATTGGAAAATGAGCCTGCTTTTGGATTACAATTACAGTTTGTCTGCTAAAAAACCGCCGCGATTGTGCTGCGAGTGTGTTATAATAGAAAACAATTTCTAATTCAGGGATGGCTGTATGACCCCAAATGTCATTCGCGTGGTTGGCGCCCGCGAGCATAATTTAAAAAACATCACCGTCGAGATTCCCCGTGACCAGCTGGTGGTCATTACCGGTTTATCCGGTTCCGGCAAGAGTTCGCTGGCATTCGACACCATCTTCGCGGAAGGACAGCGCCGCTACGTCGAATCGCTGTCCGCGTATGCGCGCCAGTTCCTGGGGCAAATGGAAAAACCGGACGTCGACTCGATCGAAGGGCTCTCGCCGGCAGTTTCCATCGACCAGAAAGCCACCTCGCGCAACCCGCGCTCGACGGTTGGCACCGTCACCGAGGTATACGACTATATGCGCCTGCTGTTTGCGCGGGTGGGCATTCCGCACTGTCCGGTTTGCGGCCGCGAGGTCGTTCGCCAGTCGGCGCAGGAGATCGTCGATGCCATCGAACGGATGGGTGAGGGCGCCCGCATCCTGATTCTGGCACCGATCATCCGCGGCAGAAAGGGAACCTATCAGGCAGTATTCGACGAGATCCGCAAGGCGGGTTTTGTGCGCGTGCGCGTGGATGGCGCGGTTCACTTGCTGGATGATGAGATCACCCTCGATCGGTACAAAATTCACAACATCGAGGCAGTGGTTGACCGCCTGGTGATCGGCAAACCCGAAAGCGCGGAAGAAGAAGTGGCAGCCCGTTCGCGGCTGACCGATTCGGTCGAAACGGCGCTC
>JBBIQB010000156.1:1293-6527 GCA_037442545.1 Bellilinea sp.
GCGAAGGCTATCTGATCCTGCAAAACCTGTCCAATGACCCGCCCCAGGATCTGTTCTTTTCGGAACACCTGGCATGCCCGGAGCACGGCGTCAGCCTGGCAGAGATCGAGCCGCGCACCTTCTCGTTCAATACACCGCACGGTGCCTGCCCGGAGTGCCAGGGGTTGGGCAGTAAACTAGAGATCGATCCCAACCTGCTCATCCCGGACAAGGATCGCTCGCTGAACGAGGGCGCCATTGTGGCGCTGGAATGGAATGGTCCGCGCGATCAGGGTGGCTATTACTGGCAGATGGTCGAAGCCGTGGCAGCCCGCTATCATATTGATCTTAACGCGCCAGTTCACACCATCTCGAACGAAAAATTGCGCAAAATTCTGTACGGCAGCAACGGCGAAGAGATGCGCATCCACTTTCACGGCAGAAATGACCGCCAGTCCTCCTACCAGACCTCTTTCGAGGGGGTGGTTCCCAATCTGGAACGGCGTTACCGTGAGACATCCTCTGAGTACATCCGCAACAAGATCACTGAATTTATGAGCGATCGTCCCTGCCCGACCTGCAAAGGCACCCGCCTGCGTCCGGAAGCCATGGCGGTAACGGTTGACGGGCATAATATCGTCGAGGTGACATCCTGGCCGGTCAACCGGACGCTGGCATGGGCGCGGCGGTTGAGCAGTCTGCAGACCCCACTTAACCCGCGCGACATGGCAATCGCCGCGCGGGTGTTAAAAGAGATCGAATCGCGGGTGGGTTTCCTGGTGGATGTGGGGCTGGATTACCTGACCCTCAACCGCTCCGCCAGCACCCTTTCCGGCGGGGAAGCCCAGCGCATCCGCCTGGCGACCCAGATTGGCTCGCGGCTGATGGGGGTGTTGTACGTGCTGGATGAGCCTTCCATTGGACTGCACCCGCGCGACAACAACCGCCTGCTGGCGACCTTGAAAGGGCTGCGCGATCTGGGCAACACCGTGCTGGTTGTGGAGCATGACGAAGAAACCATCCGCTCATCCGATTGGGTGATCGACCTGGGTCCCGGAGCGGGGGAACACGGCGGTCACATTGTGGCAGAAGGAACGCCGGAGATGATCCTGGATAATCCCAAGTCGTTGACCGGGGCGTATTTATCCGGCAGGCTGCAAGTCACCGTGCCGCCCCGGCGGCGCAACGGAAATGGGAAAACGCTTCGAGTGGTTGGCGCACGGGCAAACAATTTGAAAAACCTGGACGTGAACATCCCCCTGGGAAAATTGGTGTGCATTACCGGGGTCTCCGGGTCGGGAAAGTCAACCCTGATGGTGGATATTCTTTACAGTGCGCTGGCGCGAGATTTGAACGGCGCCCACACCCAACCGGGCGAATATGATCGGATCGAAGGACTGGACTACCTGGACAAAATCATCAATATCGATCAGTCGCCGATTGGCAGGACGCCGCGTTCCAATCCTGGCACGTATACCGGTTTGTTTGACGAGGTGCGCAAATTGTTCACCGAACTGCCGGAAAGCAAACTGCGCGGCTACAAAGCCGGGCGCTTTTCCTTCAATGTGCACGGTGGTCGCTGCGAAGCCTGTCAAGGGCAGGGGCAGTTGCGCATCGAAATGCAGTTCCTCCCGGACGTGTATGTTCCCTGTGATGTCTGCCACGGGGCGCGCTTCAACCGCGAGACGCTGCAGGTGCGCTTCAAGGGCAAGAACATTGCCGAAGTGCTTGATACCACCGTCAGCGAAGGGCTGGAATTTTTTGCCGCCTTCCCCAGCATTATGAACAAACTGCGCACCCTGGGAGACGTGGGGCTGGGTTATATCCGCATTGGACAGCCCGCCACCACCCTGTCCGGCGGCGAGGCGCAGCGGGTCAAACTGGCGCGCGAACTGTCCCGGCGGGCAACCGGGCGTCAGTCGGTCTGCACGCCGCCGACGTGCACAAATTGATCGAGGTCTTGCAGCGTCTGGTCGATGCGGGCAATTCGGTGTTGATCATCGAACACAACCTGGATATCATCAAGGTTGCCGATTATATCATCGACCTGGGTCCCGAGGGCGGTGACCGTGGCGGGCTGCTGGTTGCGGCAGGCACGCCGGAGCAAATTTGCGGTCTGCCCGGATCGTACACCGGGCAGTACCTCAAGGAATACCTGGAATTGCACCACCTGCGGTCATGCGCGGACGAGTGAACGCAGCTACTCGATGGTGGCAAGGAACGCGACAGCGATTGCGGGCACGTCCTGATCGGTGCGGATGCCTTGCCACTCGTCGCCCGGCTGCACCAGATTAACCACCACGATGTTGGCGCCGTTGAAGATGGCGCTGCGGGCTTCACGCAAGTCCACCCCGCCGGCGGCGGAGATGATCACGTCGTATTTGCTGCGCAGGCGGTTGACGTGCCGGTATTGGATCATCTTGCCGCGCGTGGATTCCTCATCTCGACCGCGATGCAGCACGACCACATCGGGCGGTTTTTCCATGCGCATGATGCGCTGCAGGGGATCGTCCACACCCAGCATGTCGAGCATGGAGATCATCTTCAGTTCGCGGCAGCGCAGAACAAAACGGTCCAAGGTCTCGACCGGTGAACTGCCCATGGCGGTTATGGCGGTCGCGCCGGCGTTGTGCGCCATGTCAACTTCCTGGCGACCGCCATCGGTGACTTTCATGTCGGCGACAACCTGACCTTGCCACAGGCGGCGCAGTTCGCGCACGCCGCGCATGCCTTCGTTCTTGATAAACGGCGTACCTGCTTCGACGAAAATGCGCTCGTTGCGCGGGAGAATGGGCACGATGCGCCGCGCCAGGCTGAGATCATAATTGAATGCCAGCTGCAGGTAACGAGCCTTGGTTTCCAGAAGATCCCGGGTCATTCTTTTTTACCCAGGATATTGCCAACCACGCCATTGATGTCCGACGGGACGAACAGGACGATTTTTTCCGAAGGATCGGCGGCGATATCGCGGATGGTTTGCAGGGTGCGCAAATGCAGCGCGCCGGAGGATTGTGACAGCGTTTCGGCAGCCTGGCGCAGGTTTTCGGCAGCCGAGAGTTCGCCTTGCGAGCCAATGATCATCGCGCGGCGTTCGCGTTCGGCTTCGGCTTGTTTTGCCATGGCGCGCTTCATCTCGGCGGGCAGTTCGATCTCCTGGATTTTGATGCTTTCCACGTCCACCCCCCAGCCGCTGGTTTCGGCGTCGACGATTTCCTTGATGCCATTGGCGATTTTCTCGCGTTCGCTGAGCACAAAGTCCAGTTCATGATTGCCGATCACATCGCGCAGGGCTGCCTGGGTATACTGGCGGATGGCATAGACGTGATCCTCGATTTTGATGACCACATCCTCTGGGCGGACGACCTTGAAGTACACTACTGCGTTGACCAGCATGGGGATGTTGTCCTTGGTCATCACTTCCTGGCGGGGAACGTCGGCAGTTTTGATGCGCATGTCCACTTTGCGCATGGTTTGAATGACGGGGAAGATCAGGGTCAGCCCGGGATCGCGCGTGCTGGAATATTTCCCCAGCGTGAAAACCACACCGCGTTCGTATTGGTAAAGTTGTTTGATGGAGGAAAAGAGAAGGAAAAGCGCCACTAAAAACACAGGAATCAGGCAGGCGAGCGAGGTCAGGATTTCATCCATGGTATTCTCCGTTTGGGGATTGTGTAGATTGAAATTTCTTAATATCTTTCGTATTCAGTATACGAAAGGTTGAAGGATGGGTTGCTTGGCGCGGGTCAACAATTTGTTAAAAACTCCGCGCGGTTTATAAGGAATTATTCGTCGAAAGCTGAATTGGCTTGCCCCAGGCGTTGGATGCGGTTGAGGATGATGCGGTAGTACTGCGGGTTTATCTCAAAGGCGATATAGTTGCGCCCATTGCGCAGGCAGGCAGCCACGCTGGTGCCCGAACCGGCGAACGGATCCAACACCACACCGCCGGGAGGGCAGGAGGCTTTGATCATGCGCTCGACGATCTGCAGCGGTTTTTGGGTGGGATGATTTTCGCGCTCGGAATGAATGCGGTGCAGGCGCGAAACCGACCAGACATCCTTGGGGTTATAGCCGATCTCCAGCCATTTTTTTCCCACGAATATCGAGCGGGAGCGGGCTTTTTTGGTTTGCGGATCATAGGGTACCCGCACCGCGTCCAGATCGAAATAATAGTTGCAGGTTTTGGCGAACAAGCCGATCGTGTCGTGAACCGAAGTAAAACGGCGGGTGGTTCCCCCCATGCTGGGCACTTTGCGATCCCAGATGATTTCGTTGATCATCAACATTCGGCTTTTAAGAAAGGAAAAAATTTCCGGACTGTAACGCCAGGTTGTAAAAATGTACAGGCTGCCGCTGGGTTTAATCTTGGGCAGGGTCAGATCGATCCAGCGGCAGGTCCACTCGAGGAAGTCACTGCTATTCTTGCGGTCGGAATCGTTGCCGTAGTCTTTGCCCAGCCCGTAGGGCGGGTCGGCAATCACCAGATCGATGCTTTCATCCGGGATGCTGGACATGCCCGCCAGGGCATCCTGCAAAAAAACCTGATTCAACCATTCCGATGAGTTTGGCATCATGAAACTGGGACTGGTTGGGTTAACAACCCGGGCGCTCAATCAACGAGAAACCCGGGCTGTTGCGTGAGGGGTGAACGGATATTACGGACAGCCGTTGTCGTTCCCATTCAAAGAGGGACGACCGATGCCAAAATAATTAAAGCCGAGCAGGCGCATTCGTTCGGGATCCCACAGGTTGCGCCCGTCCATGATCAGTTTGTTGTGCATCAGGCTGGCGATGCGCTCGAAATCCAGTTGCTTGAATTCGTTCCACTCGGTTGCCAGGATGAGCGCATCGGCGCCCTCGGCGACTTCGTATGGCGTGGAGCACAATTGGACTTTGGGCAGCATGGTGCGGGCAAGCTGCATTGCCTGGGGATCGTAGGCTTTGACCACCGCACCTTCAACTTGCAGTAAGTGAATCACTTCCAGGGATGGGGCATCACGAATATCATCGGTATTGGGTTTGAAGGACAGTCCCAGAACGCCGATCACCTTTTCATCCAGCGTGCCGAGCACTTTGCGCAGGCGCAGCACCACGCGGCGGCGCTGATTGCGGTTGATGTCCATCACGGCTTGCAGCAGCTGCGGGTTGGTACCGTGCAGCACGGCCATGTGCGCCAGGGCTTTGACGTCCTTGGGGAAACACGAACCACCCCAACCCAGTCCGGCATCCAGGAAGGCGCCGCCAATGCGTTTGTC
>JBBIQB010000157.1:0-6171 GCA_037442545.1 Bellilinea sp.
GATGATCCGGTCTTCGGGTCGCCGCACCGAGATCAACCCAGTGCTGACCGCTTCCTGCCCAATATACAGATGTAAAAAACCACCGATCTTGCCTTGCTGGTACAATTCGGCTGATCGTTCTTCGAGCCGGCGGATGACGACCATCTGATGGTACAGACTTAAGTATTCGCTTTTCTCCATGTGTTGGAGATCCTCCTTTGTTCAAGATGCGCCGAAACCAAAAGACTGTCTCGGTGATCTGGTCCATTGATCAACTGGACAAGTTCTCGAAGATTATACCAGAATCAAAAAGCGCCAACAGCCGCTTGTAGCACCTGTTTGCGCTTTGGTTCGAGGACGGCAAAGGTTCTAACGAAGCGCTACTCCTCCGGCAGCGTCCGGTACGCTGCCATCAGGTCGATGCCTCGCCGTTTGAGGTATGCCCGGCGTAAAATAAACCACAACAAGCCAGTGATGAACGCTCCCGCCAGCAGCCCCAGCGATCCCCAGCCGGTGGGCAGCAAATTGATCTTCAATACGAATGGCAGGATGATCACCCCCAGCAGCAACGCCAAGGCCACGCCCGCCATCAGCCGCGCCCAGGTCAAATGCTTGGGGTTTGTGCCGTCCTGCGCTTGCTGAAACCGGCTTGGCTTGAGAATCAATGCGGTCACCGCCAGGAGTTGCGAAAAGGCAATGAACAAAGGGAAATTAAAATTGACTTGCAGCCAGGCGGTTTGCGCGCCGTCCACCAACCCAACCAGGGCAATCACAGCCATCACCAGCAGGGCAATCAAAGGGCTGTGCTGGCGCGGATGGACAAACCCCAGCCATCGCGGAGCGGCGCCGTCCTGCGCCCAGGCTTTCAAAACGCGGCTGAAGGACAACAGGTACACCTGCACCAACAAAACCAGCATGACCAGCCAGGCAACGGCGGTAAAAAACAGCAGCACCGGGCTGGCGCGCAAGACCGCCGCGTAGAATGGCAGCCAGGGCAGTACCATGCCGCGCAACACGCCCGTGGATGTGCCACCTGGGGAGGCAACCGGCATGGGTAAAACCACGCCGCCTTCACCGGTAACCCCCTTCACCCGCAGGAAACTTTCAGCAGCCAGAAATTGCCAGCTGACCGTGCGTTCCACCAATACCACCACCGCCAGGATCAAAAAACCACCCAGCAGCAAAGCCAGTAAACCCGCCGTGACCGTCCCATTGCGCTGCGTATTTTTCTCTGCCGCCATAAGCGCCGGCAGGGCTATCCCAAAGAAGGCGCTGATCCCAACAATCGCACCAATAACGATCATCGTCAGGGCGGATTCACCCTGCGGCTTCATTCCCAGTTGAAATGCCAGGTTGAGGTGCAGCCCGTGAGCGCCTTCACCATAAATGCGGTCGAAATACTGGCTGAACTGCCCGCCTCGAATGGATGCGAATTGCCACATCAACGCCGCCCACCCGGCAATCGAAAAAGCGCCGCCGACCCACATAACCGTCTGGATTGCCCGCGGGGCAAGAATGGCGAGCGTGAATGCCGAAAGCACCAATGCGCTGCCAATGTACACAATCACCTGCGGGTTTTGCAGGTTGGCGGCAAACACCTGCAAATCATAAATTTGCAGTACGCTGCCGAGCATGCTCATCAGATCAGGCAGCAACAAGCGCGGGATCAGGCTGACAAGAGTGCCGATGAACAAACCACCGCCGATCAAAAACGTCCAGGAAAACGCGAATCCCAGCATCGGGTGGATTACCCGGCTGGCAAACACGTAATCCGGCGCGCAACGCCCCACCAACGTGCCCATATTCATCAACGTCAACACCAGGATGGCAGCCGCAGCCAGACCAATGCCAACCACCAGGGTCAGGTTGATGCCTGGATATTGTCCCGGCAGCACGCTAATCGGCAGCCAGGTTGCCTGAATCAAACCAATGCCGGCGAATGAAAGACTCAAGATGCCAAAAAGATTCAACCAGGGGGTTAATTTCCCCGTGCCGGCTGCCCCCCGGGATTCAACCCGGCTGGTAAGTGTGTCTGCTAGCTCACTCAAGTCCATCCTCCTGAACGGAATTGCTCATCCCGTTTACCGGTGCAAGAAGAATACCCATAAAAAAATTATACCAATCCTGCCCGTCAACGACCTTTCAATTCCGCAAAGAATAAAACATTCCCGCAGCGCTGTGCTGCGGGAATGTTGCTGCATCGATTGACGCGCAGTTGACTCAGACGGAATGCTTCAAAGCCGCATGAGCCGCCGCCAGGCGGGCAACCGGCACGCGGAATGGCGAACAGGAAACGTAGTTGTTGCCGATCAGATGGCAAAACTCGATCGAAGCCGGGTCGCCGCCGTGCTCGCCGCAGATACCCACTTCGAGGTCGGGGCGCGCTTTCCGCCCATCTTCCACCGAAAACTGCATCAAGCGTCCCACGCCATCCCGGTCCAGGGTTTGGAACGGATTCTTGGGCAGGATGCCCGATTCGACATACTTGACCAGGAAACTGCGTTCGGCATCGTCGCGGCTGTACCCAAAGGTCATCTGGGTTAGATCGTTGGTGCCAAAGGAGAAGAACTCGGCCACCACGGCAATCTCGCTGGCGGTCACGCAGGCGCGCGGGATCTCGATCATCGTGCCGAATTTGTAGGGAAAGCTAACCTTCTTGGTCTTCATCACGTCCTGGGCAATTTCCTCTAGGCGGGGCTGAATGACCTTCAATTCGTTGACGTGTCCGGTCAGGGGGATCATCACCTCAGGCTTGGCATGCACGCCTTTTAAAGTGACGTTGGCGGCTGCTTCGAAGATCGCCCGCACCTGCATTTCCACAATTTCGGGCATGACGATGCTCAAACGCACGCCGCGCAAGCCCATCATCGGGTTGCTTTCGTGCATGGCTTCCACTTCCTGCAGCAGGCGTTCCATCTCGATGACTTCCTTAGTTTCGCCCTTGCCGAGGATGTAGCCCGCCAACGCTTCCACGCGCTTGGTGATGATTTGCTCCTGCAGGTCTTTGGCAGCTGGGAGGAACTCGTGCAGCGGCGGGTCGATCAGGCGGATGATGACCGGATAGCCATCCATCGCGGTGAACAAGCCTTCGAAATCCGCCCGCTGATACGGCAGCAGTTCATTCAAGGCTGCGGTGCGGTCTTCGCTGGTTTTTGCCAGGATCATGCGCTGGACAATTGGCAACCGTTCCGGCTCGAAGAACATATGCTCGGTGCGGCACAAACCAATTCCCTTGGCGCCATAGGCGCGGGCGCGCTGAGCGTCCTTGGGGTAGTCCGCATTTGCCCAAACCTGCAAGCCGGTGGTTGGGTAGCCCGCGGGACCCTTGCGCACCCCCGGCCGGTCGCAAATCTCGTCCGCCCAGCCGAGCAGTTTCATCAGGTCGGTTTGCTCTTCCAGCGATGGGGAGCTCATCGGCAGTTTGCCAAGGAAGACTTCGCCCGTACCGCCGTCGAGCGAGATCCACTCGCCCTCGCGCACAATAACCCCGCTGACTTCCATCACCCGCTTGTCCAGGTCGATGCGCACCATCGCAGCGCCCACCACACACGGAACGCCAAACTGACGGGCGACCACAGCCGCGTGTGAGGTTGCGCCGCCTTCGCTGGTCAGAATGCCTTTGGCAGCCAACATGCCGTGCACATCATCCGGCTTGGTGAACGGGCGCACCATGATCACGTCCCGGTGGAACTCCTTGTACATGTGTTCGGCGGTATCCGCATCGAAATAAACCTGTCCAACTGCGGCGCCGGGGGAAGCATTAACCCCGCTGGCGAAGAAACGACCCTCCTTCTTGGCGGTCTTGATCGTTTCCAGGTCGAATTGCGGGTGGAGCAGCGTGTCCACATTATCGGAGGTCACCCGCTGAACCGCTTCCACTTTGCTGATCACGCCCTCGTCGGCGAGGTCGACCGCAATCTTGACTGTTGACTTGGCGGTTCGTTTCCCATTGCGCGTTTGCAGCATCCACAACTTGCCGCGCTCAATGGTAAATTCCATGTCCTGCATATCGCGGTAATGATGTTCCAGTTTGTCGCAAATTTGCAGGAATTCCCGGTAGCATTCCGGCATGTCCTTGGCGAGATTTTCGATCTTTTCGGTATTGCGGATACCCGCCACAACATCCTCGCCCTGCGCGTTGAGCAAGTAATCGCCGTACAATTTCTTGTCGCCGTTTGCCGGGTTGCGGGTGAAGGCTACCCCGGTACCCGAGTCAACCCCCATGTTGCCGAAAACCATGGTCTGGATATTGACTGCCGTGCCCAGGTCATCCGGAATGTTGGTGGCGCGGCGGTAATCGATGGCGCGCTTGCCATTCCAGGATTTGAACACCGCCTCGGTCGCCAGACGGAGCTGCTCCATCGGGTCGGAGGGGAAGTCATAGCCCAACTCATCGCGAACGACCTGCTTGAACGTCGCGGTCAGTTCTTTCAATTGGTCGGCGGTTAAATCGGTATCGTTTTTGGCGCCTTTTTCCCGTTTGTATTCTTCGAGCACGTCCTCAAAGGCTTCATCCGGCATGCCCAACACCACAGAGCCGAACATCTGCACCAGGCGGCGGTACGAATCGTACACAAAGCGTTCATTGCTGGTCAGCCGGATCATGGCTTTGGCGGTTTCGTCGTTCAAGCCAATGTTCAGGACGGTGTCCATCATGCCGGGCATGGAGAACTTCGCCCCGGAACGGCAGGAAACCAGCAAGGGGTTATCGCTGCCGCCGAATTTCTTGCCCGAAAGACGCTCGACCTCTGCCATTGCGGTCAGCACCTGCTCCCACATCCCGTCGGGGAACTTACCGCCCTTGTCCAGGTAGGCATTGCATGCCTCGGTGGTCACAGTGAAGCCCGGCGGTACCGGCACGCCCAGCCGGGTCATGTCCGCCAGGTTGGCGCCCTTGCCGCCCAGCAATGCGCGGGCCGTGTCCCAATCGCCGCCAATATATTTCTCGGCAGCATCCAATTCATGGAATAAGAATACCCATTTCTTCATATCGTTTTGTCCTCCAGAATGTATTTAACCCCATTGCTGGGATAATTGATCCTAAGCCCTTAATCGGAACATTCTACCACAATTTTTTCCGATTCCAGGGCTACAGCGTCTCAACTTGACTGATCAATCACGCATTGGTTTTGTAAAGAGGTTGAAAGGATAAAAAGCAGCAAGTTCGTTGATAATAGGGTTGTATTTAACGCTAAGGAGAGGTGAATGAATATCCTGGTCATAGACGACGATCCGGCAATGACAGAATTACTCGCCGCGCTGCTGCAAACCATACCCGCCAAAGTCACTGCGGTCAATTCGGGCCAGGAAGGGGTCGATCAGGCGCAAAAAAGCAAACCGGATATCGTCATTCTCGATTTGATGATGCCCGAAATGGACGGCTGGCAGGTCTGCAAACGAATCCGCGAGTTCAGCAGCGTCCCTATTCTGATCCTTTCCGCGCTCGACCACCCGGGCATGGTCGCCACCGCGTTGGATGCCGGCGCAGATGATTACCTGATCAAGCCGGTTTCGAGTGGCATGCTGATCGCGCGCATTCATACCCTTTTGCGGCGCAGCAAAACCATCCATCCCGGTATTGCCGCTGCAACCACCCCGCTCGGTTAATTGCTTTCCTGGTCACAAGTTCTGCCCCCCGCAATCCTGTACTGCGGGGGTTTTGACTTTTCAGGCACTGCCCACCCAGGTTTTTGGCGGGATTCAAGTCTTTCTTGTGATTTGGAATCGCTTGGAAAATGGCAGGATTTAAAAACCCCGCCGAAAGCATCAAAGCCGCGCTTTGAAATGTAGTACAATTCAAGCATCTTTCCTGCCCGATTGTGAAATTCAATACTTTTTCGTGCCAGCAGGATTATCTTCGCTGTGCTTGTGGAGTGGCTATCGTGCAAACTTGCTCTCTTTGCTATATCCAATCACCCGATTCCGCCCTGGCGTGCCAGAATTGCGGGGCAGATTTACGCGAACGGTCCACCACTGCCGTGGCGTTACAGAAACTGAAAGTCAACCCGCGCGTTCTAAACATCCGCCTGGTAGTGGACGACGACGCCTGTCCCGCCTGCCAGGAGATGAGTGCCACCTACCCAAAGGAGAGCGTTCCTTCTTTGCCGGTGGAAGGCTGTTCCAGTCCACAAGGTTGCCGCTGCTTTTACGAGCCCATGCTGACCGAAATTTTCCCCTGAGTCAATCAGCACC
>JBBIQB010000157.1:6181-6479 GCA_037442545.1 Bellilinea sp.
CTTCTCCGGCGTCTCCATCATCGGCATATGCCCGGCTTCGGCGATCTCCACTGCCCAGCCTTTGCTGGCGAGCTTGACCAGCGTGGTGGATTTTTCGACCGGGATCAACTGATCTTTACCGCCTGCAACCGCCACCAGCGGCACCTTGATTCCCGGCAGCCAGGGATTGGCATCCCGGCGGTCAGCCATGGCTTTCAGCGCCGCCTCAGCCACTTTAACCGGACAACCAGAAATGATCTGTTTTAGCGCCTGCTGAATGGCTTCATCGCGGGTCAGTTTTGGGGGCATGCCATCGGCA
>JBBIQB010000158.1:0-6363 GCA_037442545.1 Bellilinea sp.
GTCACCCGCCCGCAGCCCGGCTTGGTCGGCGGGTCCGCCGGGTGAGACGCTGGTGACATAGGCACCGTTCTGGCGCTGAAGACCCAATTCCTCGATCATCTCCAGGGTCAGTCCCTCGCGGCTGGTAATGCCCAGGTAGGGGTAATCGTAGCTGCCTTCCGCGATCAACTCTGGCACCACCCGGCGGACGATATTGCTGGAAATGGCAAAACCAATCCCGCTGTTGATCGGGTCGCCGGTGACGGTTGCCCCGGTGGTGCGGATGGCGCGGTTGACCCCGATCACCTCGCCGTTCAAATTGAGCAGCGGACCGCCAGAATTACCCGGATTGATAGCGGCATCCGTCTGGATGATATCGCCGGCAGTGAAGAAATTGCCGCCTTCTGTCTGGCGCATCGATTCGAGCGTGCGCCCCTTGGCGGAAACGATGCCCACCGTCATTGTACCCGAAAGCCGGAAGGGATTGCCAATGGCAACCACCGATTGCCCGACGCGCAGCTGATCCGAATCGCCCAGCGGCAGCGGCACAAGCACATCTTCAGCAACATCCACCTTGACCACCGCCAGGTCGGAGTCGAGATCAGTGCCAATCACCTCGCCGCGCACTTTCAAGCCAAACGGGAAATCGACTTCCACGCTGGTGGCGCCTTCCACAACGTGGTAATTGGTGACGATATGCCCCTGGCGGTCGAAGACAAAACCGGAGCCGGTGTTGCCGCCGAGTTCGTTCCCAATCAGCAAACTGACTACGCCCGGCGAAACCCGATCGTACAGCGTGGTAAGGAGCACATCCCGGTCAGCCAGGTTGAGGCTGGACAGATCCGGCAAGGCTCCCGGCGTTGCCTGCAGCGGCATATTCTCAATGGACGGGCGCGCGGCATCGGTGCGCTCGATGACAGCTTGGGTGGATTGCGGGGAATCATCCGAGAAAAAGCGCGGGAATTGAAAACTAAATCCACACGCCGCAGTTACCAGCATGGTTAGCAGCGCTACGATCAGGATCGGTTTCTTGTTCATCGTGTTTATCTCCATTTACCATTCAGTTCCGCGCTGTATCTTGGTTACCGGTCAGGCTAAACCTGCCCGGTAAGCCGGGAATGTTTCCCGGTTGTTTCGCCCGTCAGGCGCGCGCGGTAGATTGTTGCTTTTCCAAGGCGCGCAGCTGCTCGAACAATTCGCGCTGACGCTGGTTTAGTTGACGGGGTATTTGCACTTTTACGGTGACGTACAAATCGCCAAAAGTCTGCGGGCTGCGTAGTTGGGGCATACCACGCCCGACAAGGCGGATCTTTTGCCCCGGCTGGGTACCCGGCGGTATAGTTAACATCACTTCGCCGCTCAGCGTATTGACCCGCGCCTGACCGCCCAAAACGGCGGTGTACAGGTCAATGCTCACCTGGCTGTACAGATCGGTGCCCTTGCGCTCGAAGCGCGTATCCGGCAGAACTTCGATCACCAGGTAAAGGTCGCTCTTTTGCCCATCGGGCGCGACCGGTCCGCCCCCCGGCAGGCGAATGCGCGTGCCGGTCTGCGCGCCGGGCGGGATCTTGCCCTCGATGCGGCGGTTATCCACTTGCAGGAAGCGCGTCGCGCCGCGGTAGGCTTCTTCCAGTGTGATCTGCACCGCATGCTGGATGTTTTGCGGCTGGCGCGCGCGGCGGGTGGTGGAGGAACGGCGCATCGAATCGCCGCCTGTCCCGCCAAAAATGGCACTGAAGAAATCGGAGAAGCCGCCCATCCCGCCGAACAGGTCTCCCATGTCCACCTGGGTGGCACGTGCGCCGCCCGGCGCGCCGCTGAACCACTGCTCCCAGTTGAAATTGCCAGGCTGACCGCCCATCTGCCGCCACTGATGATACGACTCGCCCAGCTGGTCATAGCGGGCGCGTTTTTGCGGGTCACGCAGCACCTCGTAGGCTTCATTGATCTCTTTGAACTTCTCCTCGGCGCTTTTGTCACCTGGGTTGCGGTCCGGGTGGTGCTTCATTGCCAGTTTACGGTAGGTTTTTTTGATTTCCTCCTCGCTGGCGGATTTCGAGACCCCAAGAATTTTATAGTAATCCTTGTATTCCATGCTTTCATTTTATTCTTTCGGATTGCGTCGAGTCAAGTCATTTGTATTACCTCTAATGGAATTCTTACAATGCCTTCATAATTCAGGTTACAGAATTGTAAATAGATTGAACAGTCTGCGTGGTTTTATTATGAATGTTTCGTGCTATCATTAATTGTGATGGCAGACCCCCGTGACCGCATTTTGATTGCTGAGCCCGATCCGGTCATCGCAGATTTTATTGCCCGCCAGACTCTTCAGGCTGTCGGCTACCAGGTTTACCAGGTGGCGGATGGCGCGGCAGCCATTGCCCGCGCCGTTCAACTGACTCCGGACGTCATTCTGGCAAACCTGGAATTGCCCGGGTTGAGCGGCAAAGATCTGCTGGTTGGGCTTGCCTCGCAAGGCGTCAGCACCCCGGTCATTCTGATCGCCAAAAAAGGCGCCGAGAATGAGATCATCCAGGCATTCCGGCTTGGCGCGGCAGATTATATTCTGTGGCCCTCGCGCGAAGCCGAGGTCCTCTCGGCGGTGGAGCGCAACCTCAACCAGGTGCGCGAACGGCGCGAACGCGAGCGCCTGGCGGAGCAGCTGAGCCAGACCAACCAGGAACTCCAACAGCGGGTACGTGAACTGACCACCATTTTCGCCATCGCTAAGGCGGTCACTTCCATCACCGACCAGGCAAACCTGTTCGAGAAAATTCTAGAAAGCGTCACCCACATCACGCGCGCCGATTTGGGCTGGTTCCTGCTGCGTGACGAGAACAGCAAAGCCTTTTTGCTGGTGGCGCAGCACAAACTGCCCTCCTCGCTGCCAGTGCGCCTGAATCAGCCCTGGGATGACGGCATCAGCTCGCTGGTGGCAATGTCGGGCGAATCGCTCTCGATCCACGGTGAACCGCTCAAGCGCTTCAAAGCCGCCGCACTGGGACAATCGGCATTGATCGTCCCGGTCAAAGTCTCCAAACAAGTGATCGGACTGCTGACCCTCATCCGGCGCAAAGCCGAACCGTTCAAGGAATCTGAGCAGCGCCTGGTGGAATCGATCGCCGACTTTGCGTCCATCTCACTGGTCAACGCCCGCCTGTTCCGGGTGATGGAAGAACGCAGCCGGAACCAGCAAAACCTGGCGGAAAACGCCTTGACCAGCGAGAAGATCACTGCCGAATTGCTCCAAAAAGCACGCAAGGAACTGCAGTTGGCAATGGAAATTCAGCACGGCGCGCTGGAACGCCTGACCCAGGACCCGACGGCGCGCTGGTCAAATGCCCAGCGCGAGAACCTGACCGTTCTGCGCCAGGCGTTGGATACGCTTGGACAAATCAGCGCCGCCATCACCCCGCTGCAAAGCCCGCGCACCCAGCGCACGTCGCGCGGGGTTAATCTCAGTGAAATTATCCGCCTGACCAGTAGCCATTTTTTGCCCTTTGCCCAGCAAAGCAACCTTTCCCTGATCGCCGATTTACCCCAGCAGGGGGTTTACGTCACCGGGGATGAACGCCAGATTACCCAAATCCTCAACGGACTGGTCAGCAATGCGATTAAATTCTGCAACCCGGGCGGGCAAGTGCGGATAAAATTGAAAAAGACCAATGGGCAGGATGTTCACTTGATCGTCAGCGACACCGGTCCGGGGTTGGAAGCGCGCCTGGCAACCCGCCTGCTCGAGGGTCAGGCGCGCTCCGAACAGTCCCGTCCACGCCGGTTTGGCGGCTTGGGTGTGGGAATGGGGTTAATCAAGGAATTGGTTACCCGGCAGAATGGTAAAATTTGGGTGGAGAGTACTCCCGGGCAGGGCACGAGCTTTCACATCACGATGCCTGCCGGTTGATCCGGCACACGGCTGAAAAGGCGCGCTACCGTACATGAATACGACGAACAAAGACCTGACTATACTCGTTCTGATAACCGATCAACAGATCACTTACCTGCTCGAACGGGTTCTCCAATCCGCCGGTTACACTGTGGAAGTTCAGCCCAGCGAGGAAAGCGCTTTTCGTTTTGCCGAAGACAACCGCCCGGCATTGATTCTTCTCAGCGAAAATCTGGAGAACGGCAAGGGATTGGACGTTGCCGGTAAATTCATCCACCAGTTTCCTGCTACGCCCATTGTATTACTGGTGCAAAAAGATACGCCCGAACTGCTCAAAAAAGCGCTTCGACTGGGGGTGAGCGATTATCTCTGTCTGCCGCTGCGCAGCGAAGACATCCTCAATTCGGTTCAGGAAAGCCTTTCCAAAGTGCGCCAGTCGCGCGAATGGGTACTGTTGGAAGCCCGCCGGGCGACCGACCGGCTGCGCCGCCGCGTGGACGAACTGGAAACTCTGGCGCGGCTGGGACAGTCGATTACCGCCTCGCTCAATTCAGACGAGGTGCTCTCCGCCATCGTCGAAGCCGCAGTGGAATTGACCGGCGCCGAGGAAGGCAGCCTGCTCCTGCTGGACGAGGACAGCGGCGACCTGTACATGCGCGCCGCCAAGAACTTTCAGGAAGATTTCGTGCGCACTTTCCGCCTGCCCATTCAGGATACCCTGGCAGGCTCGGTGCTGCGCACCGCCCAGCCAGTGGTGCTGGACGAAAGCACCCCGCAGAAGATCAAAACCTCATACCTGGTACACGCACTGATCTACGTCCCGCTCAAAATCCAGGACAAGGTGTTTGGCGTTCTCGGCGTGGACAACCGCCACAGCCGCCTGCCGTTCCACAAGCGCGACATCAACCTGCTTTCCACCCTGGCGGAATACGCGGTCATCGCGCTGCAAAACGCGCGCCTGTACGACGAGACCCAGGCGGAACGCAACAAGATGGAAACCATCCTCAAGAAGATCCAGGACGGCGTGATCGTTATCGGTCAAAACCGTGAGGTGATCCTGATCAACCAGGCGGCCGAAATTGCCCTGGGCATCTCCCACATGAACGTGGTCGGCAAGCCCTACCGTGAAGTGGTCAGCCAACCCGAACTGCTCGAACTGCTCGATACCAGTACGCGCAGCTTGTCCAACCGCACCGAGCTGGTGGTCGAGGATGGGCGGGTATTTGGCGCCCAGCGCACGCCCATCCCGGATGTCGGCATTGCCCTGACCCTGCATGATATTACCTATTTGAAGAAACTCGACCGCATCAAGAGCGAATTCGTCAGCACCGTGTCGCACGATTTACGCTCCCCGCTGACTGCCATCCTCGGTTACGCCGAGTTGATCGAGCGCGCCGGTCCGGTCAACGAACTGCAACAGGAGTTCATCCGCCGCGTGCAAACCAGCGTGCAGAACATCACCCACCTAGTTGACGACCTGGTCAACCTGGGGCGGATCGAAGCCGGCTTCGACACGCGCAAGGAAACCTTCGACCTGCGCCAGATCCTCGACCTGGCGGGTGAAAACTTCCGCAAGCCAATGGCGCGCAAAGGCAACACGCTCACCATCGAATTACCTCCCACTCTGCCACCGTTCTACGGCAACCCGGTGCAAATCCGTCAGATGTTTGAGCACATGATCGACAACGGGATCAAATATTCACAGCCGGGGGGCAAGATTCACATCTACGGCGAGTTGGAACAAAATCAAATCATTTTGCAAGTCAAAGACGAGGGCATTGGCATCCCGTCCGTGGATCTGCCGTTCATTTTTGACAAATTCTACCGCGCCAGTAACGTCAACAGCGAGGTGGCTGGCACCGGGTTGGGTTTAGCCATCGTCCGCTCGATAGTCGAAAGCCACGAGGGGCGCATCTGGGTTGAATCGACCGTTGGGCAAGGTACCATCTTCACCATTGTCCTGCCGATCATCGAAGCCTGATGCTTAAAACTAGCCGCCGCTGGGGGCGGTGAGGTTCCCAGCGGCGGCGTTCGCCAAAGGAGGAGACAGCGATGATCTTGGTTGGAGGTGCCTTGTTATATCTCCGCTATTATCTTACTGCATTGCCGCCCCTTTGACTACGGGTTATTCATCATGGCTGCGGATGACCTTATTCACATTACAACCCCCGAATAAAGTCACGAATCAGTGTGACAACTTCCTCCGGGTCGCGATAGGGCGTGACGCGCAGGCGCGGGTGGTCATTTCCGGTGATCATTTTCGAGACGGCTTTCCCGGCGCGGTGACAGCACAGCACCGGTTTTTGTAACATCAGCGCCAACGCAATTTCATATCCCACCCCGTGCGAAGGCGTGGTCACTTCGGCTACCAGCGCGTCGCATTCGTGCACCCAGGCAACATCCCGCCGGAAGACCTCATGCGCCTCGACTGCTGTTTCCAGTTCCGTCACGCGCGGGCTGGCAAGCAGCGCGGTGGGAACGCGGTGACCATCATC
>JBBIQB010000159.1:0-6354 GCA_037442545.1 Bellilinea sp.
TGCGGGTGCGGTTCGGGGTGTTGCGCGTCGTAGCGGTTACCTTCCTCGCCCCCCACAATTTCGATCACCTCGCCCAATTCCTTGAGCAGGGCAACGGTTTTATACACCGTAGCCAGGCTGGTCATGGGGAAATCCAGGCATACCTGCCGGTAAATCTGTTCGACGGTGGGGTGATCGGCAGTGTTGAGAAACGCCCTGAGGATGGCGACCCGCTGGGGAGTCATGCGGTGTCCCCTTTGGTGCAACCGTTCGAGCAAATCACGCAGTCGGGTTTCCGATTCCATGTCATCCACCTCTATCGATAATAGTTATCTACTGATAATTATAATCTTTTGCCTCAAATTGTCAACCCCCGCAGGGGGTGATTGAGGACTTTCTTAAAGTCCTGAGCAGCTGTCATTGTTTCGCCCCACATTCTTTGCGGGGTGAAGCAATCCCCCGCACGCTGCGGGAGACTGCTTCGCCAACGAACGTCTCGCAGTGACATGCGCGGTAGAATTCCCCGACTTTAAGAAAGCCCAGGGAGTGATTTGCGGGGACTTTAAGCGACTGTCCGCGTGCGGTCAATCGCACGCGGACAGCGCACCCAATTTCCCAAAACCCTAAACGGAGCAAGGTTTTGACCCCCAGTCGCCGGCCGACCAGGGGACAAAACCCCGCCTACGGGATAAACAGTTGGATGATTAAACCCACCAGCAAGAGCAAGCCGTAACTGCGGTTTTGGTAGAATGCCGCGGCGACAAAATACAACGGCCAGGCACCCGCCAGGCGTTCATCGCTGGGCTGCTGGCTCGGACGCGGGCGCAGGAACACGCGCAGCACCGGCGGCAGATAATACCAGGCAAACAGCACAATCAGCATGACCGGCGAAAAGTAGCCCACCGCGACCAGCGTGATCACCGCCAGGTATTGCAGCGCGACCATCCCCAGCACGGCATAGCGCGAGGCGGTCTCCCCCAATATGACCGGCAGAGTGCGGATGCCCTTCTCCTTGTCCTGCGTCAACTTGTCGATATGCTTGCCAAAGATGACCGTTGTGGGACCCAGCGCGTACGCCAGCGACGCCAGCGCCACGTACCAGTCCCAGCGCCCGGTGATGACGAAATAACCGCCGCCGATCATCAGCGGACCCCAAACGATCAGCACCGCGATCTCGCCCAGCCCGATATATTTGAGCGGATAGGTATAGAACAGGACGAACACCGCGCCAGCCAGCAGCAGTCCAAACGCCAGCCAGCCGTTAACCGCCACCAGGTAAACCCCGGCAGCCAGCGCAATCAAACCGGTCACCGCGGCGTACAGCAGGTGGGTCTTGCGGCTCCACAGACCCTGTTCCAGCGGCTGCGGTCCGTACTGGGTGCGGTAGTAATTGCCGGTATCCACCCCGCGCGAAAAATCGGTCAGGTCGTTGAGCAGGTTGTTGGTGGCGTGGGCAAACAGCAAGCCAACCACCAGCATCAGCCAGCGCAGCCCGTCGAACTCGCCCGCCCGCAGCGCCAACAGCCCGGCAATTGCCGCCGAGATAAAGGTCATTATCAACACCGCAGCGCGGGTCGAAATCAACCACTTGGAAATCACATCCAGACGCTGCCATTCCTCGCGTTCGATGCGCGGAATGACCTGCAAGGCTTTAACCCACATTCTCACGTTCATACGACCACCTCAATTCGGATGATTATTATCCTTATTATGCCACACAAGCGCTCGCCGGTTAAGGGGTGTAAAGACTTTCTCATTCAACCTTAACCTTGTCCGCAAGAGCCGCGCGCCGCCTTGTACGGGCAGCGCGGAATGGAGAGCGCCAACGGAATCAACCCCGGTGTTACTCTTTGACGGATGCCTGGCGCAACGGCAAAAACCACTTCCCTTCACGGGTGTCATCCTCTTCGGTCACCCGCTCCGGCTCGTATACCGCCAGCCAGGCGGTATACGCCGCTGCCAGGGCGTTCAATTCCTGGGGCGCGTACAGCATCTCGAAGGGCAATTTACCCAGCAGCAGGCGGTGACGGGTGATTTCCTCGAAGAAGTCCAGCGGGTCGCGCACCGGCAATTTTTCCTGGTGCAGCGCCAACTGGCGCTGCAGGCGGCCCTCCAGCGAGCGCGATTCGAACAGCCGCCCGCCACTCAGGGCGGTAAACGCCGCCGTAGCCGAAAAACGCAGCCATTGCAGGGCTGCCTGCGCCTGCGGGTACGGCTGGTAGCCCAACCCGTGCAGCTGGTGGATCACATCGCTGGCGCGATGCCGCGCGCTACGGCTTTCTTTCTCGTGAAACAGGCTGGACGATCCAGCCTGTGGGTTTTCGAGCCGCTCGGCCGCTTCGCGGCGCAGCCTGCCAAATACGTCGGCGTCGGCATCCGGGAACAGGCGTTGCTGCATTTGCGCCTCGTCGGGCGGTTGGCGCTGCATGGCAGACAGGTGAACCGCCGCCAGCGCCTGGCTTTGCCCGGCGGCAAAAGCCAGCACGTCGCCCAGTTTGCCCCCGCCAATCGCCAAAATACGCTTTTCCGCGTCCAGGGCAAGGTAGGTCATGCTGTCCCGTCCGCTGCCCGGATCAATGCCCATGAAAACCGTCTTTGTATCGGCAAGCATAGATGAAGTGTAGATCAGAATTACCGGTTGCGCAACCAAAGCAGCCCACCTTTCCGCTGTTCTCGCTCTTGACGAAAACGCAACTTGCGTCTTACAATCCATTTTAGATAATTTATGTCAAAATTGAACGCTGCCCTGCTTGGTGGAACGCTCCTCTTCATTCTGCTCCTGGTTGCCGGCTGCCAGTCGCCGCCACCCATGCTGCCAACGCCGCTGGTCTCCACGGCAAACTCCACCCCCAGCCCTTCACCCAGCCCCAGCCTCACCCCGCTACCCAGCCGCACGGCTACCGCCACAATCACCCCCAGCGCCACCCCGACTCTTCACCCGCTGACGATCGCATCCATGCGCATGGCAGCCTATCCGGGCAGCCCGATCACCTTCGAGCAGCGCCTGGAGAATGGCGCCACATTCGAACGTCACCTGGTTTCGTACCAGTCGGAAGGGTTGAAAATCTACGCGCTGATGACCATCCCCTTTGGCGATCCGCCGCCGGGCGGCTTCCCTGCCATCATTTTCAATCACGGCTACATCCCGCCGCGCGAGTACCGCACCACCGAACGCTACATCGCTTACGTCAACGGCTTCGCCAGCCGCGGGTACGTCGTCTTCCGCCCGGATTACCGCGGGCACGGCAACTCGGAAGGCGAAGCGCGCGGCGCGTACAGCAACCCAGATTACACCATCGACGTGCTCAATGCGCTCGCTTCGGTCCGCGCCCACCCGCAAGTCAACCCGGATAAAATCGGCATGTGGGGGCATTCGATGGGCGGACACCTGACGCTGCGCGCGATGGTCGTCTCACCCGACATTCGCGCCGGGGTCATCTGGGCGGGGGTGGTTGGGTCGTACGATGACATGATGTACCGCTGGCGCGCCACGCCGGTAGCCACTTTTTCCGCCACCAGCCGGCGTTTCACCCGCCAACTGGTCGAAACCTACGGTTTACCACAAGAGAACCCCTCCTTCTGGGATTCGATCTCGCCGATCCGCCACGTTGCCGACCTGAGCGGTCCCATCCAGCTGCACCACGCCGTGGAAGATTCGGTGGTGCCGGTGTATTTTTCGGAGCAGCTCTACGCCGCCGCGCAAACCGCCGGGTCGACGGTCGAATTGTACACCTATGCCGGGGATGATCACAACCTTGCCAACCCCTTCAGCCTTGCCATGCAGCGCTCGATCGACTTCTTCGACCGCTATCTCAAGTAATTCGTGACTGACTTGTTCGTAAAAATTTTTGCTTGACGTCCCCCCACAGTTGGGTTAGGATAGTCAAGCAATGTCCTGGTTACCTGCAAAACAATGCCTTCCGTTGTTTGCGCTGGACAGCCTGATCCTGCTGGCTGTCACGCTGATCGGATTCGCGACCCACAACAGCAGCCTGCTGGATGGGCGCTGGCTGGCAACGTTTATCCCGCTGGTGTTTGCCTGGCTGGCAGCCGCGCCCGCGCTGGGTTTGTACTCCCCCGGCAGCACCGGGCAGTACACTCAAGTATGGCGGGCGGCGCTGGCAGCCCTGCTGGCAGCCCCGCTGGCGGTGCTGCTGCGCGGATTGTGGCTGCAAGGGGTGGTAGTGCCGGTCTTCGGTCTGGTAATGATGGCTATCACCGCGGCGGGCATGACTCTTGGGCGCATCGTCTGGATAACGTTGAACGCAAGAAAGTAGGATGCATGGACGAAGCCGGCTTGATTCAAGATGCCCTGCGCGGTGACCTGGATGCTTTCAACCGGTTGGTGCTGGCATACCAGGAAATGGCGTTCAACCTGGCATACCGCATGTTGAGCGACGAGGCAGCCGCCGAAGACGCCACTCAAACCGCCTTCATCTCCGCCTACCGCAACCTGAAGCAATACCGCGGCGGGTCGTTTCGTGCCTGGGTGATGCGCATGGTCACGAACACCTGTTACGATGAACTGCGCCGCCGCCAGCGCCGCCCCACCATCCCGCTCGAACCGTTCAACAGTGCTGAAGACGAGGAAATCGAGTCGCCGACCTGGCTGGCGGATCACAATCCAACCCCTGACGAGGAGATCGAAACCCGCGAACTGGAAGCCGCCATCCAACATTGCATTCAGGAACTGCCGGAGGAATTTCGCGCGGTGGTGCTCCTGGTGGACGTGCAGGGAATGGACTACAACGAGGTCTCCCAGGCAATGGGCAAGCCGCTGGGAACGATCAAAAGCCGGCTGGCGCGCGCCCGTCTGAGACTGCGCGATTGCCTGGCTGGATTTGCGGAACTTTTACCGGTACAATTTCGTCTTGGGAAAGAGGCAGAATTACGATGAAAGAGCAGTTGACGTCCCAGGAATGGATGCTGCTCTCTTCCTATCTGGATGGAGAGCTCAACCCGCGAGAAAAAACGCGGGTTGAAGCCCTGCTCAAATCCAATCCCGACATACAAGCCGCCTACGAATCGCTGGCAAAAACCAAAGCAGTTTTACGCAGCGCGCCTCGCCGGAAGGTGCCGCGCAATTTCACCCTATCCGCGGCGGCTGTCCAACAACCACGCCAAATCTTCCAGTGGGTGCCCGCCCTGCGCTTCTCGTCGGTCATCGCAACCCTGGCAGCGGTGTTCCTGTTCGTCAGCCAGCTGCTTCCCGGCATGGCTGCCCGGCCGTTGACCGCCGAGCAGCCGGCAATGGAAATGCTGGCAATACCGCCAGACAGCAGCGAGAAAAACCTGGCCAGTCCCGAAGCCGATCTACAGGAAACCCCGCCGGTGGTCTATTGGGGCGGTCCTCCGCCCCCGCCATCGCTTGCCGAAGGTTTGGGCGGTGGTGGAGTCGACGCGCCCCATGCAGGCGGGATGGGCGGGGGCGGCGCGGATCCCGGCTTCAAAGCCCAGGGTTTCCCGGAATCGCTGCCCCAACCTGGCATCAGCCTGACGCCGCCTACGGCAACCGTCGAGCCGTTGCCGCTTGAGGGCAGCGGTCCGATCCTGGGCGTGCGCGAAAGCGAAGACCAGGGAAAAGCCCTGGATGACGACTACCGCAGTTTTGTCCCCAGCGTGGTGCAGGAGCAGGAAGCTGTCACCGCCGCCGAGCCCAGCCCCAGCCTGCCTTACATTGCCGCAGGCGGACTACTGGCGCTGGCAGCCGGGTTGTGGTTGATCTCGATCCTGTTGAAAAAGAAATCGTTGTGACGCCTGCGCAATACAATTTTTGCCCACAGTGCGCTGCCCGGTTGACCGTCCGGCTGGTGTTTGGCAGGCAGCGACCGGTTTGCCCGCAGTGCGGCTTCATTCATTTTACCGACCCGAAGGTCGCCGCGGGCGTTCTGGTCGAACAAAATGGCTGCGTGCTGCTGGTGCGGCGCACCAACGAGCCCTTGCAGGGCTTGTGGAGCATTCCCGCCGGCTTCGTGGATGCGCTGGAAGACCCGCAAGCCGCCGCAGTGCGCGAGTGCCGCGAAGAAACCGGGCTGGAGGTGTGCTTGACCGGTCTGGTGGATGTGATCAGCGGGCGCGAGCACCAACGCGGGGCGGACATTGTCATCATCTACCGGGCGGAGGTCACCGGCGGACAGTTGAGCGCCGGTGACGACGCCGATCAAGCCGCTTTTTTCCCGCGCAGCCAGCTGCCGCCGCTGGCATTCCAGGCGACCAAGCGCGTGCTCGGCGTTGACTGAAGCCGCTTGCGCACGGATTCCGCCCCGCCGATTTGCGGCGGGTTTTTGTCATTTCAGGCTATAATTTTGTAGAACACCTTTTCCGATTGGAGAACGCTCTGGTGGCAAAACCCTCCTCCAAAGGCAGCAAAATCCC
>JBBIQB010000160.1:0-6237 GCA_037442545.1 Bellilinea sp.
TTCGCCTCGGTATACCATGTCGAAAAGTTTAGCATGGTTTGCATACACACCCTAGCTCACCCGCCTGAATTTAAGCGCAACAGCCTCAAAATCTTGATAAATATACTAAACAATAACTAAAACTCTATAAAATTTATAATATTTTCAAACCGATTTCATATTGATTTTTCCTGCCACACCTTTATAATACAAACAACGAACCATACAAACGAAAAATCGATTAAGGCGGCGTTGAGCTGTGCAGTGAAATTGGTCGCTTGCCCCTCCCAGGGGGAACACGCACAGGTAGCCAGTAGCGAAACCGGCCGACATTATTCAGGCAGCGGTTTCGTTTTTTTATTACGAGCCATAGCGATATCCAATCAACGGGAGGGATAATATCATGAAACATACCAAAACCATTTATCGTTCGCTGACCCGGATGACCTTCACCCTGGGATGCGTCTTGCTGATCCTCGGACTGCTGCTGGGCATGTTCCCCCAGCCGGTCAGCGCGGTGGTCAATTGGGACAAAAGCTCTCTCTATTTCTCCGGCGGCTGCAGCGGCAACTGCCAGGAAGTCAAAGCTACGGTGTGCAACGGCGCGGACAGCCGTGATATGCAGGGTGCAACTGCTTACCAGGTCTATTACGCTTCCAGCGGGAACCCGAAAAACGGCAGCGTGGTCGCCAGCGGCAGCATTCCCGCCCTGAAATCGGGCGCGTGCATCCAGCTGACCTACAATCCCAACAATGTTGCAGGGGTTTACATGTTCCGCGCCGAACAGCGCCCCGGTCACCCGGGAACAGGCGAATTGTGGAGCAACGAATGCAGCGTGGCTTCCTGCCAGGTACCCACCACGCCCCCGCCGCCCACCGAAACGCCGACCGTCACCCCAACCGAAGAGCCGACCAGCACGCCTACGGACGAGCCCACCGTCACCCCAACCAAAACCGACACGCCGCCCACCAAGACAGCCACCCCGCCGGTGAAATCGCCCACGCCGGTAACCACCGGCACGCCGGAAACCCCTTCCACCCCGGTGGTGACCGAATCGCCCAAGACGCCGGTGGTCACCGAAACTGCCATCGGCACGCCGGTGTCCACCACCCCGGTTACGCCAGCCACGCTGGCACCCCCGGCGGGCAACAACACCGGCGTGCTCATCCCGGTCACCGGCGGTGATTTGAGCAGCCCCACCCCGTGGAGCGCCGCCAGCATTCTGCTGATCAACCTGGGACTGGCATTGCTGGGTATCGGGTTGATCCTCAACGGGATCAACCGCCAGGCAGCCGAAAGGCAGCCGCGCTAACCACAATCCGGCAAGCCGCCACAAAACAACAGGGTCGCCCTGCCAGGCGACCCTGTTTCGTCTTTTGGAGTTATCCCTCTTCGCGCTCGCGCAGGTGCGGAAAGAGGATCACCTCGCGGATGGTACGCTGGTCAGTGAGCAGCATCACCAGCCGGTCGATGCCCATGCCAAAACCGCCGTTGGGCGGCATGCCGTAGGACATCGCCCGCAGGTAATCCTCGTCCATCGGGTGGCGTTCTTCGTCTTCTTCTTCGTATGCCCTACCCATCTCGACGAAGCGTTTTTCCTGTTCCAGCGGGTCGTTCAGTTCGGTGAAGGCATTGCACAATTCCATGCCGCCAATGAAGCCCTCGAAGCGCTCCACCCAGGCAGGTTCGCCGGGGCGGTTCTTGGCAAGCGGCGAGATGTCGCGCGGGTAATCGTACAAAAAGGTCGGCTGGATCAGGCTGGGTTCGAGGAAATCGCCCAACAAGCTGTCCACCAGTTTACCCCACGGCGCGTCCGGGTTGACCGGCAGGTTGCGCGCCCGCATGGCAGCCGCCAACGCTGCGGTGGTGTTGTGTTCGCCAATATCGATCCCAACCGCATCGATCAAACCCTGGCGCAATTCCAGCCGCCGCCAGGGCGGGTTGAGGTCGATGGTGTGCCCATCGTACTGGATAACCCGCGTGCCAAGCACCTGGTCGCAGATATGCACCACCATTTCTTCGGTCAGGTCCATCACTTTTTGGTAATCGGCGTACGCCCAGTAGAATTCCAGCTGGGTAAATTCCGGGTTGTGCTTGAAACTGACACCCTCATTGCGAAAATCGCGCCCAATTTCATAGACGCGCTCCAGACCGCCAACCAGCAGCCGTTTAAGGTACAACTCGAACGAAATGCGCAGGTACAAGTCCTGTTTCAACTGGTTATGGTGGGTAACGAAGGGGCGCGCCGCCGCGCCGCCGTAAATCGGTTGCAGAATGGGCGTTTCCACTTCGAGAAAGTCGCGCCCGTCCAGAAAGTCGCGGATCGAGCGCACAATTGCCGCCCGTTTGCGAAACACTTCGCGCACCTGCGGGTTGACTGCCAGGTCGGCGTAGCGCTGGCGATAGCGCACCTCGGCGTCCGCCAGGGTGGCGTGGCGCACCACCTGCCCGTCGACCACTTCGTCTTTGGCAGCCGGCAGCGGCGCTATGGCTTTTGCCAGCATACGGAAGGCGTGTATGTGCAGGGTGATTTCGCCGGTGCGGGTGCGGAACATCTTGCCCTGCGCCTCGATAAAATCGCCCAGGTCGAAGTACTCGCCGAAGAATGTCATCTGCGCTTCGCCCAGCTCGTTGACCCGCAGGAACAACTGCACCCGCCCCGCGCCGTCTTCGATGTGCGCAAAGGTGATTTTACCCATGCTGCGCATCGAGCGGATGCGCCCGGCAAGGGTGACCTCCACCGTTGCCTCCCCGCCGGCGGCTTCGGCTTGCTCGAACGCCGCCACCGCCTCGCGGGTGGTGTGGGTGGGGTGGGCGCGGGTGGGATATGGCTCGATGCCAGCCGCGCGCATTTTACTCATTTTTTCATAACGGATTTTTTCCAGATCGGATAAGTCCATCGCCTTGCACCTCGTGAATACTGCTGTTCATAAAAAAGCCCCGCCGGCTTGTTCAGCGGGCGGGGCGGAAAACCGACCCCCGGGTCAATCCACCTTGACGATGGTAACCCAGAACGAACCCGCTGGCGCGTCCACCTGCGCCTTGTCACCGGGCTTCTTGTTTAACAGCGCCTTGCCCAGCGGGGATTCATTGGAAATTTTCCCCTCGCTGGGATCGGCTTCGGCGGCGCCGACGATATTGTAGGTTTCCAGCACGTCGTTGCCCTCTTCCTGGATGGTCACCTTGCAGCCGATTTGTACCGTGTCGGCTGCCGGGATTTCCTCGACAATGCGGGCGGTTGCCAGCAGAATTTCCAGCTCCTTGATACGCCCTTCAACGAAAGCCTGTTCGTTCTTGGCTGCTTCGTACTCGGCATTTTCGATCAATTCCCCACCTTCCATTGCCTCGTGCAGACGTTGGGCAATTTCCTGGCGTCGCTGGGTACGCAGGAACTCCAATTCCTCCTGTAGCTTCTCAAAACCCTCTCTGGTCAGGAATGAAGTTGGCATAGTGGTGTCCTTTATCCATGTACTCGGTGCTCGTTCGGGCTTCCCCCGCACGCCCTTTTCGCGGAGTTAAAAAGGAAAGAAAATCACTCCGCTGGAGGGATTTTCGCCTTTGGTGACAAGATCATATCACAGTTCCGGGTAAATTTCAAGTTGACCGCGCCGCGCCGCCAGGGTTTTTAATAAAGAAAGGGGATGTCGCTGCGAGCCACCGTTCTTAGGCGGCGCGACAGCCCGCACGCCAGCCAGGAGATTGTTCCCCCAAAGCCTCCGGCTTTCGAGCGCTCTTGAAAAAAGCCGTAAGCCGCCCGCGGTGGGTGTATAATCACAGCGGAATGGGCAACCACGAACGTCGTCGGCTCATTTTCCTTGTTCTTACTCCCCTTTGAATCCACTCATGCGGGATATACCCATGAAGCCAAACCGACCGGCTCAAATCGCCGTTCTGTTCGGAATTGCGCTGCTGCTATTGAGCACGCTCAGCTGCGCGCTGCCCTTTACCGCCCCGGCCGAGCCGACCGTGGACGCATTTGCCACCGCCTACGCCACGCTGACCCGGCAGGCAGCCAGCCCGGAAGCGCACAGTCCAGAATTCACCCCCACCCAGCCGAAGGAAACGCCCCGTCCTGTACCTACCGGTCAACCGCTGCCCGCATCGCTGCAAGTGCTTTACCTGAGCACCGAGGGACAAATTACCCTCACCGATTTGAGCGGGACAGAATCGGCTGTGCTGACCACCGTGTCAACCCAAACCGCGCCCGGCGATGAACCCAACGTCTGGCTGCAATTTCACCTCTCCAGCCCGCTGCAGGTTTCACCTGCCGGCAATCCCCTGCTCCTGCCGGATGGCAGCGGTGGCTGGCTCATCTACGACCTGGCAAAAAGGTCGCTCCTCAAGACGTTCAACCCCAACGATGCCATCCGCAGCCCAACCTGGGCGCCGGCTGGCATTCATCCAGAATGGGCGATTATGCCTGTTCAACCTCGACGCCGGTACGACTGAATGTCTTGCTCCCTTTGCGGATGCAGCGCTGTTCGCGTTATGGTCGCCGCGCGGTGAGTACATGGCTGTCATCGCCGGAGAATGCTGCCAGGCGGATGTTTGGCTGGTGGACGCGGAAAGCGGGCGCAGCCAGCCGGTTGGCATCACCGATCTAACCTTCGAAACCAATGTCCGTCCCCTGCTTGCCTGGGCGTACGACCAGGAGACTGGGCAGGAAACACTGGCGATTCTTTCTCAGAACACGGCAACCGCGGCGCTGCTTTATTCTCCACACGAAGCAAATTCCCGACAGTTGAACGATCCCCTTGCAGGGATATCCGCGGACAGTGAAACCATCCTTACCCTATCCGCAGCGGTAGGCACGCCGGACGGCGGTATCTTTCATCGCCTCTCTGAACAACCGGACACAGTGCTGCTGAAAGACTGGGCGTGGTCGCCAGGCGGCGACCGGTTGGCGATTCTGCACGCCCCGCGCCACCTGGCGGACTCAGCCGCAGTGCTGAGCGTCATCAGTCTCGCCGAACGAAAATTGCTCTGGGAAAAATCCTTCGACCTGCCATTGGCGCGCGTCGAGTGGTCGCGCGATGCTTCCACTTTGCTCCTCGATCAAGCCGACCTGCGCCCCGGCGACTCGCCCATATGGAAACTCTCCGCGGACGGGCAGGGTGAGCCCGAAACGTTGGTCGAGGCTGGTTTCTTGCTCATTGTGTTGCCCTGACCTGACTTAAAAATGCAAAAAAGCGGCGGGGTTACACCCCGCCGCCCTGCATGCCCGTACTCGAAATAATCAGACCTTTTCCGCCAGGTGACGTGCGCCTTCGCGCAGCGCCTGGTAGTTCTTGGGCAGCAGTTTGTGGTGGCGCGCCGGCAGGTGCTCTTGCAGCGCTTTTTCGATGGCTTCCAGCGGCAGCACCGGCATGTTCGCCAGAAAAGCGCCCACCATGACCATGTTTGCCATGCGCTTCTCGCCCAGTTGTTCGGCAATATCGTTGGCGGGCACCATCACCACCTGAATGTCGCCGATGCGGTCGATAATCGAGGAATTGACCACCAACAGTCCGCCGGGTTTGATCAGCGGCTCGTATTTATCCAGTGAGGGGCGGTTCATCACAAGCGCCGCCTGCGGGTAACGTACCACCGGCGAGCCAATCTCCTCGTCGGAGATGATCACCGTGCAGTTCGCCGTACCGCCGCGCATTTCGGGTCCGTACGAGGGGATCCAGGTTGTCTCCAGCCCATTGTCCATGGCTGCGGAGGATAGCAACTGCCCGGCAAATAGAATGCCCTGCCCGCCAAATCCTGCTACGATGATCTCGGTTTGCATGCCTCTCTCCTCCTAGAATTTCATTTCAGCGACGACCGGATGAACCTTGTAGTCGCCGATCGGGTAAAACGGGATCATGTGCTCTTCCAGCCAGCGCAGCGATTCCAACGGAGTCAATCCCCAGTTGGTCGGGCAGATGGACAGCAGTTCGATGACCGAAAAGCCCAGCCCGCGCTGCTGCACTTCGAAGGCGGTGCGGATGGCTTTCTTTGCCATGCGGATATTTTTAGGGTCATGCAGACTGCGGCGGACGACGTAACTGGCGCCTTCCAGGGTTGCCAGCAGCTCGGACGCCTTGAGCGGGTAGCCCTGGGTTTCAACATCGCGCCCGTTGGGGCTGGTGGTGGTGCGCTGGCCCGGCAGGGTGGTCGGCGCCATCTGCCCGCTGGTCATGCCGTAGTTGGCATTATTGAGAAAGAAAACGGTGATATTTTCCCCACGCGCCGCGGCATGGACGATCTCTCCCATGCAAATCGAAGCCATGT
>JBBIQB010000161.1:0-6224 GCA_037442545.1 Bellilinea sp.
CGCGGGCTGCGCAACCCGCGTTTGCTGGCGGCGCTGCGCAAGGTGCCGCGCCACCTGCACCAAGCCCCCTTTGATATAGCCCGACGAAGCCCGCACCCTGAGCATGTCGAAGGGTGTGCCCGCTATGCAGGCGGGGAGATTGCCACGCCCCGCACCCTTCGACATACCCTGACGGGTACACGGGCTCAGCCGACCCACACCCGGTCGCGCCCGTCTTGTTTTGCCTGGTACATCAAGGCGTCGGCGCGCTGGACGACCGTTTCGGGAGTGTCGCTGGCGTGCAGCAGGGTGGCGCCGACCGACAACGTGACCGATACCCCGCCTTCCACCCCATCCAGACGCGAAGCGGATACCAGGCGGCGCAGTTTTTCGGCGATGGCAGTCAGGTTGTCCGGCGAGGCGACGTGATAGAGAATGACCAGGAACTCCTCGCCGCCCCAGCGTCCGATCACGTCCGAAGCGCGCAAATTGTGGCGCAGCGTGGCAGAAACCATTTTGAGCGCCTGGTCGCCAATTTCGTGTCCGTAGGTATCGTTGACCTGTTTGAAGTGATCGATGTCCATCATCAGCAGCCCGGTAGTCAAATCCGGCTGGTGGGCAAATTCCGCCAGCGCGGCGCGCAGGCGGCCCTCCAAAAAGCGGCGGTTGCCAACACCGGTCAGCGGGTCGGTATGAGCCGAATGGCGCAACATGCGCAGCTCGCTGCGCAGCGATTCGCCCTCGCGCTCGGCGGAGAAGATTTCCACTGCGCCAATGATGCTGCCGGTTTCATCGCGCAGCGGCGTGCCGCGCACCAGCGCGGGCACGCGGTGACCCTTGGCATGGTGAAAAAAGACATCGGCTTCGCGGCTGCTGCCGTCGTTCATGCAGGCGACCAACGGACATTGGCTCTCGCATAAATTAACCCCCTCGGCGGTGACGTGATTGAGCAGGTTGTCGCGGCAGGATTTACCAACCACCTGTTCGCGGGTGTACCCGGTCAGCCGTTCGGCGCCTTTGTTCCAGTAGGTGATCACCCGGTCACGATTGACGAAATAGACGCCGTCGTACAGGTTCTCGATAATTTCCTTGTACAGGTCGTTTTCAGTACTCATTGCCACTCGCCCTCCGCCGGAATGTGGCATCATTGTGCCATTCAGCGCAACCCGCAGCCGCCGATTCGATTATACTATGCGCGGCGGGCAACCCCGCAAGTCTGTGGGGCAACGCCATAAAATCGGTATAAAAATGGAAGCCCCGTTTGCGCCAATCCGGCGCGCTTAACCGGCGACGATCAGGTCGTGAATCTTCCAGACCGGCTTCCACGCGCCGCTTTCCATGTTAGACAGAATCGTCACGCTGATGTCCTCGGCGGGATAGTGGCGGATCACCCCGCTGACCCCGGCGTTGACGCCTTCCTTTTGATAACACACCACGCGCCGGCTGCGGTCGACATAGAACCACAGCCCCAGCCCATAGCGCTTGTCCCAGTCCTGGTAGGCGCGGTAGTCCACCTGGGGGGTTAGAAAGGCTTCGGTCATCGCCGGGGAGAGCAGCATGCCGCGCCGCACCGCGCGCAGAAAGCGGTCCAGATCGGCGGCGGTGACCTGCGCGCCGCTGTCCGCTGACCCAACCGGCGGGAAGGAGTAGATGTTGCGCTTCCAGGCGGTGATTTTGTCCTGCGCATCGCGGATCGGGTCACTGCCCTCCGCCAGGCGCGGATTGACCTGATCCATGCGCAGGAAGTCCGAGTCAGACATGCCGGCGCGGGCGAAAATGTTGCGGCGGACGTAGTCGCGGTACTCCATCCCGCTGGCTTTTTCGATAGCCAGCCCAACCAGGACGTAGCCGCAGTTGCAGTAGCGGCAGCCTGCTCCCGGCGGGAAGTTGGCGGGTTTGTGGATGAACTGGGGCAGGAAATCCGCTGTGCAGTTGACGTTGTAGTTGGGGCGGGCTTTCCACACGTCCTCGTAGCGCTCGCCGTTCTCCTCCTCGGCGTCATCGCCGATGCCGGAAGTGTGAGTGAGCAACTGGAACAGGGTTACCCGCGAGGAGATGGTGGAACCCTGCAGGTGGATATACTCGACCACGCGGGTATCGAGCGCCAGCAACCCCTGGTCAACCAGCTGCAATGCTGCCACCGCGGTGAACAACTTGGTGATCGAGGCGGAATCGAAGCGGGTATCCAGTTCGTTTTTAACCTTCCAGGCGCGGCTGGCGTAGCCGTACGCCCCGGCGAACAGGCAAAACTCCGCCTGGCTGATCCACACTACGCCCGAAAAACGATCCTGCTGTTCCAGGGCGCGAAAGTAGCGGTGTAATTTGCTCAAGTCTTGCATGGGATAAGAACATCGCCCACCCAGCCGGGCGGGAAAACCCTTTCGGAGAAAAATAGCGCCAGCTGGTTTGCTGCCGGGCGCAAAAAACCATCCTTTATTTTACAGCCGGAATACAAATGAACGCGACAAACCGGCTGCTCATTTTGACGGGCGCGCATCCTCCGGGGGGTTCTCCTGCGTGGTTTTGCAGTTGCGCGGGCAAATGTTTTTCTTGACTCTCGCCAATGAAAATGCTATAATTTTATACAGTAACATTACATTTCACACAGTAAAACAATTAAATCATCTATCGATCGCAATGCCGCCGGGAAAGAGAATTTTAGCGTGGTTATCGTTGGTATTCCCGCCGCCGGCTTTCGGTGCGCCGATCATTTCACCCGATCAGGCAAAAGTCTTCATCAAAGGTAATGGAAGGCTGCCAGGAGCAACTGAATGGATCATGACACGGCAATGCAGCGAATCTACCAATCTGGATTGGTTGCGATAATGCGCGCCGCCAATTCGGCGCAACTGCTGGACGCTGCCGAAGCGATTTTGGCTGGCGGTATTCAGGCAATTGAAGTGACGATGACCACCCCGGGTGCACTGGAAGTGGTTCGCCACGCCACCTCGCGCTTTGGCGACCAGGTTATGTTTGGCGTGGGGTCGGTGTTGGATGCCGAAACTGCCCGCGCTGCCATTCTGGCGGGAGCGCAATTTCTGGTCGCGCCGACTTTTAACCCCGCAACGATCAAACTCTGTCGCCGGTACAGCATTCCGGTATTCCCGGGCGCCTATACCCCCACCGAGATCCTGGCTGCCTGGGAAGCCGGCGCCGATGCTGTTAAGCTATTTCCGGCATCTGTTGGTGGACCGGCATATATCAAAGCCATCAAAGCGCCGCTGCCGCAAATCCGCCTCACGGCTGTTGGCGGCGTGGACGAGCACAATACGGCTGATTTTATCCGTGCGGGGGCAGACTTTGTTGGCGTGGGTGGCGAACTGGTTAACCAAAAACTATTGGATGCCCGGGATTTCGCTACCATCCAGGAACGCGCGCGCCATTTCCGGTTGGAAGTGGAAAAAGGGCGCGCCCGTTGAATAGAAAGGCGCAGGAATGATCGAGCGGCATGTAACTTTCGTGGTGAAAGACGGAAAAGAACAGGATTTTGAGAACTTTTTTGTGGCTGCCTATCGCCCGGCTATGTCGGCTATGCCGGGTTTTATCAGCGCGAGTTTATTGCGCAACAAGGATCAAAAAGAACAATTTCAAATGGTGATCCGCTTCGAAAGCGAAGCGCAATCCGCCAATTGGCGCAATTCCCCGCAACATGAAGCCCTAAAACCGGGGCTAAAAGCATTGTACCTGGAAAACAACCTCAAGGTATACGAGGTCATTGCATGACCGAAACCGGCACTAATGGAAAAGACGGCAATGCCCGCTATAACATTCGGGTATTAGAACGCGCTATCCGCATCCTCAAGGTGATGTCCGATGGCAAATCGCGCACCCTGCACATGTTGAGCGAAGAGATCAGCCTGAATCCAAGCACGACCTTTCGACTGCTGAATTCTTTGGTGTATAACCAATTTTTACGAAAAAATGAAACCACCGGTCGCTATCAGTTGGGCGTCGCATGCCTGGAACTGGCGCGCGCTTATCAGGACAGCAGTGACCTGCGGATGACGGCAAGCCCGGAACTTGAAGCCTTGCGCGACGAGTTGAAAGAGACCGTTCATTTAGCGGTTCTGGATCAGATGGAGGTCGTCTACATTGAAAAAATTCCGGGATTGCATACCATCGGCATGATGGGATCACGAGTGGGCGGGCGTTCGCCAGCCCACTGCACCGGGTTGGGCAAGGTTCTTCTGGCAAACCTGGATCGCAGGGTATTGTTGAGTTTTCTCACCAATAAGAGTCTGACTCGGTTTACCCCCACCACGCTGGCAGAACCAGCCGCGTTGATTCGGCATTTGGATTTAGTTCGCCAGCAAGGGTATGCTGTCGATCAGGGAGAACACGAACCGGATGTGCGTTGTGTCGCCGCACCAATTTATGACCATACCGGTATTGTGGTTGCCGCTATCAGCATTTCCGGTCCCTCTGCCCGGATGGACCCTGTCGAAAGCAATACCAGACTGATCGAGCGTACCAGGCTGGCTGCCGATGCAATCTCATATAAACTGGGCTCCCGCCCGGTAATCGAGTTCAAACACACAACTGAGGAGAAATAATATGCGCAAAGCCATCCTTCCGAAAACCGTTGCCCCCGATCCAGAGGTGCTCCAAGGTTTCAAAGATTTACTAAAAATATACAGTCCTTCCTGTGTGGTCGCAGACGTTCAAGAACGCATGGGCGTCATGCGCAGCTATATGAAACCCATCAGCCAGACAACCCGGTTTGTAGGTCCGGCGCTGACCGTACAACTGGAACCCGGTAACCAGGTGGATTGCCTGGATGCACTTTCCGTAGCGCAGGACGGGGATGTGATCGTTGTCGATGCTGCCGGTGAGACGGAAACTTCCATCTGGGGCGGGCTGATGGCTGGTCTGTGCAAGATGAAAGGGGTGGTAGGCGCAGTTGTGGATGGCGGTATTCGCGATATTGATGAAATCCGTGATCTGGGTTTCATGATTTTTTCAAAGTCGGTTGTCCCTCGCTCGACGCACAGCCCGTATTCTGGCCGGTTGGAACCCATCGAGGTCAATGTCCCGATCCAGTGCGCCGGGGTATTGGTTAACCCGGGCGATCTGGTCTTGGGGGATGAGATCGGCGTGGTTGTCATCCCGCTGGAAAAATCCGCCGAAGTTTTACACAAAGCCCGCCAGCAAGCCGAGAGCGAAGAAGCCACCCGCGCCCGCATTCGGCAAGGGAAAACTGTCGAAGAATTGTTGGCGGAGTTTGGGCGGCTGTAACCGACGAGTGCGATTAATTTAACAACGATACGCAGTTTTTTTCAAAAGGAGTAGTACAGATGAGCGAAGTCGATCGAACCAGGCTGGAACGATTGCAAGCGTTGATGGTCGAGAAAAACCTGTCTGCCCTGATCTGTCGTCTGCCAGAAAACGTGGTCTATCTGACAGATTATTGGCCGCATCACGGGTTTTCGGTGGCGGTTCTATTCCAAAGCGGAAAACCCCTTCTTTTTATTCCGGAGGTTGAACAGGAATATGCGCACCCGCAATGGGCAGAGATTACCCCGTTTGGTTGGGGGCTGTTGAAAGACCAAGACCTGTACACAAACTACCGCCACTTTTTAACCCAGGTGAGAGACCAGCACGATTTTTCCTCCGGAAAGGTCGGATTTGAACTGACCTTCGAAGTGGTTGGTCCTTCTTACCGCGCGGCTGAACCGGTCGTCCCTGCGTTGCCCTGGATGCATCTCGCCCGTGATGTGTTTGGCGAATCGCTCCTGGTCGATTCCGCGGATATTTTTTCCACCGCGCGGGCGATTAAAAGCCCCTACGAACTCAATAAATTGCGTCTTGCCAACGAGATTGCTGAGATGGGCATTAATGAAGCCCTGGCTAACCTTAAACCGGGGATGAGCGAGGCGCAGGTCGGGGCAATGATCGAGCATAAGATCCGCGCGGATGGTCCCGGATATAAAGGCGCGCGGCTCGTGCGAGCCAATGCCGAAGTCGGCGCCGGTCCAATTGGGAGCACGCGCGGCACCCTGCTCGTCCCTTCGACCACGTATAACATTCAATCCGGCGACATTGTAATGATCGAACTGGCAACCGTTGTGGACGGCTACTGGTCAGACCTGACCTACATGGCGGTTGCAGGAGGACCCAACCAAAGGCAAAGAGAAGTCTACAACACCTTATTGGTTGCCCAACAGGCGGCGGTAGCCAAGATGAAAGCCGGAAATACCTTTGGAGATCCGGATAAGGCTGCCCGCGAGGTGTTGGAACAGGCTGGG
>JBBIQB010000162.1:0-6157 GCA_037442545.1 Bellilinea sp.
GAGATTCTTTCCCAGCCGGCTTTTGGTTTTCATCAGGATTACGATGCCGCCGCAGTGACCGCGCGGCTGATTGAGTCTGTCCAAAAATTTCGCCGGGTAGTCGAGCTGTCGCTGGTGGACAAGCAGGGTTTTTCCATTGGGTTGGAATATCTGCGCATGGTCAGCCAGGGAGTGATTGCCGCCCAATACCTGCCGCCGCCGGACAAAACCGATGCCGTCTTGATTGCACCGGCGTACACCTTCATTATCTCCAACCGCCCGGTTGACGTTCAATTCTGGCTGGATGCCGGCAGCATGGGGTGGTGGGAGCGATTGTACCAGCCGCTCACCCACCCCTACGTGCTCAGCCGCCGCTGGCAGCCCGGCGTGGTTTGGAGCGATGTGGAAGAATACAACGCCAACCAGCAGTCGCTTGCGCGATTGATTCATGGACTGACCACCCGCTGCCGCGAACATATCTACCTGTGCACTGCACGGGTCAACGAACGCGGCGCGGAGGAACGCGGCGCGCTGCTGCAAACTTTTCAGACCATTTTGCGCCGTGTGCACAGTTTGGAGAAACGCCATGCTTGACCTGCAGCCCCGCCCCAAGCAGCAGGAGGTGCTGGCATATCCGGGCGGCTGGATGGGCGTGTCCGCCGTTCCGGGCAGCGGTAAAACCTACACCCTTTCGCTGCTGGCCGCCAACATGATCACCTCCGGCGCGGTTGGCGAAGACCAGGAAGTGTTGATCGTCACCCTGGTCAATTCCGCGGTCGATAATTTTGCCAGCCGGGTGGGCAATTTCGTCGAACAATTCGGACTGATGCGCGACATGAATTACCGCGTGCGCACCCTGCACGGTCTGGCGCACGACATCGTCCGCGAGCGTCCCGATCTGGCTGGGCTGTCCGACCGCTTCAACATCGCCGACGACCGCGACGGGGAAGAGATCATCAGGGCAGCCGTCACAACCTGGATGCGTACCCACCCGGAATTTTTAATGGAATGGAGCGATGAAAGCATCGATTTGCAGCGCAATTCACAGGTGATGCGCAGCTGGGAAGAAACCCTGGTCAAACTGGCGGTCGCCTTCATCCGCCAATCCAAGGATTTGCAATTAAGCCCGCGCCAATTGCGTGACCGGCTCGAGCGGCTGCGCTTTCACTCCTCGCTGCTGACCTTCGGTTTGGATGTGTACGAAACCTACCAGCGCGGGCTGGCATTGCGCAGCCTGGTGGATTTCGATGATTTGATCACCCTGGCGCTGCAATGTCTGCGCGCCGACCCTAATTACCTCGACCGGCTGCGTTACCGTTTCCCCTACATCCTTGAAGACGAAGCCCAAGACAGCTCCCGCTTACAGGAAGAGACCTTGCGCCTGCTGGCAGGCGAAAACGGCAACTGGGTGCGCGTCGGCGACCCCAACCAGGCGATCTTCGAGACCTTTACCACCGCCAGCCCGGAATACCTGCGCCGCTTCCTCACCCTGCCCCAGGTCACCGCCCGCGACCTGCCCGATTCCGGGCGGTCCACCGCCAGCATTATCCGCCTGGCAAACGAACTGCTCCGCTGGTCGCTTGAGCAACATCCGGTTGAGGAATTGCGCGGCGCGCTCACCCTGCCGTATATCCGCCCAACCGCATCCAGCGACCCACAGCCCAATCCATCCGATCAGCCGGAGGAGATCCACCTGCACCCGCGCAAGTTAACCGCCGACGAAGAACTGCGCACCATCGTCCGTTCGCTGAAGAAGTGGCTGCCGGAAAACCCACACCAAAGCGTGGCAGTCCTTGTCCCGCGCAACGAGCGCGGCAACAAAGTCGTCAGTGACTTGAAAGACGCCGGGCTGCCGGTGGTCGAACTGCTCCAATCCAGCCAAACCACCCGCCAAACCGCCGCTGTTCTCCAGCGCATCCTGGTCAGCCTGAACAAACCCGCCGATTCTGCCCGCCTGGCGGATGTCTTCCGCGATTATGCGCTGCTTCGCTTCACCCAGGATACCCCCGGCGGCAACGACGCAGTCGATCAAGCCGCCGAAACCCTGCTGCGCTGCCCAAATCCGGAGGAATACCTGTATCCGCGCCCGGAAAAGGACTGGCTGGAAAGCCTGGAATTCGCCGGTCGCGCCGCGGAAATGATCGCCCTACTCGACCAGTTCCGCGAGGTGTTGCGCCGCTGGCAGCAAGCCGTCCTCCTGCCGGTTGACCAGTTGATCCTGACCATCTCGCAGGATTTGTTCACCGACCCGGTTCAACTGGCTTTGGCGCACAGCCTGGCGTTATTGCTGGAGCGTGCCGCCCGCAGCCACCCCGACTGGCAGCTATCCCAGATGGCGGAAGAACTGGCAATGATCGTCCGCAACGAGCGCCGCATCCTTGGTTTCAGCGACGCCGAATCCGGCTTCGATCCCGACAAGCACAAAGGCGAAGTGGTGGTCGCCACCATTCACAAAGCCAAAGGGTTGGAATGGGATCGGGTATACCTGATGTCGGTCAATAATTACGATTTTCCATCCGCCCAGCCGAACGACCAGTACTTCTCCGAAAAATACTTCGTCCGCAGTCAGCTCAACCTGGAAGCCGAGGCGCTGGCTCAACTGCGTGCATTGGCGCAAGGCAATCTGAGCGACCTGTACCTCGAAGAAGGCATCGCCACCCGCCAGGCGCGCCTGGATTACTGCGCCGAGCGGCTGCGCCTGTTCTATGTGGGCATCACCCGCGCGCGGCGCTCACTGATCATCACCTGGAACACCGGCAGATCCCGCAGCGGGCGGGAAAACCAGCGCTCGTTGCCCTTCGTCCACCTGCATCAATTTTGGGAGGCTCACCGTGACCCGCCTGCCGCCTGAGTTCGCCTTCAGCCAAAACAACCTGCAAGACTTTCTCGAATGTTCGCGCCGTTTCGAGCTGCGCTACCTGCTGCGCCAGCCCTGGCCCGCCGTCCAATCGCAGCCGGTGTTGGAACACGAACAACACCTGCGCCGCGGTCAAGCCTTTCACCAAATGGTTCACCAACACCAGCTGGGCATGCCCGCCGCTGCCATCCAACGGCTTGCCTTCGATCCAATCCTGCTCGGCTGGTGGCAGGACTACCTGGCGGATCACCCGCAGCCGCTGGCTGCCCGGCGTTACCCGGAACACACCCTGCAGGCAGCCTTTGACGGTTACCGCCTGATCGCTAAGTACGATCTGATCGCTCTCCATCCGGACGGGCGAGTGACGATCATCGACTGGAAGACCGGGTTGAAAAAACCGTCCCGCGCCTTCATCCAGCGCCGCGTTCAAACCCGCCTCTATCCATTGCTCTTGATGCTCAGCGCAAGTCATCTCAATCGGGGTAGTCCTGTCAAGGCTGAACAAATCGAAATGGTTTACTGGTTCACCGCCGAGCCGGGATCACCCGAAACCTTTGTCTATTCCAGTCAGCAGGCGGACGCCGACCGCGATTTCCTGCTCGAAACCATCCGGCAGATCGAACAACTTACCGCCGCGTTTTTCCCGTTGACCAGCGACGAACGCAAATGCGCCCTGTGTGTGTACCGTTCGTTGTGCAATCGCGGGGTGGAAGCGGGCAGTTTTGCTGCGGATAGCGACGCCGGAGATGATGAAGCCGCGCCGCCCGGTTTTCAATTCGATCAAATTGCCGAAATCCAATTTTGATCCAGCATGAAATTACCCGCTGTCGAACGCATCTGGCAGGATGCCCCCGATATCCCCATTGCGGCGGAAATCTTTCGCCTGGCAGGTGAAAACCCGCTGCTCGCCCGCACCCTGATGCGGCGCGGCATGCTCACCTTCGGACAGGCGCGCGCCTTCCTTGAACCCGATTTTTACCAGCCCGCCAGCCCAAACGACCTGCCGGATATGGAAAAGGGCATCCAACTGGTGCAAGCCGCCATCCACAAGCAAATCCCGATCGGTGTTTGGGGCGATTTCGATGTGGATGGGCAGACCGCCACCACCCTGCTGGTTTCGACCTTGCGCCAGCTGGGTGGGCAGGTACTCTACCATATCCCCATTCGCGCAACCGAATCGCACGGCGTCAACATCCCCGCTCTGCAAAAGTTACTGGAAAGGGGCACGCGCCTGATACTGACCTGCGATACCGGCATCAGCGCTCACCCCGCGGCGGAATTCCTCCGCCAGCGCGGCATTCCGCTGGTTATCACCGACCACCACAGCCTGCCACCCAGCCTGCCCGCCGCCGATGCAATAATCAACCCGCAGCGTTTACCTCCCGACCATCCACTGCATACCCTGCCGGGCGTGGGCGCTGCCTACATGTTTGCCAGCGCTTTGTCCCAAGCCTGCGGTCAACCCAGCCAAGCCGATCAGCACCTCGATCTGGCGGCGCTGGGGACAGTCGCCGACCTTGCCATTTTGCGCGGCGATGCGCGTTACCTGGTGCAACGCGGCTTGGAAAGCCTGCGCCGCACGCAGCGACCGGGTTTAATTCAATTGCTGGAAAACGCGGAAATCAACCCAGCGCACCTGAACGAACAGCACATCAGTTTCAGCATTGCCCCGCGGCTGAATGCCATTGGCCGGTTGGGCGATGCCAACCCGGTGGTCGAATTTTTGTCCGCCACCGAACGGGAGAAAAGCGCGGTTTTCGCTGCCCAACTGGAGGGTTACAACAGCGAACGCCGCTTCCTGACCGAGCAGGTCTTCCAGGCAGCGCTGCAACAGATCGAAAACGATGCCCAGGTTTTGAAGTACGCGGTCCTGGTGTTGCACCACCCGCACTGGCCGGCTGGCATCAACGGCATTGTCGCCAGCCGGCTGGTGGAGATCTTCCAGCGCCCGGTTATTATGCTAACCGCCCCGGAGGGCGATACGATGCGCGGTTCCGCCCGTTCGGTCGAAGGGATCAACATCACCGCGGCAATTGCCAGCAGCGAAGACCTGTTGATCGGCTATGGGGGACATCCTATGGCAGCCGGGCTGGCGCTGGAAGCGCAGCATTTTTTGGAATTCCGCCGCCGGATTTCCGCCCACGTCGAGCGCCAGCGCATCGAAAGCCGGCACCGCCCGGTGTTGACCATCGACGCCTGGGTGGATTTGACCGCCTTGAGCCTGGAAATCATTCAGGACCTGGAACGGCTGGCGCCGTTCGGTCCGGGGAATCCGCCGCTGGTGTTCGCCAGCCGCAATCTTGCCCTGCTGGAAGCCTCTCCCATCGGCAAAACCCAGGAACATCTGATGACCATCGTCGAGGACGAACACGGCAATACCCGCCGGGTGATCTGGTGGCAAGGCGCCAGGCAGATGCTCCCAGAGGGACGCTTCGATCTGGCGTACCACGCCCGGGCGGTCAATTTCGGCGGCGACCTGGAAGTTCAACTGGAATGGATCCTCGCCCGCCCGCTGGAAGAGCCAAAAATCGCGCTGCCAACCGCCCAGCCGCTGGAAATCATCGATTGGCGCACCGAAGCCCACGTGGATGTCCTGGTTCAGCACGAAGCCGAAACCAACACGGATGTGCTGGTCTGGGCGGACGGGACATCCGGCGCAGCAGTTGCCGCCCAGCCGCGTTGGTCGCTGGCTCCCGCCCGCTCGCTGGTGATCTATCACCCGCCCGCATCGATGGAACTCCTGCGCGCCGCGCTGCGCCAGGTGCAGCCCGGGCGAGTGATCCTGTGCGCGGTGGAAACCAATGCCGATTCCGCACCAGCCTTCCTCGAAACCCTGACAGGCATGGTGCGTTTTGCCATCGCCAGGCGTTCCGGGCTGATTGAAACGGGCAAACTGGCAGCCGCGCTCAACGAGCGCGAAAGCCTGGTGAATGCCGGGGTGGACTGGCTGATCGGACGGGGGTACATCCGCACGGTGGAGGAAACCCCCGCCGGCAAGGTTGTTGCCGAAGGCGGTGTGCCCGATCAGGCAGCGATCACCAAAGCGGAAGCACGCATTCAATCCCTGCTGGATGAAACCCGTGCCTTTCGTGAATTTTACCGCCGCGCGGATGCCGCGCGCTTGATCTCGGCTGCCCGCGATTAATCGCCGGAGCGTTTGGGAATTTTGGGCAGCAGCCAGTTGAGCAACGCGCCTTCACTGCGGGTTTGCAGCAGCACTTTGCCGGGACCGGTCAAATCAACCACCAGACCTTCGCCGCCCAAAACAGTGGTCTTCAACCCGCCAATGGCGCGCACCTTAAAGCCCATCTTTTCTTCAAA
>JBBIQB010000163.1:0-6067 GCA_037442545.1 Bellilinea sp.
GCGCCGGGCTGACCCGCAGGAATTGGTTCTGCAAGCCATCGCATCAGCCCGATTTATTACCCTCCCGGAGGTCGTCCACATGGCGCGGCTCGCAACAGCGGAGGCAGAACAGGCACTAGAAGCGTTGCTGAAGGACGGTCGGGTGATTGTCCTGGAAGAGGGGCAAAAAAACTCTGCCGCCCGGCTGCTGGCAGCCCGGCACATCGTGGTATTGGAAAAAGAGCGACTGGTCGAATTGGTGCGCCAATTTCACCGCCAAAACCCGCTGAGAAACGGTATTTCACGGGATATCCTAAAAAACCGCGCAGGTCTTGCGGTGTGGGTTTTCCCGCTCCTGGTGCAGCAATTGGTTGAGGAAGGCGTGTTGAGAGATAACCAGCGCGTGTTGGCTTTGCCGGAACACAAAATCCGTTTCTCCAGCCCGCAAGCACACTTGATTGAGCAGATATTGCAGACCTTTCGAACGAGCCCTTATACCCCCCCGGGGGTGAAAGAGTGCGCCCAACAATTGGGTGAAGATGTATACCAGGCATTGATCGAGACGGGTAAACTGGTTCAAGTTTCGGAGGATGTGGTTTTTTTGTCCGATACCTATCAGGAAATGCTTGCAGCGGTTGTGGAAATCATCCATGCCAACGGCGCGATCACCGTGGCTGAGTTCCGCGACCATTTCAACACCAGCCGGAAATACGCCCTGGCATTCCTGGAACACCTGGATCGAAGTGGAATTACCCTGCGGGATGGCGATAACCGCCGGCTGCGCAGCCGCAAGTAAAAACGAGGAGGTGGTATGGTCGATAATTTGTCCATTTTGACGATTTCGATTTCCATTGTGCTGGTCTTTGGTTTGCCCATTGGGTTGGGGCTATATCTGTATCTTAAGGAGAGGATTTCCCTTGTGGCGATCCTGGTGGGTGTGTTGGGTTTTTTAGTGCCCCAGGTGATGATTCGGATACCGCTGCTCGGAATGTTTTCAGCGACGGATGTGTACCAATTACTGGTTGCGCGCCCGCTGCTGCTGGGGTTGTTTCTTGGGGTTACGGCTGGATTGTTCGAGGAAACCGGTCGTTGGATTGGGTTCCGCTACCTCCTGAAAAATCGCCTGGAGCGGAAAAACGCCCTCGCGTATGGTGTAGGGCACGGCGGTTTTGAAGCCATCTTCCTGGTTGGTTTGGGGTATATCAGCAACCTGGTGATCAGCCTGATGATCAATAATGGCACGTACGACAGCCTGGTCGCCCCGCAATTGGGGACTAACGCTGACACGGTGCGCATTACGCTTCTCTCGACGCCTGCCTACCTGTTCCTGGCTGGGGGCATCGAGCGGGTGTTTGCCATCGCCATTCAATTGGGTTTGTCGGTGATGGTGTATCTTTCAGTCAAGAGTCGCCAGTCCCGATATTATTGGGTGGCGGTGTTAATGCATACGGTGGTCAATTTCCCGGTGGTCTTGTTCGCCAGCGCAGGGGTTTCCTTGATTTGGATCGAGGCGTGGGTGGCTCTGTGCGCCGCCGCAGCGCTATGGTTCATCCGTTATTCCAGGAAATTGGAAGCAGGGGTTGAACCAGCGCTTACGACTCAATCAAGTCAAAATGGTTGACAGTCTGCCCGGCTGCCAGTATAATACTCCCCGCACAAGCCCCGGCTGAAGTCTTGCTGGGGCATGCAATTGTACCCCAACTTCCCCGCCAGCCGGCGATTATGAAACCTGCCGCGGGTTTGACGGTGAAGTGAAGATTGGAGACGAGGAAATATGAAATATGCAATCGTGGAAAGTGGCGGCAAGCAATACAAAGCCGTCGAAGGTTCCGCAATCGAAGTGGACCGTTTGCCGGGTGAACCCGGCGATGCGGTAACGCTGGGTGCGGTGTTGTTGGTAGTCGATGATGGTCAGGTGGTTGTTGGCACTCCGACAGTAAAAGGCGCGCAGGTCAAAACGACCGTCGAGGCGCAGGTAAAAGGCGAGAAGCTGACCATCTTCAAGTACCGCCCGAAGAAACGCATCCGCGTCAAAACCGGGCATCGCCAAAAATATACCCGATTGAAGATCGATTCTATTCTGGTGGAGTAAGCGCAATGGCACACAAAAAAGGTGGCGGCTCGAGCCGCAATGGTCGTGACAGCAACGCCCAGCGCCTGGGCGTCAAGCGATTCGCCGGTCAGTTGGTGCTTTCCGGCAATATTCTGGTTCGCCAGCGCGGTACCCGCATCAAACCGGGTGAGAATGTCGGCGTTGGTAAAGATGATACCCTTTTCGCAACCGCACATGGCATCGTGGTGTACGAAACTTTGCCCAACGGTCAGAAAAAAGTCAGTATCAAGCCGGTTGAGGCTGAGTAGCAAGGGATTGCTCTGGCATCGCCGGGCGAATTGACCCGGTCGAAGGCGGGAGTATTTCAATACAAAGAGAGGTAACCAAACTATGAAGAAGGGTATTCACCCGACTTATTATCCTGAAGCGGTTGTGATTTGTGCCTGCGGTAACACCTGGAAAACGGGTTCCACCCGTAAAGAAATCCGAACCGAAGTCTGCTCCAAATGCCACCCGTTCTTTACCGGTCAACAGCAACGCATTTTGGACATGGAAGGGCAGGTGGATCGCTTCTACAAGCGTTTGCAGGCTCGCCAGGATTTTGTGGATACGCAAAAATCCCGCGAAGCCGCGCGGACTTCCCCGGTTCGCCCGGTTGCCGAGTTGGAACTGGGTAACCGCCCGACCGAAGCCCTGGTGAAAGCCGGCTTGACAACGGTGGGACAGGTGATCGACCGCCTGGCGGAAGGCGAAGCCTCGTTGCTGGCAGTGGAAGGCTTTGGTCGCAAGTCGCTGATCGACTTGAAGAAACGCCTGCGCCAGCTGGGGTATGATCTGCCGACTGCCGCGGAAGACATCGTCGTTTGAAATAAGGTTAGGACACCCTCCAGCAGGCAGCCAATTCGGCTGCCTGCTGTTTTTATTTGCCGTTTTGCTCCCAAGGCTGGCAAGTTGGAGTAAAATCGAACCATCCCACTACAGTCCAATGAGGCGCTCATGAAACATCACTCGGGTTCAATCGAGGTCATCACCGGTTCGATGTTCAGTGGTAAAACCGACGAAATGATTCGCCGGCTGCGGCGGGCAACCATTGCCCGGCAAAAAGTCCAGGTGTTCAAACCGCTGATCGATAACCGCTACCGGATCGAAAAGGTCACCTCGCACGCCGGCACGGCTTTCGACGCCATACCGGTGGAACGTTCCAGTCAGATTCTGGAAAAGTTGGAAAACGGCACAACCGTGGTGGCGGTGGACGAAGCCCAGTTTTTCGATGATCATATTACGCAACTGGTGCAGCAGCTGGCCGAGCGCGGCATCCGCGTGATTGTGGCTGGATTGGATACCGATTTCCGCGGCGAACCGTTTGGCTGCATGCCGGTGATGATGTCGATTGCCGAGCGGGTGGACAAACTGCAAGCGATTTGCATGGTGTGCGGCGAACCGGCATCGCGCACCCAGCGGCTGGTCAACGGCAGCCCGGCGCGCTATGACGATCCGGTCATTATCGTGGGCGCGTCTGAAATGTACGAGGCGCGCTGCCGGCGGCACCACCAGGTGCCCCGCGATTGAGATCCTGCGGGAGGGAAACATGCGCGATTACCATGAATTTTTAGCCGAAGTATTGATCGACGGAGATGTTTTACAGAAACGGGTGACCGAACTAGGGGAGCAAATCAGCAAAGATTTCCATGATTCAAAAGCACTGGTGCTGATCTGCATTCTGCGCGGCGGCGTGCTTTTCCTCAGCGATCTGATGCGCAATATAACCGTCCCGCACGCGGTCGAGTTCATGGCGGTTTCCTCCTACGGTAGCGGCAGCCGCGAATCGACCGGACAGGTGCGCATCACGCTGGATCTCAACATGAACATTCACGACAAGGATGTCATCCTGGTGGAAGATATAATCGACAGCGGCAGGACGCTGGCTTCGGTGCTCGATCTGCTCTCGGCGCGCAAACCGCGCAGTCTGTGTGTTTGCACCCTGTTGGATAAAAGCGAACGGCGGGAAGTGTATGTGCCGGTACGGTATGTCGGATTCACCATCCCGAATAAATTCGTCTTTGGGTACGGGTTGGACCTGGATGAGTTGTACCGCAACCTGCCTTTCGTTGGCGTGGTTGACGAAGCCCGCTATCGCGAGGGTGCGCAGTAGTACCCGATGCTGCTGACTTTTGAAAGCCTTTTTCCGATCCCTGGGGTGCTGCCCGCGCTACGCCAGCATGCCCAACCCAACCAGCAGATTTACCTGGTGGGCGGGTGCATTCGGGATCTGCTGCTGGGCAAGAAAAGCCGCGACCTTGACCTGACGGTTAGCGGGGATGCGCTGCGCCTGGCGCGCCGGGTCGCCAACCAGTTACAGGCTGCCTTTTTTGTGCTGGACGACAGCCGCAAAACTGCTCGAGTGATCGTTCGGGATGTGCAGGGCAGGGCAATTTACCTGGATTTTGCCGCTCAGCGCGGTTTTCGCATCGAGGAAGACCTGAAAGCGCGCGATTTTACCATCAATGCCCTGGCTATCAACATCCGCCAACCAGAAATGATCATCGATCCGCTCAATGGCGGGTGGGATCTGCGTGAAAAAATCCTGCGCGCGTGCAGCCCGCATGCCTTCACGGACGACCCGGTGCGGGTTCTGCGCGCGGTGCGATTCTCGATCCGTCTTGGATTACAGATCGACCCGACCACGCTTTTGGAGTTACGCGCGGCGGTGGCCGGGCTGGAGCGGGTTTCGGCGGAGCGCAAGCGGGATGAATTGTTGCGCCTGTTGGATGGTGTTTCCGTATTCACCGCCTTGACCGTTTTGGAGCGCCTGGACGTGTTTGACCACTTGATTCCCGAATTGACGGCAATGAAAGCCGTCGAGCAGTCTGCGCCACACACTCTGGCGGTCTGGGAGCACACCCTCGAAAGCATCCGCTGGCTGGAAGACTTGTACGATCTTCTGGTATATGGTCCGGAATTTGGCGGCGGCGAAAACCTGATCCTGGGGATGGCGTCCCTGTCGCTGGGGCGCTTCCGCGCTGATTTGCAGCGCCATTACGATCAAGCCGTCCATACTGAACGGTCGCTGCGCAGCCTGCTGATGCTTGCCGCTTTGCTTCACGACATTGCCAAACCGGAGACGCGCACGGTCGAGGCGGACGGGCGCATCCGCTTCCTGCGCCACGAACAACGCGCAATCCCAATCGCGACAGCGATTGCACGGCGGCTGGTTCTATCCAACTCGGAAATCGACCGCCTGAATCGGATGGTGGGCGGCCACATGCGCGTGCACAACCTGGCAAGCGCCAGCAGTGAGGTCAGCCGGCGGTCGATTTTCCGCTATTACCGCGATCTCCAGGCTGCCGGGGTGGATGTGTGTCTGCTTTCCCTGGCAGACACAATGGCAAAATCTGGTGTTACAATTAGTCCGTCCGAGTGGGAACGCGAATTGTTGGTTTGCCGGCAACTTCTGGAAGCCTGGTTCGAAAAGCGCGAGGAATGGATTGCGCCGCCGCGACTGATTACCGGAAACGATATCATGACCCGCTTTGCAGTGCAGCCAGGCGCGAAAATTGGCGAATTATTGGGAGTGGTTCAGGAAGCCCACGCCGCCGGACAAATTCACACCCGCGAAGAGGCATTCGGACTGCTCGAATCCTGGCTGAAACACGAATTTCAAGGAGATGAGAGAGAGAACCATGGAACTGAAAACGGTTGATTTAGCCGTGGAAACGCACGGTCAGGGCACGCCCCTGGTTTTGCTGCATGGTTTTCCACTCCGTCGAACCATCTGGAAGCCGGTTGTTCCGCTTTTGAAGGACAAAATGCGCCTGATTCTGCCGGATTTGCGCGGTTTTGGCGAATCTCCGGTGCAGGTGGAGGAATATTCGATGCGCTTGCTGGCGGCGGACGTGCTGGCGTTGCTGGATAGATTGCAATTGGATAAGGTCGTTCTGGCTGGGCATTCGATGGGCGGGTATGTGGCGCTGGAATTTGCTCATGCCTATCCAAATCGCCTGTCCGGGCTGGCGCTGATCGCCTCCCAGGCGGACG
>JBBIQB010000164.1:0-5877 GCA_037442545.1 Bellilinea sp.
TGGGGTAGTTGTTGATGTTCCAAAGAATCATCGCGTGGATTAACGGATTGGTCCCGTTGTGGGTCCTGCTGGCGGCGCTGGGACTGGACCGCGTGGAAATGTTACTGCAGCGTGATCTGTGGTTGGAGAATGGCTTGTTATACTGGTGGCTGCAAGGCGCAACCCGCCTGGCTTTCGCATTGTTGGTCGGGCTGGGACTGTACGACCTGTTCCAGCAGCGCCGCGCCCCCCGCCTGCAAGGCGTTTCCTGGCTTGTTTGGGGAATGCTGGGCATGGGGTTATCCCTCCCGCTGGCAAGAACCACTGCATTGACCGGGCTGTTGGCGGGATTGCCGCTGCCGTTCACCTTCCACCTGTTTTACCTTGCCAGCGGCTTCCTGCTGACCGGCGGGCTGATCCGTCTGCTGGTCAAGCCCGGCGGTCCAGCCTCCAGCAGGCAAAATCAGCCAGAATCCGCGCAGTAACCGGTTACGGTTTTCGCTGGTACACGCGCCCGAAATCATCCTGATAGCGCAGTTGCCAGTGTTCCAGAAAAGCCGCAGATTCCAGGTATGCCGGGCATTCTTCCGGTTGGTAACTCCAAAAATTGGCGCAGAAGGTGACGTAATATTGCGGGTCGCGCTGGGGCAGCCTGTCTTCCAACCCCAGCGGGTAGTGCAGTTTGGTCGGGCGGTTGGTGTAGCCCTCGCCATACACATAGTACATCAAGCCGTGATCGATCTGCACCACCGAGTCGCGGATGTTGCGCCGCACGTAATCGTAGGCGGAAAAATAACCGTCCACCCCCACCGCTTCGCGGAACTGGTCGCGCAGGACGATATCGTTACCCGGATAGATGCGCAGCAGGTCGCGGTTGGGCAGGAACACCGCCGCGCCCAGCGTCACGATCAGCGCCGCTGCGGCATATCGCAACCCGCGCGAGCGGCTGACCAACGCCAGCAGTTTTTGCAGCAGCGGTTCACCCACCGCCAGGAACAGGACGAACAGGTAAGCCAGCAGGGCAACGCCAAAGCGCCAGCCGATCTGGGTGGGCTGCTGGTTGCTGCCGTAAAAAGCCGTTTGCGGCGTGACCGCGAACGATGCCAGCAGCACCAGCAGTGCCAGCGCCTGGCTGAGGGTGGGCAGGTGCAGCCAGCCTCCCGGGACATACCCGCCGGATGGTTCGTTTTTACTGCCCCGCCCGCGCAGCCAACCCCAGCCCGCCAGCAGCACCATCAGCCCAACGCTGCCCAGCACAAACAGGAACAGCCTGGGCAGGTAGTTGTAGAAAAAGGGGTTGGTCAGGTTGTTGAGGATGCTCCACTGGTTGTATTCCCAAACCCCTGGCGGGAACAGGGTGTGGATGACGGCAACATTCCGCCCGATCCACGCCGCCGCCGGCACGGTTGCCAGCGCCGAGAGTAAAATCTCCAATCCCATGCGGCGGGTAAACCGGCGCTGGAGCAGCGCGCGCGCCCAGCCGTACAGCAGCGGCAGCCACAGCGGCAGCACCGCGTACACCCCCACCGGCTTGATCGCCAGGATCAGCGCGGTACAAAACGCCAACCCGGGCAGGTGGACGCTCCAGCGCTCATCGCGCGCGCCAACCGGCGCGTACAGCAGCGCCGCCAGCACCACCGCCGCGGTCAGCAGATCGTTTTTACCGATCATGAACGCCTGGTCGCTGACGATCCACCACGGGTTATTGGCGATCACCAACGTACCGCTCAAAAACATGAACAGGGTCAGCCAGGCAATCAGCCCGCCCGGCAGGCGGGTGTAGCGCCAGCCCAGCCCCCACACCGAGAGGAACGCCAGCAGCGCAATCAGCGCGTGGACGCTGCCGAACAGGGTTTCGTCCCCGGTCAACAGCAGCCCGAACGCCAGCAGCGATTCATAGCCGTTGGGGTATTCGCCGAACGGGATCGACAGGTCCCAATAGCTGCCGGTTTTGTACAGTTCGATCGCCTTGGGAAAATGGTACGCCCCCGCGTCCCAATGCAGCACGTCGCTGATGGGCGAAAAGGGCCAGCGGATGAGCGGCAGCAGGATGACCAAAAAGTACACCAGCAGGGCAACCAGCCAGCCGGCGCGGTCGAGCAGGCGCACTTCGGGCGGCTGGCTTTCGCGCACGCGCGGTGCGTGCAGCAGCCCGCCCTCCCAGCGCAGGTAAACCGCCAGCGCGGCGGTGGTGAACAGCAAGCCGAGCGCCAGCGCCGGCAGCAGGCGGAAGACGCCCAAAAAAGCGGTCACCTGGGCGGTAAAGACCAGCCCAAATAACACGCACACCAGGATTCCTGTTGCCAGCAAGACCAACCGGGAAATGGAGTTCATCGCTCGCGGGGTTGTCCATTCATCATTGCACAGGATTTGCTGCCAGTATAACGGGGAACGCCGGAATCGGCAAATTGGAAACAAGCAAACAAACAAATGCCTCAACTGCCCCGGCGCGGGGCTGGCTTGCGGCGCGGCTGCGGTTCAGCCCGCGAAACATACGCCGGCGACGTAATCGCGTAGATGCTGCACACCCGCCGGTCCATCATGCGGCTGCGAATGCGTGGATCAATTTCATCCAGGCTTTGCGCGGTGGTAATCACGGTCGGCAGTTTCCCATTATAGCGGTGATTGAGCAGCTGGTACAGTTTTTCGCGCGCCCAGGGGGTCGCGCTTTGCGTGCCCAGGTCATCCAGGATCAACAGCGATGCCGAGCGGACCTCCTCGAAGCGCCGGTCATACGATACCGTGCTGGCGGGCGAGAACGCCGCGCGCAAATGGTCGAGCAGGTCGGGCACCACCACAAAGATCGGCTGCTCGCCGGCTGCCTTGCGGAAGTTGCCAACCGCCGCCGCCAGGTGGGTTTTACCGCAGCCGTAGTCGCCCATGAACACCAGCCAGCCGCGCGGGTTTTCGGCAAAGGTGACCGCCGTGTCGAAGGCTTTTTGCAGACTTGCCCGGTCTTCGGGCGGCAATTTCTCCGTTTCGCGCAGGCTGAAAGTACCAAAGGTTTGTTCCGCCAACAGCGCCAGCGAGGAGATCGACGAACGCTCACCGTCCGCCACCGGCGAACGGTAATCCGGGGCGGAAATGTACACCCGGGACACCAGGTCGGCGTCCTGCAAGCGCGAAGCCACCCGCCCGTCGATTTCCTCGATCAGCAGGTTGGTGGTTACTACGGTTGGCAGGCGTTGGGTGTAGCGGTGATTGATGATCTGGTACAGTTTTTCTTCCGCCCATGGGGTGGCGTTTTGGGTGCCCAGGTCGTCCAGCACCAGCAGGCGCACATTGCGAATTTCGTCCAAACGCTGCTCGAAGGTCTCATCGGCGCTGCTGAAGGATGCCCGCAGCCAGTCGAGCAGATCGGGCACGGTCAGGAAGATCACCCCACGCCCATGTCCATCACGCTGTTGGCAATCGCCGCCGCCAGGTGGGTCTTGCCAGTGCCGTAGGCGCCCATCATGAACAGCCAGCCGGAAAGCGTGCGGGCGTACTGCTGCGCCTGTTGAAACGCAAACTGCAGCGAGCGCGCCTGCTGGTCGCCCAAACCGGAGCGCCCCTGCACCTTGAAAGTATCGAAGGTCATGCCGCGGAACGCCTCCAGGTTGCTGACGCGCAGCAGCCGCTGGCGCTCGCCGGCGGTCACCTCGTGCTGGCGGCAAGAGCAAATCAACAGCCTGCCGAAATCGGGATGTCCCACCGGCAGATCGCGGCGGACGAACCCCACGCCGGCGCAAATCGGGCAATTCGGGTCGCCCGGCATGTCCACCGTGCGCTCGGCGTCGGCTCGGTCAGTGTTCGACGAATTCACCGTATTCCCCCTGGACGTACCGGCGGCGATCTTTTTGAGACTGTCCTCGATTCGCTTGGTCATGTTCTCTCTCCAGCCGTGAGCGTAGGATGGCTTCGACATAGCGCCAGCGGCGGACATTGCTTTCCACGGCGGCGCGAATCGCTTGCTCGATCCACTCGATGGGATAAGTCTGCTCGGCGTCCTGCAGTGTTTCGGCAATCAGCGGGGTGAGCGGACCGATGTTCTGTTCGTACAGGCGGAATATATTCGGGCGTTCCAGCGCCAGGCGCACCTCCGGGCGGGTAATCTGCTGCGGCGACCAATCGCCGTTTTGCAGCGCTTTAACCGCCGCCCGTCCGCGCGGGGTGTTGAGGAAGTACAGCGCGTCCGCGTCCTCACCCTCAGCTTCTGCCACGCGCAGCAGCGTGCCGCGCTCGGCCGCCCGCTGCAACGCATCGCGCAGCACGACTTGGGCTTTGGCGTTGGTTTTCGCCAGCCCCTCCATCAGGCGCTCGTCAGCGGCGAAATCGGTGAAGCGCATAAAGCGCAGGTCGCCTTCCATCCGGTCGAGGAACCAAAAGGCATACAGGGTGACTTTCAACTCGCCAAGATGCTCGATCTGCGGCAGCAATTCGCTGAAAAATGCCGCCGGCAGCGGAGTCAGGCGGGTCTTTCCAGGTGGGAAACCAGCGAACGGGCTCATGGCTGTCCTCACCGGGTGGCGCCAGCGCCATCGTACACCTTGGCGGCGTTATCGAAGCGCGCCAGATTGTTGAGGAAGACCAGCTCGATTCCCGGATGGGTGGGTCCATTGCGGTGCTTGGCAACAATAATCTCGGCAATGTTTTTGCGCGGGCTGTCCCTTTCCATCGCGTCCGGGCGGTGAATGAACATGACAATATCGGCGTCCTGTTCCAAACTGCCGCTTTCGCGCAGGTCGGAAAGCACCGGGCGCTTGTCGGCGCGCTGTTCCACCGCGCGCGACAACTGCGCCGCCGCCAGCACCGGCACGTTCAATTCGCGCGCCAACACTTTAAGGTGGCGCGAAATGTACGAAACCTCCTGCACGCGGTTGTCGGTGCGCGTGTCGCCGGACATTAATTGCAAATAATCGACCATGATCAAATCCAGCGGGCGTTCCATGTTCAGCCGGCGGCATTTGGTGCGCAGCTGCAGCGGGGTGATGGCGGGCGTGTCGTCCAAATAGATTTCGGTTTCCGCCAGCACATCGATGGCGTGCACAAACAGCGGCCATTCCTCGTCTTTGAGCTTGCCGCTGCGCAGGCGTTGGGTATCGATACCGGTTTCCTGGGCGATCAGACGCTGCACCAGCTGCTCGGCAGACATTTCCAGGGAGAACACCGCCACCCGTTTCTTATGCTTCTGGGCGGCGTTTTTGGCAATCGAGAGCAGGAAACCGGTCTTGCCCATGCCGGGGCGGCCGGCAACGATCAGCAAGTCGGATTTTTGCAAGCCGCCGAGCAGGATATCCAGGTCGGTCAAACCGGTTGGCACCCCGTAGATATCCTCGGCGCGCTGGGTGAGCAGGTCGATACGGTCAAAGTAATCGCGCAGCACCAGGTTGATCGGCTGCAAGGTATTCCGCAGGCGATGCTCGCTCAGGTTGAAGATGGATTGTTCCGCCTGGTCGATCAGCGTATCCAGGCTGCGGTGCGAATCCAGCGCCAGTTTTGCCATCTCATTGGCTGCCGCAAGCATCTTGCGCCGGATGGAAGATTCCTCGACGATTTTGGCGTACGCCTCGGCATGAAGCGATGTAGGCGTTTGGGTCAGCAGCGCCATGATGTACGCCTGCCCGCCTACTTCGAGGAGGTGCCCGCTCTCCTCCAGTTCGCGGGTGACGGTCAAGTAATCGATGGGTGTGCGCCGGTCATGCAGGCGGGTAAAGGTTTCCCACACCCAGCGGTTGCGGATGATATAGAAATCATCCGGCCTGACGATTTGCGCCACCTCGTAATACATGTCCGGATTGATCAATACCGCGCCGAGCACCGCCTCTTCCGCTTCGCGGTTGTGCGGGTGCGCCTGATCCAGCGAAAACCCGTTGTCTTCTACAGGAGGAAAATCATCGCTCATTGTCTATCGCCATC
>JBBIQB010000165.1:0-4699 GCA_037442545.1 Bellilinea sp.
TCTTTTTGAAATTCGGCGGTATAGTAGGCGGCAATATCCCAGGCGGTTTTTCCCGTGCGGCGGATGCCAACTTCCATTTTGTCCTCGCCGGTATCGCCGTCCGAAACCAGGTGTCCGACGTCGGTGATGTTCATCACGTGCTTGACCGGATAGCCGTTGAACAAAAGCACGCGGCGGAGGATGTCCTCGAAAACGTAGGTGCGCAGGTTGCCGATATGCGCGTAGTCGTAAACCGTTGGTCCACAGGTATACAAACCCACCTCGGGTGGATTGAGGGGCTGGAATTCACGCAGCGAGCGGCTGTAGGTGTCGTATAAAAAGAGAGGTGGCATGATGCCTTCCTTTCCTCGTGGATATCCCGCGGATTTGCTCCTATTTTACTCCATGGTGAGTAAAACAATGCCGCCAATCGTCATTAGCATACCCAATACGGTTTTGAGGCTGAGCGGCTCTCCGCCAAAAATCAGCCCCATCAACGCCCCAAACAGGGGGGAAGTGAAGGCGATCGGCATTACCCGGGTGAGCGGCGCGCCCTTGATGGCGGTGTAAAAACACAGCATCCCGGCTGCCCCAGCAAGGATGCCCCCGCCGATGATCATGTACAGCAGGGCTTTGCTGCCCGCCTGGGGCAGGGTTTTCCACTGCGGGAAGGAAGCGATTCCAAGCAGGATCAACGCCACCGCAGTCCGCAGGGTGATTCCCAGGGTGGGGGAAAGTTGCCCGAGGTGCAGACCTTTCTTTTCAAAGTAGCCGCCCACCCCCCAACAAATTCCCGCCAGGAGAGCAAATACTTCGGGTTTCATCAGGCATGTTCCTTTACCGTTGGTTTGAATGTGAAATAGGCATTGAAATCGATCTGCCAGCCGTCTGGATGGTATTCGCCGCTGCCAATGTCCTGATGATAGCGCCCGTGGAACTTTCCGGCGCGAATTGCCTGCAGCGCATCGATCAGGCGGTCGATATCGTTGAGTGTATTATACAAACCGAAAGAAATGCGCACCATGCCGGGCGCGTTACGCCGGTCGCCGGCGATCATCTGCTGGCGGATGCGCTCCGCCTGGGTTTCATCGTATCCCAACAGGTGCAGCAGGTATGGATGGGCGCAAAAGCAGCCATTGCGCACGCCGATGCCAAACTCGTAGCCGAGTATGGCTGCCACCAGAAAATGCGGCAGTCCTTCCAGGTTGATCGGGATAACCCCCAGGCGCCGATCCGCCGTGCGCGGGTTAGGGTCGCCGTAGATGTGAATGCCGGGGATCTCGACCAGGCGCTGCAGCGCGTAGGCGGTTAATTCGGCTTCGTGCGCCGCGACGGTCTCCATGCCAATGGCTTGCAGCTGGGCGGCGGCGGCTGCCATGGCGACGGCGCCAATGGTATTGGGACTGCCGGCTTCCTCGCGTTCCGGCGGCTGCGACCAGACCACCCGGTCGATGGTGACAATTTCCACCTGACCGCCGCCGCGCAGATCCGGCTCGCCGCTGGCGAAGGTGTCTCTGCGTCCGATCAGCGCTCCGCTGCCAAAGGGTGCGTACATTTTGTGGGCGGCAATGGCAACATAATCCAGGTGGGCAGGGTCATCCAGCGGCAGCATGTCGATGCGGCGGTGGGGGGCAAGCTGGGCGCAATCGACCATGATTTGAGCACCGGCGGCGTGGGCTTTCTGTGCCAGGCGGTGGATCGGGTTGAGGTAACCGGTAACGTTGCTTGCGCCGCTGACCGCCACCAGCGCGATGCTGCCGGCGTATTGGTTCAACAAGGCGTCGAAGTGGGCTTCATCCAGGCGGCCATCCGACAACAAACCAATGTGCGCTACCTGGGCTACCGCCCGCCAGGGCAGGTCGTTGGAATGGTGTTCCATCTGGCTGACCAGGACGATCTTCTTTTCAGGGGTGTAGGGAAAACGGCGAGCGAGTTTGTTGATCGCTTCGGTGGTGTTCTTCCCGAAGATGCAGACATGTTCGGCTGGGTGGGCGGCGACGAAATGTAGCATTTGTTCGCGGGCGGCTTCGTAGGCGTGGGTCGAGATCTGGCTCTTGAAGCCGGTGCCGCGGTGGACGCTGGAGTAAACAGGGAGAAAGGCATTGACGGTATCCTGGACGTGTTTGAAAGCCGGGGTGGATGCAGCGTTGTCCAGATTGAGGTAGGGCGCCTGTGTTCTATTCAACAAAGGCACCGGATAATCCACGGCAGGGAAAAGTGGGCGAAACTGGGCAAAAGGTGTGCTCATGGCCTCCTCGGGGAAATGATAGGTTAACAAATATGTCAAATCACTTGCAATTTGTCGAGAATATGGCTATACTTGTGGTAGTTAGTGGTAGAAAGTGGGTTAAAGTGGTAGAAGCGCCGGATGCCAACCGGCGTTCCGCTATTAAAGAGGAAGTTGAACAAATGTTCTTGGGTCAGTACGATCACTCCATCGATGAAAAAGGACGTCTGGTCATTCCTAGCCGGTATCGCGACATGCTCGAACTCGGCGGCGCGTATGTCACGCGCGGGTTCGAGCAGAACCTGATGGTATTGACGGCTTCCTCCTTTAAGGAAATTGCGGGCAGCATTCGCTCGACCAGCATTACCAACGAGGATGCCCGGGATCTAAAACGGTGGATTTTTTCCAATGCGACCTGGGTGGAAGTGGACCGGATGGGGCGGGTGCTGATTCCGCAGCATCTGCGCGAGAAAGCCGGGCTGGACGGCGAGGTGGTGGTGGTTGGCGCCGGCGATTATTTCGAGATCTGGTCTGCGGAAATCTGGCGCCAAAGGCTCGATCAAATCGAGGACTCGGAACAAACAGCCAAGCGATTCTCGACTTTCGATGTTCGTTTGTAAGCGGTGGGTGTTCAATGAGCGCTGAGGAGGCGTTACCCCACCATCCTGTACTTTACCAAGAAATTATACACGCTTTAATGCCGCACAGCCCGGGCAAGTATGTCGACGCAACCGTTGGCGCCGGGGGGCATGCCTGGGGGATACTGCAAGCAAGCGCGCCGGATGGGCAGCTTTTAGCGCTGGATCGGGACCCACAGGCGCTGGCAATCGCAAGCCAGCGCCTGTCTGTATATCCATCCCGCGTCTGGCTGGTGCACGCTTCCTACGTCCAGATGCAGGAAGAACTGAGCCGGCTGGGTTGGGAACAGGTGGATGGAATTGTCTTTGATCTGGGTGTATCCTCGATGCAGGTGGATCAGGCCGAACGCGGGTTTTCGTTCACCAAAGATGGCCGCCTGGACATGCGTTTCGACCCCAGCCAGACCATCCGTGCCGCGGACTTGATCAACAGCCTGGAGGAGCAAGACCTGGCGGATTTGTTGTGGACGTACGGTGAGGAACGTCTTGCCCGCCGGATTGCGCATGAAATTTGCCGCCAGCGCCCACTGCAAACCACCCTGGATCTGGCGCGGCTGATCGAGCGGACGGCCGGCGGGCGGCGCGAGCGGATTCACCCCGCCACACGCACCTTCCAGGCGCTGCGTATTGCAGTCAACCAGGAACTGCAAGCTCTGGTGGCGGCGCTGCCGATTGCCGTGCAGGCGCTGGCGCCCGGCGGAAGGCTGGCGGTGATTTCCTTCCATTCGTTGGAGGACCGGATTGTCAAGCAATTCATGCGCCGCGAGAGCCGCGATTGCATTTGTCCGCCGCAACAACCGATCTGCACTTGTGGTCACCGGGCAAGCCTGAAGGAGATTACCCGCCGCCCGATTTTATCTTCCGAGCAAGAGATGCACGCAAACCCCCGGTCGCGCAGCGCGCGATTGCGAATTGGAGAAAAAGTATGAACTGGCACGACAATTGCATTCCAAACCACCGAATCTAAGCGAGACCCGATACGGAGTTTTTACCCAACGATGAATCAGCGAATTATTCAAGCCTATCGCCAAGCTCCCTGGCGCGTCCAGCTCCAGTGGATCGGCAAATTTTTGCTGATATTGGTATCGGCAATGCTGATTGCCGGAGTGTATTTGCATGTCAGTGGTCAGGCAGCCGAAACCGGGGCGAAGATCAAGGGGTTGGAACTGGACCGCGAGGCTCTGGCGATTCGTATTGCTGACCTGCGTACGCGACTGGCGCTGCTCAACTCGTCCCAGGTGATGATGGAACGCGCTGAAGCCTTGGGTTTCCGCCCTGCCCGCCAGGAAGACATTGACTATGTGTCGGTTCCGGGCTACGCCGGACGGCCAGTGGTCTTCCTGGCGCCGCCGCCTACCGCGCCGCGCAAGCAAACCAACCTGATCCGCCCGGCATACACCCAATCCCTGTGGGACTGGCTGTATCAGGGTGCTTTTCAATATGTGGAAACCCGTGGAGGGCAGCCACAATGAGTGGTGGAATCGGTCGAATGCGCCTGGTTGCTGCGGTTTTTATTCTCCTCAGCGCAGCCATCGTGTACCAGATGGTGCGGATACAAAACAATGAACAGTCGCGCGAACTGGTGGACTATTTTGCCAAGAACTACAACCAGCAGGTCAAGGTGATTGTCCCCGAACGGGGTAATATTTATGACCGCTGGGGCAATTTGCTGGCGGGCAACAAGGAAGTGTACGAGCTAGGCATTTCGCCGCCCCAAGTGGAAAATCCGGAAACAGTTGCCCGCGACTTGAGCGCGGTTTTTGGCATGGATTATTCGGATATTCTTGAAATTGCCCAGTCCTATTACAAGGAAAATAACCAACAGTACGTATTGCTTGCCGATTTCGTTGAGGCT
>JBBIQB010000165.1:4709-5592 GCA_037442545.1 Bellilinea sp.
CCGCCTGCTGGAAGAAAAGGTTCAGGAGTACAAGAAAGCCGAAAAACCCAAAAAAGGAGCGTCCCCCAGCCTGGTGGGTGTTTTCTGGAAACCGCACCTGATGCGCAGTTATCCCGAAAACGAGTTGGCTGCCAACATTCTCGGTTTTTACAATTTCAGAGACCGTCAGGATGGGCGCGGCATGTACGGCTTGGAAGAGCAGTATAATTACCTGCTCGCGGGCAACAAGCAAATCCTGGTCATCCCGATGAATCCCAGCGAGATCGAAGAAATGCCCGAAATCCCACCCGGCTCAAGCCTGGTAACCACGCTTGACCGGGATATTCAAGCCGCTATGCAGCGCATCATCCGCAATGCAGTCGAGGCGAATGGCGCGCAATCTGGAACGCTGGTGGTGATGGATCCGAAAACCGGCGAAGTGCTGGCAATGGCAAGCAGTGATCAATTCAACCCGAACGAATACTGGAAGCATGGTGATATATTTCCGGTGGGTAGTGACTTCAACCGGGCGATCAGCCAGTTGTACGAATCCGGCTCGGTCTATAAGGTGCTGACCATGGCTGCTGCTCTGGACTCGGACACAGTGGAACTCGAAACCTCCTTTACCGATGTGGGCGCAATCGAAGTCGGCGGCGCCTGGATTTATAACTGGGACCGCGGCGCCTGGGGTCCGCAGGACATGACCGGATGTATGCAGCACTCGTTGAACGTCTGCCTGGCGTGGATTGCGCAGGAAATGGGTCCGTCCCTGTTTTATAAATACATGCAGGAATTGGCATCGGCCGCTATACCGGGATCGACCTGGCGGGCGAGGCGGTTTACCCGCTCAGCCTGCCGGGCGATTCGAACTCGAGCCGGACCCGCCTGCCGTCGAGGCTCCGCC
>JBBIQB010000165.1:5602-5839 GCA_037442545.1 Bellilinea sp.
TGGTACCCTATCAATCTGGCGACCAATTCGTATGGTCAGGGCGTGGCGACCACCCCGATCCAGATGACCACCGCCATTGCGGCGATGGCAAACGATGGCAAGATGATGGCGCCCCACCTGGTCAAGGCATACATTCAGGACGGCATTCAATATGAAGTCAGCCCGCGCGTGATCCGCCAGGTGGTCAAACCGGAGACTGCCCGTATGGTTACCGAAATGCTGGCGGTGTCCTTGGAG
>JBBIQB010000166.1:0-5778 GCA_037442545.1 Bellilinea sp.
TCACCGCCTCGGTGTTCATCAACGACGATGAATCCGGGCTGCATCACGATTACGGAAAATGGCTGGAAGCCCTTGCCCCGCACGAGCCGGTCAGCCAGTACCGCCACAACAACACCGGCGAGGACAATGCCGATGCACACCTCAAGCGCCAGGTAATGGGGCGCGAGGTGGTGGTGGCGGTCACCGGCGGCAAACTGGATTTTGGTCCCTGGGAACAAATTTTCTACGGGGAGTTCGACGGACAGCGGCGCAAACGGGTGCTGGTAAAAATTATCGGTGAATAACCCCATTCCCTGCCGGGCAAAGGAGGTGCAATGACCGCCCGATTGATCGAGCAATTATCCAGCCTGCTGCGCAAGGCATACCAGGCAGAGTTGAACCTGATTCACCACCTGAGCGAGGGCGAGCGCAGCGCCGAGGGCAGTTTCGAAAAATGGGCGCCCAAGGACGCGCTGGCGCACACCACCTACTGGCGGCGGCGCGCTGTCGAGACCCTGGCGTATGCCGCACGCAACCAGCCCCCGCCGGAATACCCGCACTACGACCAGGCCAACCGCGAGGTGTTCTTCGAAAAACAGTCCACCCCGCTGCAAGGGCTGCTGCGCGAAGCCGAAAGCACCCTCACGGCGCTGCTGGATGCGCTCAAACGCTTCGAGGAGCGCGACCTGAGCGATCCCAACCGTTACCCGTGGCGCAACGGTATCCCGTTGATGTCGTACCTGCTAGGGAACGCCTACATTCACGTCATTCACCACCTGACCCAGACCTACCTGGCGCTCGGCGACAGCCTGGCGGCCGCCCGCCTGCAGCAGGAAGCCGCGCAAAGCCTGATGCAACTCGATCCCGGCGAGGAAGCGCGCGGCGTGCTGCAATACGATATTGCCTGCCTGCTGGCGGGCAGCAACGACCCGCAAAAAGCCTTCGACCATCTTGCCGAGGCGTTTCGGCTGCGTCCCGATTTGATTGCCTGGGCAAAACAAGACCCGGATCTCGACCCGCTGCGCGCTTTTGCGCGCTTCGACGAATTGACCGCCGCTTAAGGCTGCAAGGTTAGCAGCCTGCTGCTTAACCAGACCGTGCCGGGAATGCGCGTGGCAGATTCCTGGCGAATGATCAGGCGTACGCCGGTATCGCCTTCCACCCGGTAGGGAATGAACACTTCATAGGGGACGTGACTCAGGTCGCCGTACGGTTGTGAGTGTTCCAGCGTGGCGCTGCCCACCAGCCTTCGCTGTTCATCCACCAGGTCAAAGATCAACGGCTGGTCGTTGACCAGCCGCGCCAGCCCGATCACGCGCACCACCCCGCCGCTGACCGTATCCCCACTGCGCGGCGAGCGCACCAGGTACGGCTCCTGGACGACGACCGGCGGGGTGATCTCGTCCCTGCCCAGGCGCATCAGCACCAGATCCACCGAGACAACATACATCGGACGCTGGAAGCGGTCTTCCACCCGCACGGTCAGGCGGGCGGTTTCCGCCGCGCTGAGGATGTCGAAGTTGATTTCCGGGTTAATGTAAAAAGTTCGGTTGCGGAATGAGCGGTAGTCCAGCGCCTGGCGGGCGATCATGCGCCCGTCCTCGCCCACCAGTTCGATGTATATGTAGCCGTCATCGCCGGGGCTGACCAGCGCCTGCAATTGAATCGGCGAGGATATTTTGGAATACGGTCCGGGGCGCTGGATGCGCATGTCCGCCAGCGGCGGCGTGGCGGTCTGGGTGACCGTCGGCGTGCGGCTGGGGGTGGGGGTGCGGCTGGGGAAACGGGTACGGGTGGGCGTGCGCGTGCGGGTCGGGCTGGGACCGAAAGTGGGCGTGCCCTCGACCGTCGGTTCGAGCGTGGCGCTGGAGGTCGCGCTGGCGGTCAGGGTTGGTTCGGGGGTCGAGCCGGTTTCGGGCAGCAGCGTCACCGGCGGCGGGGAATCCAGCGGCGCTTCGGGCAGGGTGGCGGTCAGGCTGGGTTCGAGCGGCAGAGTGGAGCTGATCACCAGCGGCGCGCCGGCAGGGGTCAGCAGCCGTGAACCCGGCACGCCGCCATTGCAACCCGCCAGCAGCATCCCGGCAGCTGCGACAATCCATAGTGAAATGATGGAGGGAATCCCTGCCGCGCGAAAACGCATATCCCCATTATATAGTCCACCTGCGCGAAGCGGACTTACAAAATCCCTACGAAATGGTTAGGAAATTATCGACTGTAATAACATTAAAAATTTATAAGAACTTTCATCTTGACTTAATTTACTATATTTGTAAAAATAATAAAGTATTCGTTCGTCACAAAGACCGCGTTCAATCCATACAAGGAGAAAAAATGAACAAAAAAACCATGCTCATTGTTATCATCGGCATCCTGATTGCGCTGATCCTCGGCGCGTGCGCTCCCGATAAACAACTGGGATATCAAGCCGTCCTGACCGGACCCGGCGGTATACCGGTGGCGAACGGAAACTATACCGTCAATGTGAAATTCTGGAAAGGTTCAACTACCACCGAACCTGCCGACCTGGTGTACCAGGATACCCAAACCGCAACCGTGACCAACGGGATTTTGAACATTGCCATTCCCGACCTGTCCACCGAAGCCGATGCCCTGGATCCGGGGCTCTTCTCGCAAGTCCTGTGGGTGGAGTTAACCATCAACGGGCAAACCCTCAGCCCGCGCCAGAAATTGCTCGGCACTCCGTATGCCTTCACCCTGGCAGGCGGATCGGTCGTCTCCCTGCGCGCCGGACAGGAAGGACCCATTGTATCGGCTCATCCCAACCGCGGCGCATTGACGGTCATCAACAACTACGCAAGCACGGCAGCCAACAGCCCCGGCACGACCGGCCTGGTGGTTGCCATTGCCGATAACGTGCAATCGGAAGTGATTCGCGCCTGCGCCGGCGGCGCCATTGGCGGCACAGATGGCTGTTCCGACTCCTATGTTGTGTTCCGCGTGCGGGGTAACGGCAATGTCACCGCGGACGGCACCTTTACGGGCGGCGGCGCGGATTACGCCGAAATGATCCGCTTCGACGGGGATGCCGCATCGGTCGAGCCAGGCGACGTGCTGGTGATCAGTCCATCAGCCGACCGCGCGGTGGTCAAATCCAGCCTCGAAAACGACTCCGCCCTGGCTGGGGTGGTCTCGACCAAGCCGGGCTTCCTGGGCGGTGGCGCGTTCGCCGAGGAAGAAGGTTACGTGACGGTTGCGATGATGGGAATTGTGCCGGTCAAGGTAACCGCCGCCAATGGTCCCATTCAACGCGGCGACCTGTTAACCACCTCCTCCATTCCGGGCTATGCCATGAAAGCCACCGACCCGCAGATCGGCGCGGTGCTGGGCAAAGCCATGGGTGAACTGCTGGAAGGCGAAGGTGTGATCGAAGTCTACCTGCTGCCGCACTGATGGAGGCTGAGATGAGGAAAATCTCCCGCTGGATGATCGTGATCTCGGCAGTCTTGTTGCTGGCGTTCCTGGCTACGGCGGTCAGCGCCGCCATCATCCCTGAGTCCGCGTCCTTCCGTATCCAGCGCAACACCATCACCAGCGCGCAGGCGCCGGGCGGAGCGATGAGTTCCGCCAGTTTCCACCTGACCGGCGCGTTTGGCGGCATGATCGGCGCGACCGGCAGCACGACAACCAACAGCCTGTGCATCGGGTACATCTGTCAGGGCAATACATCGGTCTTTTTGCCTATGGTGCAGCGCTAAAAAATTCAAACCTATTGCTGGCGATCCCGCATTGCGTTGCGGGATCGCCGCATTTTACCCATGCAACCATGCAGGCATGGGATATTGGCAATGCCGCCGCAGGATGAGCGCAGCCCGTCAAGCGAATGATTTTCACTTTCACCCGCCGAAGTCGCCGCGCGGAGTGGAAAAAAATTGCACAAAACGGTATCATTGGATCAATAATTTTATCCAAAAGGATCAAGGATGGGAGATTTGAGCCGGATCACGATTGCGCGTGGGGATGGCATTGGACCCGAAATCATGGAAGCCGTCTTGCAGATTCTCGAAGCAAGCGGCGCTCCACTGAATTACGATGAAGTCGAAATTGGCGAGAAGGTCTATCGCCAGGGGGTTTCCTCCGGAATTCCCGACTCCGCCTGGGAAACCATACGCCGCAACCGGATTCTGCTCAAAGCGCCCATCACCACCCCGCTCGGCAGCGGCTTCAAAAGCATCAACGTCACCTTGCGTAAGTCGCTCGGTTTGTTTGCCAACATCCGCCCGTGCAAAGCCTACGCGCCGTTCGTCGCCTCCGCCTTCCCCAGCATGGATCTGGTGGTGATTCGCGAAAATGAAGAAGACCTGTACGGCGGGATCGAATACCAGCAGACCGGCGAAGTTACCCAGGTGCTCAAGTTGATCAGCCGCCCGGGCAGCGAAAGCATCATCCGCTTCGCCTTCGAGTATGCCCGCGCCTACGGTCGCCGCCGGGTGACCTGCATGACCAAAGACAACATCATGAAGATCACCGACGGCTTGTTCCACCGTCTGTTCAACGAAATTGCCGCCGAATATCCCGACCTGCAGGCTGATCACCAGATCATCGACATCGGCACCGCCCGCGTAGCCGCCCAGCCGGAAACGCTGGACGTGATCGTCACCCCCAACCTGTATGGGGATATCCTTTCGGATGTTGCCGCCCAGGTGGCAGGTTCGGTCGGGCTGGCGGGTTCCGCCAACGTCGGGCGCGATTTTGCCATGTTCGAAGCCATTCACGGCTCTGCCCCGGACATTGCTGGCAAGGGAATTGCCAATCCGTCCGGGCTGTTGCAGGCTGCCGTGCAAATGCTGGTTCACCTGGGCTATTCCGAACCGGCGCGGGCAATTCACAACGCTTGGCTGCGCGCCCTGGAAGACGGCATACACACCATCGATATTTACCGCGAAGGCTTCAGCCAGCAGCGCGCCGGCACCCAGGCGTTTGCACAGGCAGTCATCGAGCGGCTGGGGCAGTCGCCGCAGTTCCTGCCGCCCGCCCACTTTCACAGCAGTGGGGTGCGGATGCCGCCGCTGCAAAGTTCCCCGCCCTGCTGCAAAGCGCTGGTGGGGGTGGATATCTTTTTGGAATGGGACGAGCAGCAGCGCGACCCGCTGGCGCTGGGCACAACCCTGGAAGGCTTGGCGCTGCCGCATCTGCCGCTGCGGCTGATCACCAACCGCGGGGTGAAGGTCTATCCGGGCGGCTTCCCGGAAACCTTCCGCACCGATCACTGGCGCTGTCGCTTCAGCGCGGGCGGGGAAGTTAACTTCTCCCTCGTCCTGGATCTGCTCCACCGCCTGCATCAGGCAGGATTGCAAATCATCAAGACCGAAAATCTTTACACCTTTGAGGGTGAACGGGCATATTCACTGGGTCAGGGCGAGTAACACAGGAAATCAAGATGAGCCAATCCTTTCATTGTCCTAACTGCGGCGCGCCGCTGCACTACAGCGGCGGCGACCAGCGCACCATCTCGTGCGGGTATTGCCATTCCAGCGTCATCGTCCCCGCCGAACTGCGCCGCGGCGGCTTTGCGGAAGCCACCCTCACCCCGCAGGAAACCCTTTTCAACCTGCCCAACCTGACCAACGGACTGCGTCAAGCCGCCGCGTTGATCCGCGCCGGAAACAGCGAAGAAGCCGCGCGCGTACTCCAACAAACCCTGAGCGTGGATGAAAGCGAAGCCCTCAACATCACCCGCCAGATGCAGGAAGGCAAGATGGTTCAGGTCACCGGACTGGAGAACCGGTTTACGCCTCAAACCATCACCCTGCAAGGCGCAGCCGCCGAAGACCTGATGAG
>JBBIQB010000167.1:0-2487 GCA_037442545.1 Bellilinea sp.
GCCGGCAATGACCAAAACGGTAATGATCGCAAACAGGATGCCGCCCGCCAGGTCGAAGCCGCTGACCAGTCCATACACCAGCGCCGCCACCCATTGAATCCACAAGCCGGGCAGAATCGGGCTCAGCAGGCTGATCTGTCCCAAGAGCAGCACCCCGGCAATAATCCACGGAAAGGCTGCCATTATCGTGTCCTGCATTTGGTTACCTTTTCCTATTTCAATTCTAGCGGGCGGATCACATCCACCCCGCCCATCCACGCGCGCAGCACTTCCGGCACTACCACGCTGCCGTCCGCCTGCTGGTAGTTTTCGAGCACGGCGATCATTGTGCGCGGCATGCCCAGCCCGGAACCGTTGAGCGTGTGCACCAGGCGCGCCTTGCCGCCGTCCGCCGGGCGGTACTTAATGTTCGCCCGCCGGGCTTGAAAATCGGTCACGTTGGAGACCGAGGAAACTTCCAGCCACTCGCCGCAGCCCGGCGCCCACACTTCGATATCATAGGTAACCGCCGCGTTGAAGCCCAGGTCGCCGGTACACAAGCGTACCACACGGTGGGTCAGACCGAGCTGGGCGCAGGTTTGCTCGGCGTCGGCGACCATTTTGTCCAGCTCGCGCATCGATTCTTCCGGTCGGCAGAAAATGTACATTTCGACCTTGTCGAACTGGTGCCCGCGCTTGATGCCGCGCACATCCCGCCCGGCGCTCATTTTCTCACGCCGGAAACAGGGGGTGTACGCCGTGTAGCGGCGCGGCAGGCTGTCCTCTTCGAGTACTTCGTCCATCAACATGCCGGTCAACGGCACTTCGGCAGTGGGCACAAACCAGAAATCTTCTTCGGCGTCATGGTAGAGGTTGTCGGCGAACTTGGGCAGCTGCCCCGACGCAAACAGGGTCTGTGATTTGACCATGAACGGCAGGTAGCGCTCCTCATAATCCTGGCGGATGTGCAAATCCAGCATCCAGGCAATCAGTGCTCGCTGCAGGCGCGCCCCGGCCCCGTTGAGAATATAGAAACGCGAGCCGGTCAGTTTGACGCCGCGTTCGAAATCAATGATCCTCAGGTTGGCACCCACATCCCAATGCGGTAAAGGTTGGAAATCGAATTCGGGGATCGAACCGGTGTGGTGCAGGATGAGATTGTCCTCGGCGCTGACGCCATAAGGCGTGCTTTCATGCGGCAGGTTGGGGATGCCCGCCACTTCGAACTGCAGATCGTTTTCGACGGCGCGCACCTGTTCGTCCAGCGCAGTGATCTGGTCGCCCAGGCTGCGCATGGCATCGATCTTCGCCTGGCGTTCAGCCGGGTCATTCATGCGCCCGATTTCCTTGGAAACCGCATTGCGCTCGGCTTTCATCGTTTCCACCTGGGTCAACAGTGTGCGCCGGCGCACATCCAGTTCCTGCACGCGGTCCACCACTGCCGTGTCCATCTGGCGATCCTGCAATGCCTTGCGCACCACCTCCGGTTTTTCACGGATCAAATTGATGTCGAACATGAATGCACCTCCGTTGGTATGAATACAAAGCCCCCTCGCCCGCGCAGGACGAGGGGGATCAACTCGTGGTGCCACCTGCATTCGCTGTATAGCAGATACAGCCTCGTTAGGGAGATAACGGTTCCCGCCGTCCTTCTTACGGTCGCGCACGACCCCTGCGAAGGCAACCTGCCGGTTCAACCGGGCGCCTGGAGCGGACTTCATCAACTGGCTTACCGGCTCGCAGCGAACGCCGGCTCTCTGAAAAGGTCACTGATGACTGCTCTCCGGGGTAGTCTTTTGTTGAAGGCATTATACCTGAGCCGATTGGGATGTCAAGGTTGGGAGGTTCACACCGGTGTTTTCAAGAAAGGGGATGTCGCTGCACGCCAGCCGGCAGATTGCCATTTCACCCCCACGGCTGCAGTCACGGTTCGGGCGGCAGGACGACCACTTCCTGGCGTGTGCCGTAGGGGCGGTCGTAATCCTGAATTACGCCAGCAATCCGAACTGGCGCGCCGCCAGTGTTGAGATTGTAAAAATACAGCCCGCTCTCGTATCGATTGGGAATGCCGCTGGCGGGCGCCGTCCACAGTAAAAACCGCGCTGCATCCAGCCATTCAGCCCGCAGGATGGTCTGCCGCTCGGCGACCGGCAGCTCAACCGGCGGCTGGCAGACGCTGCCCACCGCCAGGCGGGTCATGACCGGGTTGGCTCCACCGTGCGGGCTAAAGGTGAGCAGAAAACGCTGCCCGTCCGGGTTCCATGCCGCCAGGCGCAGCAGCCAGGCGCTGGTATATTGGCGCGGCTGCAATTCTTCCAGGTCCATCAACCACAGCGTGACCCAGTTGTAGGTGTTGGCGGGGGCATTGTCAATATCCGGTTGATTCCAGTACGCCAGGTAGCGGACATCGGGCGAAAATAAAAACGTGGCTGGGCTGGCGCGGACAACCGTTTCGGCTTCCAGGCTGACTTGTGGATCGACGCGCACCCGGTAAAGATTGGTCTCGGC
>JBBIQB010000167.1:2497-5773 GCA_037442545.1 Bellilinea sp.
CCGGGCAGGGGCTGAACCTTGGCCTGCGCGATGTCGGCGCGCTGGTCGAAGTGCGCCGATTTTGCCGCGCTGGTGAAAAATGCACTCGAATCGGGCAGCCAGCGAATCCAGCGGCTGCCGGTCAGGTAACACACATCCACATCCGGGCAGGCCGGCGGCAGGACAACCCGTGTTTGAAGACCGCGCGAGCGATCCACTACCACAATCCCATCGGAGAACTCCAGCACTTCGAAGCGTTCATCCGGCGAAACGCTGCGCGCGATTCCCGAACCATCACTCCGGGCTGGGAAGTAGCGGCGTTGGTATTCGCTCTGGCTCAGCGCAACCGCCTCCGCCGTTTCCAGATCCACCCGGTAGCGCTGGCTAATATAGCCATTGGTCACGCTCAGGTCGATACCCCACGGCTCTGCCGCAACCGCAACCACCAGATCCAACGCTTGCTGCGGATCGCCCGCCGGGCGCAGCCAGTCGATCTGCAAGGTAATCCGTTGCGATTCGGGGTACTGCCGCCGCGCCTGCACCGTGCTGAACGATCCCAGCGGGCGCAGGCTGCCGGTGCGCCGGTCGAGCAGTCCCAACGGAATGGCATCCAGCGCTTCTGCCGGGCGGCTGTGGGTTTGACCTTGGGTGAAGAAGGCGACATAGCGCCCGTCCGGCGAAAGGTGCGGCGCAGCGGCATAATCGGGCAGTTCGACCCGGACTTGTCCGCCGCTGGCTTCGTCCCATAACCAGACTTCGTCCTGGTTGACGTACAACAGGCGCAGCGGTTCGAGCCCCGCCGGCTGAGCCGGCTCGACCGGTGGGCAGGTAAACAGGTCGGGGGTGGGGACGGGCGTCCGCGTCGGTCGCGGGGTGTTGGTGGGCGGCAGCGGGCGGGCGGTGCGCGTGGCTGTCGCGGGCGGGGACCCGGTGGATGTCGTTTCCAGGCTGGGACGAACGGGCGACAGGGTGGGCGGGAGCGGCGAGGGCGGCGCGCAGGCGCTCACCCCCAGCCCAATCGCCAGGCTAATCCACACAATCCATGACACAGGCTTCATGACACACCTTTGCGCAAAACCAGGTTAACCCGGATGGTAAAAATATTATAAGATTAAACCAGACGCAATCCAAATTGCGAAATCCGTATGGAACTGAAACCATCCACCCTTCCGACCGGCGCAGCCCGGGTCGAGCACACCGCCACCCACACCTGGCGGCTGTCCATCCCCGCCGGGGCAGGCGGGGCGTACCGCCTGGCTCAGCTGGACGATTACCGCCGCCTGCCGCGCCGCGCGTTCGTCTGGCAGCCGCCGCTGCGCTTCAGTCTGGCGGCGCGCGCCTCGGCTGCCGGGCTGCCCGGCACCTGGGGATTTGGCTTGTGGAACGACCCGTTCAGCGTTTCGTTCGGCATGGGCGGCGCCGCCCGCCGCCTACCGGCGCTGCCCAACTGCGCCTGGTTCTTTCATGCCTCGCCCGCCAATTACCTCAGCCTGCGCAATGACCTGCCCGCCAGCGGCTTTCTGGCAGCCACTTTTACCGCGCCGCCGCTGCCGCCCGGGCTGCTGGCGTTCGGTGTGCCCCTGCTGTTGGGGCTGGCTTGGAAGCCGGCTGCCCGCCTGATCCGCCGCGCCGCCCGGCGGGTCGTCCGCCAGGATGCCGCCCAACTTGAGGTAGAGGTGACCGAATGGAAGCGTTACACCATCGACTGGCTGGCGCAGCGGGTGATCTTTGCGCTGGACGGGCAGCCCATTTTGGAAACGGAACAGTCGCCGCGCGGCAGACTGGGCGCAGTGGTATGGATCGATAATCAATACGCCGCCTTTACCCCGCGCGGCGAGGTGCGCTTCGGCGCCCAGCCCAATCCGGCTGCCTGGCTGGAGATCGCCGGACTTGAAATCCAGCCGCTTTAATCGCCCATGCGGGTTTCCTGCTGCCAATCCGTAGACAGGGTGGATCGAATCGCCGGGCTGTAATAGACGGCTTGATTGCACCCGGCGTGTTTGGCGGCGCACATGGCAATGTCCGCATTCTGCAGCGCGGTGGACACATCGGTCATGTGGCGATGATCGACAATGCCGATGCTGGCGCTAATGCGGAAAATCTGCCCTGTGAGGGTGAAGGGCTCCTGCATACTGCTCAGGATGCGCTGCGAGATCGAACGCACCAGGTCGCAGTCCTGTGGATCGACCAGCAGGATGACGAATTCATCCCCGCCCAAACGGGCAACCAAATCATGCTGGCGGACGCAGCGGCGCAGCCTTTCGCCGACGGTGATCAGCAGTTCATCCCCCACCGCGTGCCCGGCGGTGTCGTTGATTTGCTTGAATTTATCCAAATCGAGAAACAGCAGCGCGCCGCATTGGTGCGGCGTGGTTTGCAGTCCCGCGATGAATCGTTCCAACTGGTGAACGAAAAAATTGCGGTTGGGCAGCCCGGTCAGCGGATCGCAGTTCGCCAGTTGTTCCAGCCGGGCGTGGCTGATTTCCAGGTCGCGGGTGCGCTCGCGGATGCGCTCTTCCAACTGCTCGTTGATCGACGCCAGGTCGCGCAGCAGCCGCCGGTTTTCGATCAAGGTCAAGCCGACCACCCAACCGGACAAGACAACCACGACTAAAAACACGCCCACAATCAGGTTGTAATGCGGATTCAATTCGGGCAAACTGTGCCCGAACAACAACAGCGCGGTCGCGCCGATTAAAGCCAGGATGGTCAGACCAAAACGGTTGATAAACAGCAGCTGCTCTCCCAGGTCCCGCCGCTGCGCGGTTGGCGATGACGTCAAACTTTGATGTTGCAGGACACCCGCCAGCCCAATCACACTGTAATTGAACAGGTACATCCCGCTAACGAAGGAGCTGGATAGGTATTCGCCGGTTAATGCTTGCGTACTGTAGATCACATCCACAAACACCAAAATGAACATACCCATGCTGAGGGCGCCAATCGGCAGTGGGTCCTGCAGGCTCCTTGAATTGAAAAGCAGGTACAACACGCTCACCAGCAGGAACAAATCGAACAGCGGGTATGCCAGTGAAATCAGCGAGGTGAGGAAATTTTGTTCCCAAACCTGTAAAGCCGGCGCGAACATGAAGATAAAAATATACTGGAATACCGACACAAAGATCGCCGAAATGGTTAACGCGTTCGCCATCGAAAAATTCTTAATCTTTTTACCGGCAGCCAGATGAATTGCGCCTAGAAAGTAACAAGGGTAGTACAGCAGGTAAAATCCATCCGCAATCGACGGGAAAGGTTCCGTCCGCAGCGCCAGAACCAGCCCGGTATACACCAAGTCGC
>JBBIQB010000168.1:0-1547 GCA_037442545.1 Bellilinea sp.
GAATTTTTCTCGGTTACCCGCACCGCGGATGAACTCTCGCTGGTCTGCGAAGAACACCTCGTCCCGCCCGAAATTACCTGCGAGCGCGGCTGGCGCGCGTTGGTGCTGGAAGGACCGTTCGATTTTAATCAGGTTGGCGTCCTCAAATCGATCCTTGACCCGCTCGCCAACGCGCAGATCAGCATCTTCGCTCTGTCCACCTTTGACACCGATTACGTACTGGTGCGCGGCAAAGACCTTTTCAGCGCCGTCTCGACCCTGCGGGCGGTAGGGCATCGCGTCTGCTGACGGGGCTTAACCGGCGCCGTGCTTTCCGGCGTTGATGCGCTCCTCCAGTCGCTGCAAACCGCGCAAGAATTCGGCGGTCACGGCATCCACGCCGCGGGCTGCCGCCTCGAACGCGCCGCGATCCCGGCTCTGGAAAGCCTCGACCGCCTTGCGGGTTGCCTGGTGGAAGCGCACGTGTGCGTCTTCCAGATCAGCAAATTCCTTGAAATGTCCGTAATGCTCCTTGCCCGCGCCGTAATACCATCTGCCCAGCGAGCACTCGGCATGAGTGACGACGCCGTAGGAATTCATCACGTTGTCTTTTAGCGCGGTGCGCAGGCGGCGCAGCCAGGCGCCGTGCGCCTGACGCACCATCTGGAAGCGCACTTGTACGTCCCGCCCGTCGTCGGTCTGGAAATTTGCCACCATCTGGATCAACGTTTGCGCCTGCTCTGCCAGGGTGTTTGCCGAGCTGGATACCTGTTCCACCTGGGCGCTCAACTCCTCGGTCGATGCGGAGACTTCCTCGACCGAGGCACTGTTTTCCTCGCTGATGCTGGCGATATTTTCGATTGCCTCGCCCACCTGACCGGAACCGGCAGCCATTTGCTCGGTTGCGGCGGTGTTTTCCTCCACCACCGCCGAGACGCTGTCCATCGCGCTGGACAGTTCCTCCGCCAGCGCGTCGATGCTGCGCGCCGTGCGGGCGATCTCCTCACCGGACTGCAAGCCCTGCCGGGCGGACGCCAGCAGTTCGTCCAGCGCGCTGCGCGACTGCGCCGCCAGCCCGACGCCCTGCTGCACCTCGCCGGCGCTGTCGCTCATTGCCCGCACGGCCTGGTTGACTGCGGATTGAATTTCGCTGATCAACGCGGCGATTTCGTGGGTTGCCTGGGCGGATTTTTCCGCTAGTTTGCGCACTTCATCCGCCACCACGGCAAACCCTTTGCCGTGCTCGCCCGCCCGGGCGGCTTCGATTGCCGCGTTGAGCGCCAGCAGGTTGGTTTGCGAGGCAATGTCGTCGATTGTTTCCAGGATCGAACCAATCTGCTGCGAGCGAGCGCCCATCTCCTGCACCTTGAGGGAAGATTGCCCGACCGAATCGTGGATGCGATCCATGCCTTTGACCGTCTCTTCGACCACCTGTGCGCTCTTTTGACTGGTTTCAACCGCGTGGGTGGAGGTGTTGACCTGCTGGCTGGCGCGGGTTGAAATTTCGCGCGTCGCGCCGGTGATCTGATTGGCTACCTGGGCTGCCTTGCCCACCGAAGCCGCCTGTT
>JBBIQB010000168.1:1557-5679 GCA_037442545.1 Bellilinea sp.
GTCGAGGTGCGCGCCGGGGAGTTCCTGCGCACCGCGCGCGACCCCATCGATTGCCCGCGCCATCTGATGGATCGAGGCGTTGGTCTGGCTGACGGCGCCTGCCTGCTGGGTGATTCCCTGCGACACCTGCTGCAATGTTGCCGCGATCTGCGCGCTAGCCATCCCACTCTGGCCGGCTGCCCCGGACAATTCGTCCGATGCCAGGCTTATCGAAAGCGCGCTCCTGGTAAACTGGGCGATCATCGCGCGGAGCATACCCAGCATCTGCTGAAAGGTGTTGCCCAACAGGTCGTCGCTGCTTTTCGGCTCGATCTGTACTGTCAGGTCGCCCTTGCCCATCGCCTGGGTGACGGCTGCCATGTGCTGCAAATAGGCTTCGGTCTCCATCAAACTGGCTGCCAGGCTGCCGGCTTCGTCTTTGCGCAAGGTCAGCCGCTGCATCTGTTCCATCTTGCGCGCGTCTGTTTCAATCCTTCCCTGGGCAATGCTGCGCAGCCGGGCGGTGACCTGCGCCAGCGGGCGGGCGATGTTCAGACTGATCACCACGTTGATAACCAACAATAGCCCGACAGCCAGCAGGCTGATCAACCAGACGAAGGTCGATGCGGTGCGGAATGAATTTTCCCCCGTTCGATAAGCCGCGTCTGCCAGATCAATGTTGACGCTCATCAACGCATCGAACGACTGGCTGACCAGCGCGTGGTTTTGCGCTAGCCCGCCTTCCTGGATGGATTGATATACCAGCCTGCGGTTGCCTTCGTCGGTCAGGGTCATTGCCTCCAGCACTGCCTTCTGATACGCTGCCCAGTACATCTTGAAATTGGTCAGCGCCTGGCGGGCTTCCAGCGGGACGTTGCCCTGTTCGTATTCTCCCAAAAAGGCGCTGATTTCATCCATGTTTTGCTTCAACACATTGCGGGTTTCAGCGCGGCTTTCCGGAAGCATGACGTAGGTGAGTAGGTTGCCACGCAGATCATACAAAACTGTTTCGGCATGCCCCAATTTCTGGATCGAAACCGTCTGGTCGAGGTACAGCGACTCGAGGCGCTGGTTGATGGATTGCATGTTCAAAAAACCCACCGCCGCGACAAGCAGGACGAAGCATACCCCAATGCCTGCGGATGCGATCAATTTAGCCCGGGTATTGAAACGATTTAAAATCACGCCATTAACTCCTTTATCGAATAATAAATAGACTCGTTATACTCCCTCTTGAGTTATAGCCAACGCCGCCGAAAATTGCCATAAAAGTGCCTCCTTGTAGGCGTAAATTTCGTGTAAAATCCGCTCTGACATTCCACACCGTACCGGGAGTTCTCCCTTGAATCTGACAACCAGTGCCGCCCACCGCACCCGCACCGCCGGGAAAGGCTACAGCATTGCTCTGATCGGTATCCTGATCTGGTCGACCACGGCGATATTCATCCGCTACCTGACCGAATACCAGCGCGTTCCGCCCATTCTGCTGGCTGCCTGGCGCGACCTGCTGGCTTGCCTGGCGCTGGTTATTGGACTGGCGCTGCTCAGCCGCGGACTGCTGCGCCTGGGGCGCTCCCACTACCGCTTTATGCTGCTGTATGGGCTGCTGCTGGCGCTGTTCAATGCCTTGTGGACGCTTTCGGTTGCCTTCAACGGGGCTGCCATTTCGGTGGTGCTGGTGTACAGTTCGGCGGCGTTTACCGCCGTGCTCGCCCGCTACCTGTTCGGCGAGCCGCTTGACTGGGTCAAAGGGCTGGCAATCGCGGTCAGCCTGGCGGGCTGCGTCCTGGTAGCGGGCGTGTTGCAGCCGCAAGCCTGGCAGTTGAATCCGCTTGGCGTGCTGACCGGGCTGCTCTCCGGGCTGGCAATGAGCGGGTACAGCCTGTGCGGCAAGGAATCGGCGCGGCGCGGCATGTCTGCCTGGACGGCGCTGGCCTATACCTTCGGCATCGCGGCGGTGATCCTATTCGCTGCCAGCACCGTTCTGCCCGAGTCGCTTGGGGCAGCCCCGCGCGGCGCGCCTCTCGTGCCGGTGCTGGACCTGGCTGGCTGGGGCGCGCTGATCGTTCTGTCGGTCGGTCCGACCATCGGCGGGTATGGGTTGTATACCCTGAGCATGAGTTACCTGCCAGCCTCGGTGGTCAATCTGATCGCCACGCTCGAGCCGTCGTTGACCGGGGTGCAGGCGTATTTTCTGCTTGGCGAACGCTTTACCGGCGAACAGATTGCCGGCAGCCTGATGATCCTCGCCGGGGTGGTCGTGCTGCGCCTGTCGGAAAAATCCTGATCACCTCAGCCGGCGGCTGCCTGGTCTTTGCGCGTGATGCGCAGCAGGGCGATTTTGGTTGGGTGGTTGAAGGGCGTCGGGTCGACCGGCGGGGCAGTCACGCGGGTATGCGTATAGCCGGTGACGTCCTCTGGAACGGGGATGATCTGCTCCAGGCGCAGGTAGCCGCTTGCCGCAACCTGATCGATTGCCTGCAAAAAATCCCGCCCGCTCAGGAATAGCGCGTTATTCACCAGCACCAGCCAGCCCTGGTGGGCTACCAGCGGGCGCGCCTTGTTGAGCAGCCCAAGCGGATTCTCGCGCAATTCGATGTGGCCACCCTCGCTGCTGGATAAATAGGGCGGGTCGAGCACCACGCAGTCGAACAGCCGTCCGGTGCGCTTTAGTCCGTTGACGATCTTGAAGAAATCCCCATAGAGATAGTCCGCCGGGCGCGTTTGCCAGCCGTTCAGCTGGCAGGTGCGCTGCGCCAGTTCCAGAAATCGGACGTTCTGGTCGCTTTGCAGCACCTGTTTTGCCCCGCCTGCCAGTGCCGCTGCCCCCAGGCTGCCGGTGTAGGCAAAGGTATTCAGCACGGTTTTCCCTGCCAGGTTGTCTTTCAGCCACGCCCGCAAAAACCGGGTATCCAGGTAAAAACTGGCGTCCTGGTTGAGGAGCAGATGCACCGCGTAGGCAACCCCATTTTCGGCGACCTGCGCGCACAAGTCGCGCGCCTCGCCGCGCCGTATCACCCCCTGTCGCGCTTCCTGGCTTGGGCTGTTGCGCGTCTTGACCAGCACACAGCGCAGCCAATCTAGCCGATCGAGATAGAACTGCTCCACGTTACCCAGCAGCCCTTCCAGCACCTGCGGCTGGCTGGCGTAGTTGTAGATCACCAGCGTATCCCCATACACATCCACTACCAGGTGTGGGCAGCCTTCGTAAAACCCGCTGAACAGGCGCAGCGCAAACGGCCGCGGACGACCCGGAAGCGGCTCGCGGGCTTGTAGCGCTGCATCCAGCCGGGCAAGCAGGTTGTGGTGATCGAGTGGAAGCACGGTCATTTGCCTGATTATAGCGACTTTACGAAATTCTTAATCGTTTGTTTACCCGATTTTGATGGCATTTTTACACATTTGTTGCATAATGGTGACTAAGTGAAGCAATCGAACCCACTTCCGCAGGCTGCCAAGACGAACGAATGAGGTCTTCACTGGACAGGCAATCGGCAATACCCCCGTTTTCATCTTCCCCCTTCCCTCTGGCTCGCAAAGAGCCCTCTTCTTCCCGACCGGCGATGGAATGCTCCATCGCCGGTTCGCTTTTAACGAGGCAACCATGACAATAACTCTGTACTTCGACGGACTATTCATGGGCATCCCGAAGAAATCCTACCCGGCGACTGGCGCCGGCTTTATGTGTTACGGCTGGATCGCCTGGCGCGGCAGCCGGGTGATTGCCCGCGGACACGGCGGTTACCTGCGCGGTCGCGACGCCAGTTCCAACATTGCCGAGTACCTGGCGCTGATCGAGGGATTGGAGGCGCTGCGCGATATGGGCGCCAGCCAGGAGTTGATTCACGTCATCGGCGACGCCAAGTCGATTATCGAGCAAATGCAGGGAACGGCATCGGTGCATTCCGATCCCATTCGCCCGCTGTATGAAAAAGCCCAGCGGATTGCCGCTTCGTTCCGCTGGTTGAACTGGAAATGGATCCCGCGCCGCAGCAACCGCGAAGCAGACGCGCTTACCCGCCGCGCGCTGCGCCAGATCCGCGCCAATCCGGGCAGTTACGCCGCGGCGCTGCAGGCAATCAACCCGGCGGTGCCCGGCAGCCGGCAGAAACGCAAATTCTGGCCCGTGCTTGATTTACGCAT
>JBBIQB010000169.1:0-5634 GCA_037442545.1 Bellilinea sp.
GCGGTCGAGGGTGCTGCTCAATTGAGCAGACAGAGAGGGAAAGGCGATGTCCAATAAATATGGTTCCTACCAGCAAAAACAACAGGAAGCCATTCGGGAAGCGCGCAATTACGTCCACCCGATCTGGCGGGGAGTCGGATTTTTGTTGATCATCATTACGCCGATTCTGGGTTATTTCGGCGCACTGGTGCTTCTGGACGAAAACACAAAACGCAATTGGTTCACCATCCCGGCAGATTTCATTGCACCGGGACAGGATCCCATGCTGTATATGAAAATCGGACTGACGATCCTGATCGCATTCCTGTTGTACTTTGTGTTTCAATTGATCAGCATGATTTTGCTACGCGTGTTCGGCCAGTCGCGCTATGGACCGTACGATATCCCCGCTGTCGGATACCGCGGCAAGAAGTTCAAACGGTGATTTCAGGTTCCAGGATTCAGGAGAGCATCCGATGGCGATTGTTGGAGAATCGGTAATCCGAATTGATGCGGTCGGGAAGGTGACCGGCGAGACCCCTTATCCAGGGGATATCAATCTGCCAAACCAGGCATATATGAAAATCCTGTTTGCCAACTGCCCGCACGCGGTCATCCAGCGGATCGACACGTCCAATGCGGAGAAGATCGACGGTGTTCTGGCTGTGTTCACTGCCCGGGACGTACCCAACAATGAGTACGGATTGATCATGCCAGACCAGCCGGTTCTGTGCGGTCCCGCTTCCAACAAGCCGTATGGCGACCGGGTACGCTTTGTCGGGGATCAGGTTGCCCTGGTCGTGGCGGAAAGCGAACAAATTGCCGCCAGGGCGTGCGCCCAAATTGTGGTCGAGTATGATGATTTGCCGGTGGTCACGGATATGCTGGCTGCCATGAAAGAAGATGCGGTGCAGATCCACCCAGACCGGGGCTCGAATGTATTATGCCACTACCGCATTCGCAAAGGGGATGTCAGCCGCGCGTTCGAACAGGCGGATGTCGTCATCGAGGGCGTGTACGAAACCCCTGTCCAGGAACATGCCTATTTGCAGCCGGAAGCCGGCTTGGGCTACATTGACGAAGAGGGACGGGTGACGGTAATCGTTGCCGGTCAATGGACGCACGAAGACCGCGAACAAATCGCCCACGCGCTGAACTTACCCGAGGACATGGTGCGGGTGATCTACCCGGCGATTGGCGGCGCTTTTGGCGGGCGCGAGGATATGTCGGTGCAGATTGTCCTGGCGCTGGCAGCCTGGCGGCTGCACCAACGGGGCATTCACCGCCCGGTAAAAATCATCTGGAGCCGGGAAGAATCGATCATCGGACATCATAAACGTCACCCCTACCGCATTCACGCCCGCTGGGCAGCCTCCCGCGAGGGAAAACTGCTGGCAGCGGAGGCAGAGGTGATCGCCGATGGCGGCGCGTATGCCTACACTTCCACCAAGGTGTTGGGCAACGCAACCTTGATGTGCACCGGTCCATACTCGATTCCGAATGTCAAGGTGGATTCGTACGTTGTGTATACCAATAACATTCCGAACGGGGCATTTCGCGGGTTTGGTGGTCCTCAGGGCGCTTTTGCGGCGGAAATGCAAATGAACAAACTGGCAGAGGCGCTTGGCATGGATGCGGTTGAATTGCGGATGCGGAATTTGCTGGATGAAGGTGATCTGCTTTCGGTGGGCACGCCGCTGCCCAAGGGGGTCAGCATCAAAAAAGTGGTGGCGGAATGCGCCCGGGCTGCCGGCTGGGTCGAAGGACAAAACGGCTGGCATCGTCCGCAGGGTTATGCCGTTCAGACCGGCAAGCACCACTTGCGCCGGGGAATCGGCTTTGCCTGTTCTTTCAAAAACGTCGGTTTTTCCTTTGGAGCGCCGGAAAATTGTTGGGCAATTGTTGAACTGCGCGGCGCAGCGGAAATCGAAAAGGCGGTGCTCTATCACGCCTCGGCGGAAGTGGGGCAGGGCACCCATACGGTAATGATGCAAATGGCGGCTGAAGCGTTGAGTTTACCGCTCGATAAGGTTGAACTGGTGGCGTCGGATACGGCTTTCACCAAAAATTCCGGCAGCGTTTCCGCTTCGCGGATGACGTTTATGTCCGGCAATGCGATTCGCGGAGCGGCTGCGCTGGCATTGGAAAAATGGCAAAACGAAGAGCGTCCGGCGCGGGCCGAATACCAATACCGCCCGCCCAAGACCACGTCGTACGACGCGGAAACCGGAAAATCCGAGCCAAATTTTGCCTATGGATACGTTGCGGAAGCCGTGGAACTTGAAGTTGATATGGAAACCGGTCAAGTCCGGCTGATCAACGTGATTTGCGCCGACGATGTCGGTAAGGCGGTCAATCCGCAGCAGGTACGGGGACAAATCGAAGGGGCCGTTGTCCAGGCGGCGGGTTACGCCGTGCTGGAAAATTTCATCCAACAGGATGGGCAGGTATTGACCAAGACTCTTTCGACCTACCTGATCCCGACCATTTTGGATATTCCGGAACAAGTGGAATCGCTGGTATTGGAATACGCCGATCCAATTGGTCCGTGGGGCGCCCGCGGGATGGGTGAGATGCCTTACCTGCCGCTGACGCCAGCCGTCGCAGCCGCAATTCGCATCGCAACCGGCAAGTGGTTCGACCGCTTTCCCTATACCCCCGAACGCATCCTGTTTGGTCTGGAAGAAGCCTGATGGCTGGCGGACTTCGATGAGTCTACGGGTAGTAATCCGCGGCGGCGGAGACCTTGGCAGCGGTGTTGGCGTACGGCTGCGGCGGGCGGGCGCGCAGGTGCTGGTGTGCGAGCTGCCCCAGCCTTTGGTGGTGCGCCGCTATGTTTCATTTGCCGAGGCGGTGTTCAGCGGGGACACGCTGGTCGAGGAAGTGCCGGCAATTTTGTGCCTCCAGCGCGACCAGGCGTTAACCGTGTTGGAAACGAACAAAGTCGCGGTATTGATTGACTCGCCCGCCGAATGCCTGAACTGGTGCCAGGCGGACGTTTTGGTTGACTGTCGGATGCGAAAATCGCCGCCGGAATTGGGAATGGACGCCGCCAGTCTGGTGGTGGGGTTGGGTCCCGGCTTTATTGCCGGGGTCAATTGTCATGCGGTGATCGAAACCAAGCGCGGTCCGACGTTGGGGAGGGTGTATTGGAACGGAACGTCCGAAGCCGATACAAGCACCCCCGAAGGGGTGAATGGGTATGTCGAGCAGCGCGTTTTGCGCGCGCCCCGCGCGGGAAAATTCATAGCTACTGTACGAATCTGTGATTTTGTCAACCTGGGGCAGGTTATCGGGCAGGTGGATGATACACCCATCCGGGCGGCTTTTGATGGGGTTGTGCGCGGACTGGTCGCGGATGGGCTGGAGGTCGAGGCGGGGATGAAAGTGGGCGATATCGATCCGCGCAACGACCTGCGCCTGTGCAGCCTGGTGTCTGACAAGGCGCTGGCGGTGGGCGGCGGCGTACTGGAGGCGATCCTCGCCTACCCGGAACTGCGCCGTCGTTTGTGCGGCTGTCCGGCATGAATCTGTGCGAGGCGCTGCGCATTCATCCGCGATCCAGACTGGCGCTGGTTGGCAGTGGCGGGAAAACGACCATACTGTTCAACCTGGCGCGCGAAACCGCGCGACCGGTCATTTTATCCACTACCACTCACCTTAGCACGGATGAACTGGCGCAAGCCGACCGGCATAGCGTGATCGAGGATGAGGAGGATATCGAACGGGCGTTTTCTCGACCGGTTGAAGGCGTATGGTTATTGACCGGCGCGAAGACCGATACCGGTAATCGGGTGCGCGGGCTTGCGGATGATTTGTTGGCGTTGGTAAAACAGCGCTGCGATGAATTGAATCTACCTCTATTGATCGAGGCGGATGGGTCGCGCCGCCGGCCGCTCAAAGCGCCGGGTGAGCACGAACCGGCAATCCCTGCCTGGGTCAACCAGGTGAGCGTGGTGGTCGGGTTGACTGGATTGGGGAAGCGGCTAGATGAGGAAACCGTCTTCCGCTCGGAGCGGTTTGCTGCGTTGTGCGCCGCAGAAAAGGGCGCTCCGATCACGTTGGATAAGCTGGCAGACTACCTGCTCTCCTCGGAGGGAGGGTTAAAGAACATTCCGCCGGATGCGGCATGCACGGTTTTTTTTAATCAATTGGATGCGCAACCTCTGAGCGTGGATATTCAGCAGACGTACGCCCGGCGGTTGTTGGTGGGTTACGATCAGGTTGCATGGGGGGCGGCTGCGAATGCGCTCCAACAGCAGCGCGTGGCTGCGCGGGATGAGCCGGTGGCGGGCATCATCCTGGCAGCCGGCGGATCGAGCCGCTTTGGGCGTCCCAAGCAGCTGCTTGAATGGCGGGGACAGCCATTTATCCGACACGTGGTTTTGCGCTGCCTCAACAGCGGGCTGCAGCCGGTTATCGTCGTGGTTGGAGAAAAAGCGGCGGAAATCCGGACGGCGATAGCGGATCTGGCGGTTCAAATCGCCCACAACTCCGAATGGTCGCAAGGATTGAGCCGGTCGATCCGAACCGGTTTGGCAGCGCTGCCCAGTCGGGTGGGGGGGGCGCTCTTTTTGATGAGCGACGTTCCCCAGGTGCCATCAGCCTTGATCGAGAGATTAATGGTGGTGAAGCGGCGTGCGGCGGTCGCGATCCTCGCGCCGCGAACGGAGGAAGGCTATGCCAACCCGGTGTTGTTCGACCGCGTCTGCTTCGATGACCTGATGCGTCTGAGCGGCGATCGGGGCGGGAAAGCGTTGTTCCAGCGGTATACAGTAAAGGATATCCCTTGGGCAAATGTGCAGCAACTGCGCGACATCGATACACCTGCCGATTACGCGTGGCTGCAAGGTTGGGAGGGATAGATTGCGCATAGCCAAAGATATTGCTGCGGGTGTTCTGGCGGCAGGCTTGTCCACAAGGATGGGCGCGCCGAAGATGCTGCTTCGCTGGAACGATTCGACCGTCATCCAGGTGGTATTAACTGCGTTGCACACTGCTGGGATCGAACACAGCATCGTCGTGTTGGGAGCAGCCGAAAAAGAAATCTCCCGGCTGTTGGAACAGCTGCCTTTCGAGGTGCACAGGGTGCATAACCCAAACTATGCCAATGGCGAAATGACCGACTCGATTAAGATTGGGATGGAGGCAGTGCCCGAATCAATCCAGGCGGTGCTGATTGCCCTGGGTGACCAGCCGCAAATCCAGGGCGGGACGATTGGCGCCATTCTCAGCCGTTATGAGCAAACCCACAACCGCCTGGTCGTTCCCAGTTACCAGATGCGGCGCGGCCATCCCTGGCTGGTCGATCGGGCGCTGTGGGCGGATCTTAAATCCTTGAGCCCGCAATTCACCATGCGCGATTTCATGCGCAAGCACAGCGCTGCGATCGATTACCTGACCGTTGATACGCCTAGCGTCCTGCAGGACCTGGATACCCCCGATGAATATGCCCGTTTCCAGACTCCCAACGATCAGGGCGCAGGCTGACCCTGATTGGCGAAGACGCCAAGGGCAGCCTGCAGGTAGCGTTGGTTGACGGTATCGGCAGGATCAACGTCTATCCAGATATCCGGTAGAATGCCGTGGTCTTTGATGGGTGGTTCGAGACCGGGGATCGACCAGCGGGCGGAGGTGACATGCAACGAAGAGCCA
>JBBIQB010000170.1:0-5557 GCA_037442545.1 Bellilinea sp.
TGAATAGATAACGATCAATGAACGGACGGATCGAACGAACCTGCGAATTCGGATTGAATTATACTCGGTTATAATATGGGTATGAACGAACCGGTCGAGGCGCGCGTGGGCAGGCTGCTGGTGGAACGCAATTTAAAACTGGCTACGGCAGAATCCTGCACCGGCGGGCTGGTCGGTCACCGGATCACCAATGTGCCGGGATGCTCCCGGTACTATCTGGGCGGGATAACGGCATACTCGTATGAAGCCAAACGCCAGCTGCTTGAGGTAAGCGCGCAGACGCTGATCGATCACGGCGCGGTCAGCCGCGAGACGGTGCTGGAAATGGCTTTCGGCGTGCGCCGGGCATTCAGTGGCGAAAACCTGCTGGAACAGATTATTGGGATTTCCGTCAGCGGGATTACTGGACCCAGCGGGGCGTTACCGGGCAAGCCGGTCGGGCTGGCGTGGATTGGTTTGAGCACGGCCGCCGGCGAATGGGCGCTTGCCTGTCAAGGGAGCGGCGACCGGGTGGAAAACAAATATTTTTCGGCTCAATCGGCGCTGGAACTGTTGAGCCGCTACCTGGAAGGCGATTTGACCCCCACACCCTAGCAGGAGCAATCGGATGCCGGGAAGCAAAAAAAAGGTGTTGATCCTGACCGCCGATGCCGGGTTTGGTCACCGCAGCGCGGCGAATGCTCTGGCGGCGGCGCTGCAAAACCAGTACGGCGAGGCGGTGCAGGTGGAGATTCTCAATCCGCTGGACGACCGCAAGACGCCGCTGTTGCTGCGCGAGAGCCAGTCGGATTACGATCGCCTGGTGCGCAAAGCACCCGAGCTGTACAAATTGGGCTACGATGCCTCCGACCTGACCCTGACCAGTGCCATAGTGGAAAGCGCGTTGACGGTGATGTTGTTCGAGGTCATGCGCGACGTGCTGCGCAAGCAACGCCCGGATGTGATCGTGACCACCTACCCGCTGTACCAGGCACCGCTGTACTCGGTGTTTTCAATCTTCCGCACCTTCGTGCCGCTGGTGACGGTGGTCACCGACCTGGTATCGGTGCACCGGCTGTGGTTTCACCCCAACGTCAATTATCTGCTGGCGCCAACCCCGATTGTGCGCAATAACGCCATCGAAGCCGGCGTGGCAGCCGAAAAAATTCAGGTCACTGGCATCCCGGTGCACCCGCAAATTGCCGAAGGAAAACGCGCGCCCCAGGAAATCCGTGCACAACTCGGTTGGCTGCCCGACATCCTGACCATTCTGACGGTTGGCAGCAAACGGGTATCTGGAATGATGGATGCGCTGCAGGTGATCAATCACTTTGGCGCGCCCTTGCAACTGGCGGTGGTGTGCGGCAAAGACCGCCATACGTACAACGAACTGCACCAGATGACCTGGCACGTGCCGGTTCACCTGTACGAATACACCAGTGAGATGCCGCTGCTGATGCGCGCCGCCGACCTGATCGTGTGCAAAGCCGGTGGATTGATTGTGACCGAAGCGCTTGCCTGCGGCTTGCCGATGATGTTGATCAACGTCATTCCCGGGCAGGAAATGGGCAACATGGAATACGTAGTCGAGAACGGCGCCGGGGATGCAGTCGAAAACCCGATGGCGGTGTTGGAAACGCTGTCTCACCTGTGGATTCGCGACCAGGAATTGCTGAAACAGCGCGCCGCGCAGGCGCGCCGCCTGGGCCGCCCGCGCGCAGCCTACGAAGCCGCTGCCTGGATATGGGAGGCAGCCCAGAGCGGCGTGCGCCGTCTGGAGAATAACCGGCGAATGTCGCTGCTGGCGCTGTTGACCGATAACCAGATTTTTGCCGGCGAAGACGAAACCCTGACGGGTGATTGATGAACCCAACCCCTGTCCGGGCAGTGGTGATTGTTTCGGCAAACGAGGAATGGAAGTCGGTCGAACGACGGTATGCTCACCTGCCTGCCCAAGTATGTCCTTTCGGAACATTTTATGAAGCCGCCATTGGCGGACAAGCGCTGATCTTCCTGCATGGCGGGTGGGGGAAAACCGCCGCCGCGGCTTCCGCCCAGTATGCTGTCTGCCGCTGGCAGCCGCGTCTGCTGATCAACCTGGGCACCTGCGGCGGACTGCATGGAAAAATCGAACGGGGGGAGATCATCCTGGTCGAAGAAACCTGGATGTATGATGTGACCGAACGCATGGGCGACGCCCGCCAGGCGCTGGAACAGTATCATGTACGGCTGAATTTGAGCTGGCTGCGCGAGCCGTATCCGTTCGGGGTGCGCCGGGGGATGCTGCTTTCCGCCGACCAGGATATCGACCCCGCCCGGGTGGTAGAATTAAAGGCCGCCTATGGCGGCGTCGCGGCAGACTGGGAAAGCGGCGCCATTGCCTGGGTGGCGCAGCGCAACCACACCCCGTGCCTGATTTTGCGCGCGGTCACCGACCTGGTGGATGAGCGTGGCGGCGAGGCGTACGGATGCTGGGAGGTGTTCACCAGCAATACCCGCGCCGTGATGGACCGATTTCTCGATCATCTGAGTCAGTGGCTGGCGTGCTGCCAAGTGTAATCAAAAGGGTAAACAAAAATCAGGTTTGATCTGGCGCAATGCAAAATAGGATAAAACAGGTTATAATCCTGATAATTGAGATTGTGGATTTTTTCACCTTAAAAAATCACTTTCTCATCTTCGATTTCAAATCCTCTAATCTGTGATTAATGTTTACATGGAAAATTGGAAGTGTTCTCATCCATCTAATTTCTAATCATCCATAATACATCCAATAGGAGGAAGCATGAGTGTACCTCAGACTACCGCCCGCACCTCTGGCGCGAGCCGGACAAAGTTCATTATTGGCGGGGCATTGATCATTGCCGCAGTGATTTATTTGATCGTTTCGTCCTTGCAAGCCAGCGCGCAATATTTTATGACGGTAGGCGAACTGGAAGAAAAAATATCCACCATTGGCGACCGCGATTTGCGCATATCCGGCGCGGTGATTGGGGATAGCATCCAGTACGACGCTAAGAACCTGCGGTTAGAATTTACCATTGCCCACATTCCTGGGGATCAAAATGAGATCACCGCGCAAGGCGGTCTGGCAGCCGTGCTTCACGCGGCGGTCAACGATCCCAGTCAGCCGCGCTTGAAAGTGGTATACACCGGTGTCATGCCGGACCTGATGCGCGATGAAGCCCAGGCAATCGTCACCGGCAAGATCGGCGCGGACGGTGTATTTCAAGCTGAAGAACTATTGCTGAAATGTCCCACCCGGTATGAGGAAGCGCTTCCCGATCAGGCGGCGGATGGCTAGCCGCAGCGGGTTTCGTCTACATCACCAACATGCCGGGCGTTCGACCCCGGCAGTTTGCTGTTAATTCGTTCGAGGAGAGGCGATGTTAGCAAATATCGGTTTTGGCGTTCTGGTTATCAGTTTTATTACGTCCATCTACGGGATCGCGGCTTCCATCTACGGCGTGCGCAAAAATTCACTCGCCTGGGTGGAAAGTGCCCGCAAGGCAATGCAGATCACCTTCCCGCTGATTACACTGGCTTCCCTTGCAATTATCGTGTTGTTGGTTACGGGACAGTATCAGGTGCAGTATGTCTATAACGTGACCAGCAGTACCATGCCGTTGTACCTAAAAATCACTGCCTTGTGGGGCGGGCAGTCGGGCTCGCTGGTGTTCTGGTCGTGGCTGATGTCGGCGTTTACCACCGCAGTGACGCTGCGCAAGTGGGATCGTGACCGCGAATTTTTACCCTGGGTTATTTTGGTCAATTTGGTGACGCTGGCGTTCTTCCTGGCGCTCGTTTTGTTCTTCGAGAATCCGTTTGTGCGCTTCTGGCAGACCGCTGCCAGCAGCCAGGTGGTAGCGATGTTCCCGCCGGAGGGTGCCGTCCCGCTGGTGCCGGCAGATGGGCGCGGGCTCAACCCGCTGCTACGCCACCCAGGGATGATCATCCACCCGCCCATGCTGTACCTGGGATTTGTTTCCTATGTCATTCCATTTGCGTTTGGGGTGGCAGCGCTGATCACCGGGCGCACCGATGATCGCTGGATCCGCATCACCCGCCGCTGGACGCTGGTTGCCTGGCTGTTTTTGTCCCTGGGATTGGTGCTGGGCAGTCGCTGGGCGTACGATGTTCTCGGCTGGGGCGGTTACTGGGCGTGGGACCCGGTCGAAAATGCGGCCTTCATGCCCTGGTTGACTGGCACGGCGTTCCTGCATTCGGTGATGATCCAGGAAAAACGCGGCTTGTTCAAACGCTGGAACATGATCCTGATCATCCTCACCTATACGTTAGTGATCTTTGGCACCTTCCTGACCCGCTCCGGCGTGCTTTCTTCGGTGCATTCGTTTGCCCAGTCGGCGATTGGACCGATGTTCTTCGTCTTCATTGCGTTGACCATGATCTTCTCCCTCTGGTTGCTGCTCTCGCGCTGGAACACGATGCGCTCGGAGGGATCGATGCACTCGCTGCTCTCGCGAGAGGCGCTATTTTTGCTCAACAATCTGCTCTTTATGGGCATTTTGGTGGTGGTCTTCTGGGGCACGGTATACCCGTTGATTTCGGAACTGTTCACCGGGCAGAAAGTGACCGTCGGTCCGCCGTTCTACGAGCGGTCGGCGGGTCCCCTGTTCGCCGGTTTGCTACTGCTGATGGGCATTGCCCCGCTGTCTGCTTGGGGGCATTCGACGGTAAAAACGTTGGGCAAGGCGTTGTGGAAACCTGCCCTGGCAGCCCTGTTGGTGATGCTGGCGGTGTTTGCCGGCGGGGTGCGCAATCCATTTGCTTTGGTGGGAATCGCTCTGGTGGCGCTGGTGATCTTCATCACCCTGTTCGAATACTACCGCGGGGTGATGGCGCGCCGCCGGCGCACCGGCGAAAACCTGTTCGCGGCGCTGTTCAATCTGATGGCGCGCAACCGCCGCCGCTACGGGGGCTACATTATTCACCTGGGGGTGGTCCTTATGGCGTTGGGAATCATCGGGATCGAGATGTTCCAAAGCGAAACCCAGGGCACCATCCCGCCGGGCGAATCGCTGCGGCTGGGGCGTTACGAGGTGACCTTCAACCGGCTGGATATTTTTGACGCCGATGACGGGCGCAACGTTGCCCGCGCCGTGGTGGATGTCAGCCGCGATGGACGTTACCTGGGCGAACTGCACCCACGGCGGGATTTATATTACGATTCCATGCAGCCTATGACCATTCCGGGCGTGCGCAGCACGATCGAGGACGATCTGTACGTCCTGCTGGTGGACTGGGAACCAATTTCCACCAGCGGAGTCACTTTCAAGGTGTTTCACAATCCATTGATCAACTGGCTGTGGATTGGCGGGATTATCTTTATATTGGGCACCCTGGTGGCAGCCTGGCCGGATAAAGACCCTGAACCTGCGCGTGTGACGGTTGACCGGTCGCGGGTGGTGCCTTCCCGGCAGGCAGGCGATTAATTCAGAGCGTGGGGTGTGGGCATGAAGAAGGTTTTTTGGGCTCTCAACAACAGTATTGCCGGGAGTGGATGGGTGTGGGTTGGGTTGCTGGCGTTGGCTTTTGCCTTCGCCTTCGCTCAACCGGC
>JBBIQB010000171.1:0-5430 GCA_037442545.1 Bellilinea sp.
ATGGTCACCCGCTTCCGCAACCACCAGACCAAGAAGGGCGACTGGATGGGCTTCTTCACCCTGGAGGATATTCAGGGCTCGGTGGATATTACCGCCTTTTCGCGCGTGTGGGAGCAATGCGCTCCGCTGGTCTCCCCCGACCGGGTGCTGCTGGTGGAAGGCAAGCTGGAAAACGAAGGCGGCGAGCCGAAGATCCTCGCCGACCGGGTCAGCGAGGTGTTCATCGAGTATGAGGAGAACGGCGAGCCGGTCGATCCGTACCTGTGCTACCTGCCGGACGAGGAAAACGGCAGGCACCTAAATGAAGATGCCTACCCGCCGCTTGTCCCGCAGCCCGCTGGGCGCGCCATTGCCGAAAGCCGACCGCCCCCGCCGCCGGATTTCGAGGACGAATTTCTCTTTCAATCCGCGCGCGCCGCTTCCGAGCCGCGCGCCAAGCCGCCTGCCGAACAGCCCCCGCCGCCCGCCGAGCCGGCACGCTTGGGCAGCCCGTTGCCCCCGGCGGCGGTCGATCCGCCGCCGCTGGAGATGGATGCGCCACTGGTCAACAGCGGGCTGCGTTACCTGGTGCCGCCCATTCCGCCCGGCGGGCTGCCGCCGGAAGAAAGCGGCGAGATGCGCATGGTCAAGATCATCCTGCGCTCCACCGGCGACCGCGATCGCGACGTGCAGCGCCTGAAACGGGTGCACGGCATTCTGCGGGCTGCTCCTGGCAACGACCGTTTCGCGCTCTATCTGTTCGAAGGCAGCGGGCGCTTCCTGCTCGAATTTCCCAACGAGACCACCGGCATTACCAACCGCCTGCTGCACGACCTGAGTCAGGCTGCCGGCGAAGGCAATGTGATCGTCGAGACCATCCCAATTCAGTAGGGTATGCCGGGTTTACGTCTTTGCGAGCCCCGATAGGTACAGGCAGGACTCGGCGGCGTCTCGCGTCTGTTGCCGCGCTCTTCGACATACCCTGGCGGGCACGCGGGCTCAGCCGGCGGCAGGGCACGCGCATCTTGACATCCCCTTCATGCCATGCCAGAATTAAGTGTCGCCACGTCAAGTACCTTTCGGGAAGTCATGAAACCCGTACCTCTGACCAAACAAGCCACACGGCAATCCATTGCTATGCCCATGCCGGATGCGCCGATCGCTGCCTCTGCCGTAAACCGCCGCGCCGATTTCAATGGTTGGGATGGCGCGCTTGCGGCTGGAGGCTGGCAGGGTGATTGAGCTGGTCGCCGTCACCCTGGGATTGGCGCTCATCGACAGTCTCAATCCAGCCACCATCACCAGCATGGCGATCCTCCTGCCACTCCTGCGAAAGGTGGAACACGCCCTGTCCTATGTTGCCAGCGTCTACCTGGTCAACTATCTGGGCGGGGTGGTGCTGTATTTTGGCGTCGATGGCGTTCTGCGGCAATGGTTGAGCGAAACATGGCTGCGCCACGCGGCGCTCATCTCCGCTGCGCAAGCGCTGGCGGGCTTGCTGCTGGTTGCAGCCGGAATCGGGCTGTACCTGAGAAAGGCAAGTCCCAGTCGTTGCCGCCAAGCGAGGCTCGCCCGCCCGCCAGCCATCCGCTCCCTGCATCCCACCTCGCTGTTCGTCTTCGGCGTTGTCACCACCCTCAGCGACCTGCCCACCGCTTTCCCCTTCATTGCTTTCATCGGCAGGATGATCGAGGCGCAGCCGTCGATGGCAACCTTCGCAATCCTTCTCGGTGTGTATGTTATGATCTATGTTGCCCCCACTCTGCTGCTGTATGGCATCTTCAAGGTCAAGCGCGAACAAATGCGCCCCATCACCCGCCAGCTGACCCGATTGAACGATGGTTTTGCCCGATTCGTCCTGCCAGCGCTGGTCGCCGCGCTCGGCATCTGGCTGGCGGTCGGCGGGCTGGCGCGCCTCCTGTGACGCCGTTGTTTCGTCGAACCAACCAGCAAAACCCGGCTCAACGCAGCGGCTGCCCAATACACACCCGCGCCCAGGTCAGGCGCGCCGAAGCGCGGCTGCGGGTCAAGGTTACAATTGTGATCGAATTACAACAGGATTTCCCCAAATTGCGATGATGCTGATAAAATCGGCTCACAGGAATAACTTACCCCATGCGATATGTCAAATTAGTGATGATTGTCCTGCTCTGGCTGGCTGGTGGGGCAGCCGTCGCAGCCCAGAGCGGGTACACCCCGGTTCCACAAACCAACAGCCTGGCGCGCCAGGAAAACGAAGTCGTTCACCGCACCAATCTGGAGCGGGCAGCCCGGGGCATTCCCCCGCTGCGCTGGAACTGGCAGCTGACCCAGTCCACGCGCTGGTTTGCAGCGGATAAATCCGCCGCGCCCAACTGCGCAGATGCCCACCGCGATACGCTGGGCAACTTCCCGGACGTGCGTGCGGATGCCTTTGGCTACCCGGGCAGCGCCGGGGCGGAAAACGTGTGGTGCGTGTACGTCGAGCCGCAGCCGGCGGTGCAGGGTTGGCTCGAAAGCCTGACCGGGCACGCCGAAAACCTGCTCAGCGCCGATCACCGCGAGGTGGGTGTGGGCTACAGCCAGAACGGCGAAGGCTGGCTGGCGCAGGATTTCGGCAGCGACCCAGCCTATGCCCCGCTGGTGATCGACAACGAGGCGCTCAATACCACCGGCAGTTCGGTCAACCTGTACATCTACAACCGCCCCGGCGGCGACTTCTTCACCAGCCTGCAGCCGGCGGAGACGATGCAGATCAGCGAGGATGCCTGCTTCAACAACGCCGCCGTGCAGTCCTACCAAACCCAGATCAGCGCGCCGCTTTCCGCCGGCGAGGGCTGGAAGCGCATCTATGTGCGCACCCGCGATGCCTACGGGCGCAGCCTGACCGTCGAGGACAGCATCTACCGCGGCGCGCCGCCCGCCGACCTGGTGTTGGACGAGAACCAGTTTTCGACCAGCCGTTCCGCGCTTAGCCTGCACCAGTTGGATGCGCAGGGACGCAGCCACATCCAACTCAGCCTGGGCTGGCTGGGGGATGCCTTCAAGACCGGCAGAAACAACCTGCTGCCGCAGGTTGCCGACCCCGGCGCGCTGAACGGACGGGCGGTCAGCCTGCCGCATAACCGCAACGACGGTAGCGACCCCAACATGACCTGGGTATGGACGACCTCCTTCATGGAGAATACGCCCATGCTGGCTTACTTCCGCATCAAAACCAGCGCGCTCACCGGCGGCGAAATCGCCCGCTTGAGCGTCACTGCGGGCAAAAACCAGAGCGGCGAGATCATCCTCAGCGCGGCGGATTTTCCGGCGGCGGGGACCTACATCGAGGTGCCGCTCGCGTTTACCTTCCAGCCGGACGGCAGCAACCCGTTCCTCATCTTCCGCATTCGGCGCACTGGCAGCGCGCTGGTCAGCGCCGACACGGTGACCATCTTCACTGCGCCGCAGCGGTTTACCGGCAGCCCGTTCACCTGGCAGCCGCCGGGCGGCGCCTATCGCGGTCAGGGGGTGTGGGTGCGCTATTCATCCGCCGACGGCAGCAATTTCACCCCGCTGCGCGAGGCGGCAGTGGCGCAAAAGGACGCCTGCCTGTCACCCGGCAGCCTGACGGTGATGGCTGCCAAATCCGCGCCCGCTGGAACGCCAACCACCAGCGCGCGGGTGATTCCCTCCTTCGTCAGCGGCGATAACTGGAGCGTGTCTGAAAACCTGCCTTGGCTGCAAGCCGCCCGGCGCGGCGAGGTGGTGGATTTGTCGATCCAGGCGGGCAACCTGGGGTTGGGCGAATACAACGGCGAGGTGCTGGTGCATCCTGGCGCGGGCAGCCCGCCGCTGCGCCTGAACGTGCGCTTGCTGGTAGTGGAGCAAGTCCACCCGGTTTACCTGCCGGCGGTCAACCGTTGAAGGCGTGGCTTTTTCGAAAAAAAAATAATTTTGCCGTTCGGCTGCGCTCGCCAGCGCGGGGAATCTGTGATAAGATGCGCCCTGTATGAGCCAAGAACGCTTTTTGAGCGGGGAAGCCCTGCCAGCGCCCGAAACCACCCCGCCGGCAGCCCCGCCGGGCAGCACGCTGGTCAACTTCCTGAGTGAAACCCTCAAGACGCTGTTGTTTGCGCTGCTGTTCTACTTTGCGATCAGCGCGCTGACCGACCGGGTGCGGGTGGAGAACATCTCGATGCAGCCAACGCTCAACGAGGGGGAATTGCTGGTGGTATACAAACTTGCCTACCGCTTCGACGAAGCGCACCGCGGCGACATTATCGTCTTTCACCGCAACCGCCAGCCGCCGGAAGATTACATCAAGCGGGTGATTGGCTTGCCCGGCGACCGGGTGGTGATTGGCGACGGGTTGGTGCGGGTCAACGATATTCCGCTGGACGAGCCCTACATTGCCCAGCCGCCCGCTTACAGCGGCGAATGGCAGGTGCCGCCCGATGCGCTGTTTGTGCTGGGGGACAACCGCAACCGCTCGTCCGATTCGCGCGTGTGGGGTTTCGTGCCCATGTCCGACGTGGTCGGCAGGGCGGTGCTGATCTACTGGCCGCCGGGCAGGATGCGCCTGCTCAGCCATACTGACTTGCTCGCGCCGTAGAAGGCTGCCCCGCCCGGGCGGAAAAAACGCGGGCGCGGGTTGGCTCCGGCAATCCGGCGGATTGGCGACTCGATTGATTAAAATCAAGTTAAAAAAAGGTTTCTTTGGTAAAATTTTCCTTAAGTTGCGCGCAATCCGGTTAATTGCCTATGTTTGCAAACTCTTTCAAAGGCTGTGGGGGGCGGTCTGCGCGACGAAGCAATCTCCCGTCAAGGAATGCTTTTTGGCAGTTATTAAATGAACCCTAACGGAGCAGCAAAGGCATGAAAATTCCACTCTTCATCGGACTGGCGGCGTTGCTGATCGTACTGGCAGTCGGGATGTACGCGACCGATTTCACCGTATATCTCGGCAACGATCCAACTGCCTGCAACAACTGCCACGTCATGGACGCTGCCTACGAGGGCTGGTACCATGCCCGCCACCAGGCATGGGCAACCTGCAACGACTGCCATACCCCGCACGCCCTGATCCCCAAGTATTTCGTCAAAGCAAGATCGGGCATGAATCATGTGTTCCACTTCACCTTGGGTAACATCCCCGAACCGCTGCGCGCCAAGACCGAATCGAAGGACATCGTCCAGGCAAATTGCATCTACTGCCACCAGGAAACCGTCTCCGCCATCGCCGATGGTCAAATGGAAGGCGAACGCTATTGTTTCGAATGCCATCGCAGTGTGGCGCACGGCGAGCGCGGCATTTCGATTTTACCGTATCAGGATAAAGGCATCTACGACCCGCAATCCCAATTGCTTCAGGAGAAGTAAGCCATGTTCAAAAATCCCAAAGCCATCCCACTTGCTCTGAGTGTCATCATCATCATCCTTGCCGGGACGCTTGTGGCGCTGCTGATATTTATGAAGAACCAGCCGCTG
>JBBIQB010000172.1:0-5356 GCA_037442545.1 Bellilinea sp.
GGACGTCGGCGCCTAGCTCTTCGCAGATATTTGCCATCTCATTAATGAAGGAAATCTTCGTTGCCAGAAAGGCATTCGAGGCGTATTTGATCATTTCGGCGGTGCGCAGATCGGTAATCATGATCGGGCAGCGCAGGCTGAGGTACAACTGCGCCACCTTGGAGGCAGCGTCGCGGTTGATCGATCCCAGTACCACCCGGTCGGGGTACATGAAATCGTTGATCGCAGACCCTTCGCGTAAAAATTCGGGATTGGAAACCACATCGAAATCGAGCGGTTTACCGGCGCGGCGCTTGCGGATGATGTCTGCCACCCAGTCGCCGGTGCCAACCGGCACGGTGGATTTATTGACCACGATGATCGGCTCGTTAACCAGATCGGCGATATGTTCGGCAGCCGAACGGACGAATTGCAGGTCGGCTTCGCCGTCCACGCCGGAGGGCGTACCCACTGCAATGAAGGCAAATTCAACCCCCGCCAGCGATTCTTCGTAGTTGGTGGTGAAAACCAGTCGCCCGGCTTTGACGTTCTGGCTGACCAGTTGTTCCAGTCCGGGCTCATAGATGGGCATGACGCCCTGTTTTAATTTTTCGATGCGGTTGTTATCGATATCCAGGCAATAGACTTCATTGCCAAGGTCGGCGAAACACGTTCCGGTTACCAAACCAACATAACCGGTGCCAATCACACAAATTTTACTCATTGGTCTGAAATCCTCCTGTTGAGATGAATTATAACGGAATGTCCACCTTCGCGGATTAAGAAAATTTTGGAAATCGATATGAATCTTTGTTTGACGGATGGTAAAAATGGGTATAATCATAAGGAATCCAACCATTGTCAGATAACTGAACAACCCACCGGACCGGTATCAACGGCTGCATCGGCCGATATAGAAATCTGCGGAAAGGAGCGTTGAATGACTGCTGCGTTAATCGATGGAAAAACCATAGCAGAGGAAGTTCGCGCGCAAGTCAAGGCTGCAGTGGAGGAGCGTTTGACTGCCGGGAAGAGCAAACCAGGGCTGGCGACAGTGTTGGTGGGGGATAACCCGGCTTCGCATGTGTATGTCCGCTCCAAGCGCAAAGCCTGCGCGGAAGTTGGAATCGAGTCGTTTGGTTATGAATTGCCGGCAGACGCAACTCAGGAACGAGTGGAGAAGGTGGTGCGCGAGTGCAACGCCGATCCCAACATTCACGGGATTCTGGTGCAACTGCCGCTGCCAGCCGGGTTGGACGAGGAAGCCGTGCTGAATGCGATCAGCCTGAATAAGGATGTGGATGGATTTCATCCGGTCAATATCGGGCGTCTGGCGCAAAAGGGACGCGATCCGGCATTTGTCCCGTGCACGCCGGCCGGGTGTATTGCCATGCTGAAGAAAACCTTGCCGTCCCTGCGCGGGATCAACGCAGTTGTGCTTGGGCGCTCGAACATTGTGGGGATGCCGGTGGCATTGCTGCTGGTGCGCGAGGATGCCACGGTGACCATTTGCCATTCGCGAACCCGCGATCTGCCCGCTATGGTGCGCCAGGCGGATGTGCTGATTGCCGCCGTAGGCAAGGCGGAAATGGTGCGTGGCGACTGGGTCAAGCCGGGGGCGGTGGTAATCGATGTGGGCATCAACCGGATCGACGATCCCAGCCACCCGAAAGGCTCGCGTCTGGTTGGCGATGTGGCTTTCGATGAGGTCAAGCAGGTTGCCGGGTACATTACGCCGGTTCCGGGGGGCGTTGGACCAATGACGATTGCCATGTTGCTGCAGAATACGCTGCGGGCAGCGCAATTGACTGATAAAATGTGACAATGATCATGTTGTCAGACAATTGACAAGCGCAAAAAAATGTTATACACTTGGGTTGTCTGATGACTAATCAGGTGGCTCCCCTTGCAAACAAGATAATCCAGGCGAGAATCGATTTGCCATGACGCAAACTCTGCTCGTAAAAAATGCTACCTTGCTGGTAACTATGGATGACCTCCGACGCGAAATACCGGCTGGGGGTCTATTCATTCGGGACGGGTTCATCGAACAAGTGGGTAAAACTGACCAACTGCCTGCCACTGCCGATGAAATCCTCGACCTGGAAGGGCACATCGTTCTGCCGGGCTTGGTCAATACCCACCACCACTTCTATCAAACCCTGACCCGCGCGCTGCCTGCGGCGCAAAATGCCAATCTGTTCAACTGGTTGAAGACGCTCTATCCGATCTGGGCGCGCATGACCAGCGAGGATATCTACATCTCGACCCAGACGGCGCTGGCTGAACTGGCGCTGTCCGGCTGCACAACTGCCTCCGACCATCTTTATCTTTTCCCCAACGGGTCGCGGTTGGACGACGAAATTGCCGCGGCGCGAGAGATTGGCGTGCGCATCCACGCTTCCCGCGGCTCGATGAGCCTGGGAGAGAGCAAGGGCGGGCTGCCGCCGGATTCGGTGGTCGACACCGAAGACGCCATTTTGCGCGACTCGCAGCGGCTGATCCAGCAATATCACGATCCCAATCCGGGTTCGATGGTACAGATTGTATTGGCGCCGTGCTCCCCGTTTAGCGTGACTGGCGAGCTGATGCAACAAAGCGCCCACCTGGCGCGCCAATACGGCGTTCAACTGCATACGCACCTGGCTGAAACCCAGGATGAAGAGGCGTTTTGCTTGCAAATGTTCGGCTACCGTCCCTTCGATTACATGGAAAAATTGGAATGGGTGGGCGGGGATGTCTGGTTTGCCCATGCGGTGCACATCAATCCCGCCGAGGTCGACCGGTTTGCTCATGTCGGCTGCGGGGTGGCTCACTGCCCTACTTCGAACATGCGCCTGGCATCGGGCATTGCTCCGGTGATGGCATATATGAAGGCGGGCGTCAAGGTGGGTTTGGGCGTGGATGGCTCGGCATCCAACGATGGCTCGCACATGCTGTCCGAAGCGCGCCAGGCAATGCTGCTGGCGCGGCTGGGCGCAGGGCTGGGCGGCGCTTCGTTGAGCAACGAGGCGGCGCCACCGTTGATGACAGCCCGCCAGGCGCTTGAACTGGCAACGCGTGGCGGCGCGGCAGTGTTGGGGCGTGGCGATATTGGCTCGCTCCAAGCCGGCAAATGCGCCGATTTTGTCGCCTACAATCTCAACCACCTGGATTTCAGCGGGGCGCTGCACGACCCGCTGGCGGCGCTGGTATTCTGCCAGCCGCGCAATACCGATTACACTGTTGTGCAGGGAAGATGCGTGGTTCGTAACGGACACTTGACCACAATTGACATGATGCGTCAGATCGAAATGCATAACCGCGCAGCGAAACGTTTGGTATCCTGATTTGTGACGACCTGTTTCATTACCGTGAAACAGGTCGCGCTCTTTACCGGGAGGTATGAAATGGTCGAATCTACCGCTGAGAACACCCAAAGACTGGTGGACTGCGCCATGGGGCGCATTCCTGCCGATCTGGTTGTTCGCAACGGACGGTGGGTATGCGTCCAATCCGGTGAGATCATCCCGCACACGGATATTGCCGTTTTGGGCGAGCGGATTGCGTTTGTCGGTGAGGATGCCAGCCATACCATTGCTGCGGGGACACAAATCATTAATGCCGCGGGGCGCTACGTCTGCCCTGGACTGCTGGATGCTCACATGCATGTCGAATCCGGAATGTTGACCGTAACCGAATTTGTGCGCGCGGTTGCGCCACGTGGGACAACCGCCATGTTCGTCGATCCGCACGAAATTGCGAATGTGTTTGGTCTGGATGGCGTTCGCCTGATGGTTGATGAAGCCGCTAACCAACCGGTGCATGTGTATGTGCAAATGCCTTCCTGCGTTCCTTCGGCGCCTGGAATGGAAACGCCTGGCGCGAGCATCGGACCCGCGGAAGTCGCTGAGGCGATGAAATGGGAGCGGATCATTGGTTTGGGCGAGATGATGAATTTCCCCGGTGTGTTCAATAGCGATGCGCTGGTTCATGCCGAGATGGCGGAAACCCGCAAAGTCAACAAGGTGATTGGCGGGCATTACGCTTCACCAGACCTGGGATTGCCGTTTCACGGTTACGTTGCCGGCGGCGCGGAGGATGACCACGAAGGCACCACCCTTGAGGATGCCATACGGCGCGTCCTCCAGGGGATGAAGGTCATGATGCGCTACGGTTCCGCCTGGCATGACGTGGCTGCCCAGGTGAAGGCTGTTACCGAGCGCGGGCTGGATGCGCGGCATTTTCTGCTGTGCACGGATGATTCGCATTCCGCCACGCTGGTGCACGAAGGGCACATGGACCGCGTTGTGCGCCATGCGGTGTCCCAGGGTCTGTCGCCAATGCTGGCAATACAGATGGCGACGATTAACACCGCTGCGCATTTCGGACTCAGCCGCGAGCTGGGGATGATTGCCCCCGGACGGTATGCCGACCTGGTGCTGGTGGATGACATTGCCCAATTTGAAGCCGGGGTGGTGATTGCGCGCGGAAAGGTGATTGCCGATAAGGGGCGTTTGACGATTGACCTGCCGGCATACGCCTATCCGGAATGGGCGCTCAAATCGGTGCGGCTGCTGCGTCCGCTGACTGCGGCTGATTTCAAACTGGCGGGCAGTCCAGCGCAAAACGGCAGCGTGACTGCCAACGTGATCGGCGTGATCGAAAATCAGGCGCCGACCCGTCACTTGAAGCTACCCATGCGCATCCTGAACGGCAAGGTTGTCCTGGAAGAAGGGGCAGACATTGCCAAAATTGCGCTGGTCGAGCGTCACCGCGCCAGCGGAACGGTACAGGTCGGGCTGGTTTCCGGCTTTGGCTTCAATACCCGCTGTGCCATTGCCACCACAGTTGCCCACGACAGCCATCACATGATCGTAGTGGGCACAGACGACCAGATGATGGCACAGGCAGCCAATGAGTTGGCGGCTTGCGGCGGCGGGCAGGTGGTGATTCGCGATGGCGAAGTGCTCGGCATCGTGCGGCTGCCGATCGGCGGATTGATGTCCAACCAGCGCGCCGAAGTGGTGGCGACTGAAGCGGATAGTGTTTTGCAAGGTTTTAAAGCCTGCGGTTGCAACTTGAACAACCCCAACATGCAGTTGAGCCTGCTGGCTTTGGTGGTCATCCCGGAGTTGAGAATATCGGATCGGGGACTGGTGGATGTCACTCGCTTCGAGTTCGTGCCGGTTCTGAATACTTCAAATTAGAGAGGAACCGATGAATACAACCATTCATCCTTTTCAGCGATTGCAAACGGAATTAGCGGAAATCATTGCCCGCACTCCGCCTGGTGACCGCCTGCCGTCCGAGCCATTGCTGGCAAAACAACTGGGCGTCTCGCGGGCGACTCTGCGCGAAGCGATGCGTTCGTTCGAAGGGCAGGGATTGATCCGCC
>JBBIQB010000173.1:0-5337 GCA_037442545.1 Bellilinea sp.
TGTTGGCAACCGGGGCAATCTCCAGGTGATCGACGCGGTGGGTGTTGATGATGTCCAGTCCCCAAAAGGTAAAGAAAATGGTGACATCGATGCCGTTGCCGAGCGCTGCCCAACCCATCACCAACGCCGGCAGGGACATATCCAGCGTGCCTTTCGAACAAATAAAGGCGATCTTGCGGTCTTCTGACATGGGAATCCTCTCTTTGCTTGGTTAGGTGAATGTGGGGCTGGTTTAGACGCAGCCTTCGGGTTTGCCCAAACCGGCAATGCGGGCGACTTTCTTGGCGGGACCTTTGGGAAACAGGGTGAACAGGTCCTTGGTGCTGATGCCGGTGCCGATGGTGATCTGGCGCAGGGTGGGGGCTTTGCCGGAAGCGCCGGCGCTCTGGCGGCAGAACTGGATGATTTTCCAATGCTCCGGGTTTAGCTCGGCGATGCCCTCTTCTTTGGCGATCTCAACGGCGATTTGTTCATTCCATTGCGCGGGATGGATCATGAAACCTTCTTCGTTCACGTCAACGGAAATTCCTGCAATTGTTTTGGTTACCATTTTTCCTCCGGGTTTGTTAAAAATGAGCTTGAAGGTTGAATTTACCTATTGGTGGGCAGTTGCCTGATCCTGGTTGCCCTGCATGCCAATCACCCGCAAGATGCGCAAGGTGAGCGCCAGACCGCGCCGGACGGCTGGGTCGCCCATCTGGCGCATTAGGCTGCGCAGCGAGGTATCGATCGGCTTGCCGATTTCATCTTCCGCCAGCAGCAGCGTGTTGCGGACGAAATTCATGATCTCCGGCTGGGTCATGTCCTTGACGGTGTTGAGAATCAGGACAATGTTATCGCCCAGGTGGTTGATATCCTCTTCGGTGAAGGAGGCGACGATGTGGTCCGCCAGGCGCACGCCTCCGCGGGCGAAGACAAAATAGCCTCGTCGCTCCAACTCTTCCATCGACAAGGTCGCGCGCGCAACCATCTCGCGGCTGATCGGTGCCACCGTGGAAAGCAGGTCGCTGGCGCTGTCGAGCTGGTCGAGCAGCATTTCCAGCTGCGGGACGTGGCGGAGAAGCTTCTTGGTCAGACGCAGCAGATCTTCCAGCTGGATTTCATCCTGGACTTCTTCCAGTTCTTTTCCAACGATCAGCAGCGCATCGCGGGCGATGGGCGTGGCGGTTTCCACCAATTCACTGCGCGCTTCGCGCTCGCGGGCGGCTTCTTGTGCCTGCTCGGTCAGGTATGCCACCTGAGCGGTTAGCAGGTCGAGTTTTTGATTGAGAATGGACAGATCGGTTTCGATGGACACGCCGCCTCCTAAACCATCCGTTTGCCGCTCATGCTCATCGCGGAGGGCAGCGGGACTTCCAAACCCTTAAGCAGCATGTGCCAGTACATCCAACGGAACATCAGTTTGCCCCAGTGGTTGAACTCGGACTCTTCGAGCAGCGCCAGGGGACCCACACCGGGCAGGGGATAGCGTCCGGGTAGCGGCTCCTGGTGGTAGTTGAAGTCGATCATCAGCCCTTTGCCGAAGCCGGTTTCAATGAAGCAATTGGCGTGCCCGTCGAAATAGCCTTTCAGTTCGTGTCCTTCGACGTAACGCAGGAAATTCTCCACGAACAGGTCAATCGCAAAATGCGCGGTGGCGCCGGCTTTGGAGGCGGGCGCATCCGATGCGTCGCCAAGGACGAAAATGGTATCGTGAGCTTTGGAAAGCAGGGTAAACTGATCCACGGGCACATAGTTGAGTTCGTTGCCCAGCCCGGAGCGGCTAACAAATTCAGCCCCTTTGTTGAGCGGGACGCTGACCAACAGGTCGTAGGCAATCTCGCGCTCGTCGTACGAGACGATTTTGCGCGCATCCGGCTCTGCCCGCTCGATCATAAAATCCGGCTCGACCTTGATATTCTTGCGTTCGAGCAATTCACCCAGCAAGCGCGATGCAATCGGTTTGGTGAACGCGCCGGACAGCGGGGTGGCATAAATGATCTCGACCTGGTCGCGAATGCCGCGCTCGGTGAAGTGCCAGTCTGCCAGCATGGCAAATTCCAGCGGGGCTACCGGACACTTGATCGGATTTTCAACCACATTGATCACCAGCCGCCCGCCTTCCCAGTTGCGCAGGGTGTTGGCAAGCGCCTGACTGGATTGCAACGTATAGAAGGAGTGAATGGACTTGCCCCATTCATGCTCTCCCAAACCGGGAGTTTCTTCGGGGTGAATGTCGGTGCCGGTGGCGATGATCAGGTAATCGTAGGGCAGGGTTTGCTTGTTTACCAGGCGGACAGTTTTCTGCAGCGGGTCGACTTCCTCCACGGCGGATTGGATCATGCGCAGCGGCGCGGTGAGGTAATCGCTCTTGGGTTTGACCACGTCTTTTTTGGTATACAAACCGAAGGGGATGAACAAATATCCCGGCTGGTAGTAATGAACCGGGTCCGGATCGACCAGGGTGATTTGCCACTCGTCCCGGTCAACCAGCCGTTTGAGGCGGTTGGCAACGATGGTGCCCGCCGTGCCAGCGCCAATGATGACTAGCTTTTTCATGGATACGTTCTCCTTCGCGCTCAGGAAATTTGGGTAAGGTTGGCAATTTGCTGCAAGCGTTCGACGAAGCCGGTGCGCTCACGCAAGATGCTCTGCACGGCGCGGGCAGCAATTGCCGGCCAGGTGGTAATTTTTTCCTGGTCTTCGCCGTGGATGACAACGATCGAATCGAGGGTGGATTGAAGGGCTTTTTCCGGCAGGTTATACTGCCGGAAAATCAGGCGGATGCGGCTGCTCCATTCAGGGTCATTGTTGGACTGCCAGATAAATCCGCCGATGATGAACCAGCCAATGGTTTGGTTATTGTCCACAATTGGATGAGCCAGGTAATTCATCCCTGCCTGGCAGGTGAGCAGGCTTTTTCCGGCAGCCGCATCGCGGGCAAACTGCAGCCAGGAGGCGGCGCACGCCTGGGCGCCGCTTTCGCTCTGGCGCATCAACTGGCACAAACCACACGGGTTGCTGTACGCGGTCAACGGAATGCCCTGCAAGTCGATGATCAACGCGCCCACACCGCCCACTTCCGCAAACAGGTCTTGAACTGCCTGGACGCAGTGGGTGGGGAACAGCGAAGCCAGATCGACGCTGGGGGAGAGTTCCACGACCGGAGCGCCGTTGCCGAGCAGATTTTCCACGCTGCTGCGCGGGAAGCGCCACTGCTGACCAATTTTGATGCCTTTTAACCGCCCATCCTGCAACATGCGGTAAATGGTGATGCGGTCAACCTTGAGGAGATCGAGAACCTGGCGGGTGGTGAGTAATTCTTCCATAGTTTGATATAAAAAGATATAACAAGTTATTGCAAATTGATCATAATCTGATTGTCGCAGCCCGGATAGTGACGAATGTCATGATGAATGTCATTGTGTGCTGGTTTTCACAAACCACGCGCTGTGCAACTTTTATCCAATCAATTGATTACCAGGCGATACAAAAGGGATTATGATTGGGTATATCCCTTTCGATATGGAATGAGATTATGGCTGAAAATCAAAATCAACCCTGGCTGGCAACCGGACAGTTTGTCAACCTGACCACTTTCCGCAAGAACGGCCAGGCGGTGGCAACCCCAGTCTGGTATGTATGGCTGGAGGAGCGCTTGTACGTATTTACCGAGGAGCAATCCGGAAAAGCCAAGCGCATTCGCGCCAACGGTAAAGCCCAGATCGCTCCCAGTGACTTTCGCGGTACGCCCCGGGGCGCATTCGTCCCGGCGAGCGGCAAGGTGCTGCGGGATGCCGAAACCATCCGCAAGGTGGACGCGCAGTTTAACCGCAAATACGGTTTGCAGCGAAAATTTTTCGACCTGATGGCGCGGCTGAATGGCAGCCGGCGCAGGGAAGTGCCTTTCTTCCTGGAGTTCGAACTGACCGGCGAGCAACCTGGCGGGTAAAGACGAAAACAGCCCGCCAGCCGTCTGTGCATAGGTTAAACCGTGAGGAGTTGAAAATCCTCACCATGTAAGTGCCTACCATTGCCCGAAAGAGCGGGATTTACGAGGAGGTTGGCGGGGTGTTTGTTCCGGCGGGTTGGGATTCGACTGCCGGCGGCGGGGAGACAGGCAGCGGCGGTTTCTCCAAAGCCGCGATGCGCTGGCTGGCAGCCTCCAGTTTGATCTTGGTTTCGATTACTTCTTTTTCCAACAGGTTAAGTTTTTTATTGCGCGAAGCCAGATGCCAGCGGGTGCGGATCATGCCGGGCAGGATGGTCAACAGCCCGATCAGAACGCCCACCAGGACGCTGAGTAACAACACCAATGCCAGCGACTGTTCGAACTGCCAGATGAAAAAGCTGACAGTGACCGGGTCGGTGTTTTGCAGCGCAAAAATCACCGCCACCACCGAGATCAATAAAGCCAGGATAAGCAAGATCGTTATCATCGCACAATTCTCCTTTGGTATGGGGTCATTCTTCGTTACAGGAAAATGCCATGCCCACCGCGCCGGGTCCAATATGCGCGCCAAGCACCGGGCTGATGGTGGACAGCACCGTTTCGCGGATTTGGCTGCCCAGGCGCTGGCGCACCAGGTCCAACAACTGTTGCGCCATCTCCGGAATATCCGCATACAGGCTGGCAATGTGCACGCTGCGACAGTCCCTGACCCGCTGTTCAACCCGTTCTGCCATGCGCAGCATGGCGCGGCTCATGGTGCGCACTTTTTCGCACGCTTCGATCACCCCGTTGCGCGTTTCAAGGATGGGGTGGATCTTGAGCGCGCTGCCCAGTAGCGCCGCCGCGCCGCCAATCCGCCCGCCGCGGCGTAAAAATTCCAGCGTAGCCGGGATGAAATAGGTGTGCGAGGAATCGCGCACCTGGCGGGCAATGCACTCACATCCGCGCAGCGCGGCGCCCCGAGCGGCTGCCCGGGCGGCACCAAGTACCTGGAATGCCATCGCGGCTGCGCCGCTCATCGAATCGAAAACCTGAATGCGCCCGGCTGCCAGTTCGCGGGCAGCCTGCATGGCGGTGTTAAGCGTGCCGGAGACCCTTCCAGAAATGTGGATGCTGAGAATTTCATTGCCTTCATCCAACAGTCGCCGGTACAAGTCAAGAAAAGTTTGCAAGGATATTTGTGAGGTGCGCGGCATTTCCGGGTAACTTTTCAGGCGGCGGAAAAAATCCTCCGGCTGGATGTCCACCCCGTCGATGTAGGTGCGCCCCTCCCAAATTAGATGCAGGGGGATGACGTGTATAGGCAGCCAATCGGTTTCGAAGGCGGGTAAATAAGCACTGCTGTCGGTGACAATCGCATCCGGGCTCATACGGCTAACTCTCGGTACTGCTGGGATAGCAAAATT
>JBBIQB010000174.1:0-5241 GCA_037442545.1 Bellilinea sp.
GAAGTCATCTATCACGGGCACCGCCTGATCATGTGCGGTTCGAACAATTACTTGGGCTTGACCACGGACGCGCGCGTCAAAGCCGCCGCTTGTGAAGCGCTGGACCGGTATGGCAGCAGCTGCACCGGTTCCCGTTTTTTGAACGGTACGCTTGCCCTTCACGAGCAGTTGGAGTACGAACTGGCAGAATACGTCGGCAAAGAAGCCGCGCTGGTTTTCTCCACGGGCATGCAAGTCAACCTGGGCACCATCAGCGCCCTGGTTGGACGGGGCGATTACGTCATTCTTGACAAGGACGATCACGCCAGCATTGTGGATGGCGCGCGGCTGGGTTACGGCAAACTGGAGCGCTTCCGCCACAATGACATGAATCACCTCGAACGGGTGCTGCAATCCATTCCCGAGTCTGCCGGAAAACTGATTGCTGTGGATGGATTGTTCAGCATGGAAGGCGACCTGTCACCGCTGCCCGAGCTGGTGCCGATTGCCAAAAAATACGGGGCGCGCATCATGGTGGACGACGCCCATTCGATGGGTGTGCTGGGTGGTGGACGCGGCACAGCCGCCCATTTCGGGGTGACCGAGCAGGTTGACCTGATCATGTCCACCTTCAGCAAGTCCTTTGCCTCACTGGGCGGTTTCGTCGCCGGTGATGAACCTGTCATTCACTACATCAAACATCACGCCCGTTCGTTGATTTTCAGCGCCAGCATCCCGGCTTCCAACGCGGTGGCAGCGTTGACTGCGCTCAAGATCATGCGCGAGGAACCCGAACGCATCGCCCGCGTGAATGAAATTGGCGCCAAAATGCGCAAAGCCTACACCGAATTGGGCTTCAACATCGGTCATTCGGTGACCCCGATTGTCCCGATCATCATCGGCGATGACGAACGAACCTTCCTGACCTGGAAATTGCTCTTTGAAAACGGCGTCTTCGTCAATCCGGTCATCAGTCCGGCGGTTGCGCCCGGACGCCAGTTGCTGCGCACCAGTTACATGGCAACCCACACCGATGAGCAATTGGAAAGGGTGATCGGCATCTTTGAAAAAGTTGGCAAAATGGTCGGATTGATATAAGCCCGGAAGGAAAATCCCGCCCACGCCTGGTACCAGGCAGCGCCTTTCATCGCGCATAACCAACCCCTGACCGCAGAAGCCAGCCCGACCTTCTGCGGTTTGCATTTATTTCAATGCGTACATGATGCCGATTGTGTTTGGTCCGCAATGGCTGGAGATAGTCGCGCCCGCCGTGGTGATCAACAATTCCTTCACCGGGACGGATTTGCGTATCGCATCGGCGAGGTATGCCGCATCGCCATCGCAGCCGGTGTGGGTGATAAATACCCGCGTCAAATCAAGTTGATCACGCCGGGCAATAAAATCCTCAAACAAGGCGTTCAATCCTTTTTGCCTGCCCCCGCGCAGTTTATCCTTGACGCCGAGCGTGCCGTCCTGGCGCACCTCAATCACCGGGCGAATTTTGAGCACCGAGCCAAAGATCGCCTGCAGCGCCGTGCAGCGTCCGCCTTTGTACAGGTATTCCATCGTGTCGATAATGAACGAAGTCCGGATTTTAGGAATCAATTGGTGGACGGATTCGACAATTTCAGCGGCGTTCAACCCCTGGTCGCGGATGTCCGCAGCTTTCAACGCCAACAATCCAATGCCGGTGGAAAGATTAAGCGAGTCGATGATATGCACCTTTTTTTGCGCGTCCAGCAAATCCAATGCCAGCCGGCTGTTCGAAACGGTTGCCGAGAGTTTGGAGGAGATACCCATGAAGATCGTTTCGCCTGGCACATCGAAAAATCGGGCAAATTCTGCCACCGCCGGGGCGGCGGTCTTTGGCAGGCTGCCGCTGGTTTGTACCCGGCTGAACAACTCCGCAGACGAGATGTCACCATCTTTCAAATTTTGATTCTCGATGAAGACTTGCAGTGGAATAACGCGGATGTTCCGGTTTGTGATTAAATCCTTGCTCAAATCGGCGCACGAATCGGTTGTGATATCAACCATTGTCCCTCCCTATTTTATACTTACTTGGTTTCAAAAATAATGTCCCCTTATTATAATGATCCTCGTGAGGTTTGACTATGGTCATTTTTCTATTCGATATTGACGGTGTGCTGGTTCAACCCTTTGGGTATCGCCACGCCATGCGCAGCACATTGGCATTGTATTTTCAGCGCATGGGATTACCGTCTTGGTTTTTACCCAAGGAAGACGAGATTGGCTTTTTCGAAGCCCATAGCATCACCAGTGAATGGGACATGCTTCCGATATGCCTTGCCGCAGTGTTGGATGGCGCGCTGAAACCGGATTCGCCGCCCTTGGATACCCTGCCAGATGCGATCAACTGGATCACAACCCACCAACCCGATTTGACCCGGCCGGATTACCGGCAAATTATTGCCGATTGCGCCCGTATGCACACCCACCAGGATGCACTGGCGCATCGTCTGCTGGCTGCGCTTGGATCGCATGGGCTCAGCCAGCCTTTCAACAATCTATCCCGGCAGCCATTCATCCATGCGCTGCTGGGCAATACGCGCAACTTTGAGGTCAACGAAGTCTCTCGCACATTTCAAAATCACGTGCTCGGTGAGCCCATCTTTCGTCGCATCTATCCGCACCTGCCCAGCCTGCCGCTGCCCTCTTCCCTTGAAACGCTCGACCGTCCGCAGATCGACCAGTTCGACCAGAGTAAAATCTCCGCCCTGGTACAAGCCGGGAAGATCCAGGCAGCAGCCATGACCCTGCGTCCCAACCTGTATCCAGACGATCATTCCAACGGTCAGCACAATCTGGCGGGTTTTTCACCCGAAGCGGAAATCGCCATGCGCTTGACCCGCCTGGACTGTCTGCCAGTTGCCGGATACGGCACCTTGTTGTACCTGGCACAGAAACATCGACTGTCCATCGATCAACTAATCAAACCATCGCCGCTCCACGCGTTGGCGGGCATCTTCCTGGCGCTGAAAAATTCGCCCCAATCACTCGATCAGGCTTTCGACTGCTACCACCACGCCCGCCAGCCGGACCAGCAGACAGCCCCCCAACCTGTTCGATACCCCGATTTACCGCCCGGCGAACAATTGCAACTGCATGTATTTGAAGATTCACCCAACGGTATTCAGTCGGCGCTTGCCGCTGCGCAAATACTACGCACGCAGCAGATTCGCGTGGAATTGCACGCCTGGGGGATCAGCACCCATGCAGATAAACGCAATGCCCTGCAAAATCTGGGCGCTACGGTAACCACTTCGACAGAAGAGGCGCTACGCCAGGCATTTCAACAGGCCGCGAATTAACGCCAGACGCTGGTTTCACTTTTTTGAACCGATTGGCGGCTGGATACCTGCATCGGCGCGTAGGGTCCATCCAGTGGCTCGGAAATGTATTCAGGTTCCGGGCGCGCGGCGGGCGTTGGCTGGCGGATTTCGGTTGTGCGCGGGTTTCCCTGGCGGGTGAGCCGCAGCGGCTGAGGTTCGCCAGCGCGGGCAGCCGGGCGTGTTTGTGGGCGGGCAGGCATTCGTTGGTCGATCCGCCGCTGTATTCCGGCTTCCAGCCGCACCTGCCCGCCGAACGAGAACGCCCCGATCAATAATATGCGCGTGATCCACACCAGAACCGCGATAAACACCGGAATGACCTCGATCAACACCTGGTTGGAGATAAACGCGCTGCTTTGCAAGGTACGATTGACCAATCCGAGCGAGATGCTCCACCAGGTCAATACCGCGTTCATCGTCGCGGCAATCAACCAGGCGCCCAATAAATACCAACCTTCTTGGGTATCGTGATCATCCGGCAAAAACAGGCGGGCGATGCCGGCAAAGTCAATTCCGCAAAACGCAACCGCCAGGATGGTTGCCCAGCGTATCCCAGCGAAACGCAGTTCCCCCAACAAATCCCTCAGTGCCATCTCGGTCGTGCTGTAATTGAAGATCTCGAACCCGATCAGGGCTACGCCGAGAATCACACCAAACACCAAATTGCGTTGATTTTGGACGACGCCGAAAAACCGGTCGCCCACATTAAAACGGGAATAAGGGGTTGCAGCCATTATCATGCTCCTGCGCCAACCGTAGGATTATTGGCGCAAGAACATTATAGAACAAATTTTCTAAATTGTCAATCAATTAGAACCATTTGCGCTTTTTAAAATATGCCACCATTCCCAGAAAAATGAGGATAAAGATGCCCCATGCAACGGCATACCCCCAACGCCAGGGTAATTCCGGCATGTAATGAAAATTCATCCCATACACACCCGCCACGAAGGATAAAGGCAGAAAAATGGTCGATACGATGGTCAGCGCCTTCATCACCTCATTAAGGCGCAGTGAAGTCGCGTTCAAGTACACTTCCAAAGCGCTGGTGGTCATATCGCGGATTCCGTCCATGAGATCATAAAGTCGTACCAGATGATCATAGATGTCCCGAAAATACATCCGGCTGTGCTGGTCGATCATCGTAAACTCGTCCCGGCACAGCCGGTTGATCACCTCGCGCTGCGGTCCCACCACCCGGCGCAGGGTCATGGTGTAGTGTTTCAAGTTCAAGATCCTTTCCAGCGTTTGGGGCTGCGGGTTGGATAGAACGGCATCCTCCAAGGCATCAATTTCCTCCTCCAAGGCGCTCAGGTGAGGGATGTAATCATCCACCAGATGATCCAACAAGGCGTGGCACAAAAAATCGGATCCGCTTTGATACAGGCGCTCATCCCGTTCCAGCCGTTTCCACAGCTGCTCGACCGGCGGCATTTTGGTATGAGAACTGGAAACAACGTAGTTCTTGCCCAGAAAAATATTCAATTCCTCGGTTGGCTGCGAGTTGAATTCACCGTCGGCATTGATCGCTTGAGCCACGATGAACAAATAATCCCCGTAATCATCCAGTTTGGGGGTCTGGTAACCGCGCGACTGGCAATCCTCTACCGCCAGGGGGTGGAAGTGGAACTGATTGACCAGCACCTTGCTATATTCCTCTTCCTGGGGTTGTTCCAGGCTGACCCAAACCATGCCTTCCTCATCCGCCAGCGCGCTGCGCAAGGATGAAAACGGCAGGTTGAATTGTGGCACGCCAATTTTGGGAAAATACAGAATTCGAATCAAGGGACACCATCCAGACGATCAATATGGTTAGATTATACGATCATCACCGCCCCGGCAATGCTTTCAAATGCAGCGAATTGTCAGCCAGACTTGACAGAATGACCGGGAACGTTACAATAGTCTA
>JBBIQB010000175.1:0-5090 GCA_037442545.1 Bellilinea sp.
GGGGATTGCGCTGGTGGGCTTTCTGGTTTGGGCGCACCACATGTTTACTTCCGGCATGGAGGAATACCTGCGCGTGCCATTTATGTACTCGACCCTGCTGGTGGCGGTGCCGACCGGAATCAAGTTTTTCAGCTGGGTGGCAACCATCTGGATGGGACGCATCCGTTTTGAAACCCCGATGCTGTTCCTGATTGGCGCAATTGTGGTGTTTTTGCTCGGCGGGCTGACCGGTCCCCCGGCGGGCACCGTTTCGACTGACCTGCACCTGCACGATACTTACTATATCGTGGGACATTTCCATGCCACCATGTTTGGCGGTTTCATCTTTCCGCTGTTCGCCGCAATTTATTACTGGTATCCAAAAGTCACCGGACGGCGGATGAGCGAAGTGCTGGGTAAAATCCAATTCTTCCTGCTGACCCCCGGATTTTTGATCACGTCGTTTGGGCAGATGCAGGTGGGTTTGTTGGGCATGCGCCGCCGCATTGCAGATTATGACCCGGCGCAGGGTTTCGAGACTGCGCACCTGATTATCACCATAGCCGGATTCATGGTTGCCTTCTCGGTGTTGATCTTCCTGATCAACCTGTTCGTCAGCATCAAACGCGGCCAGGTTGCCACGGATAATATCTGGCAATCGCGCTCGCCGGAATGGAGTGTTTTGCCGTCCCCTGCGCCGATGCACAATTACCCGCAACCTTTCCACGTGGTGGGCGAACCGTACGATTACGGCCTGAAAGGTTCACGCTATGTCGAAATCGTCCCGCAGCAAGCCGGGGATTGAGGACAAGGAGCCAAGCCATGGATATCAACAAAATGGATGAATTGAAACGCGGTGTGCTGGTGTTCGTTGCGCTGGCGGTTTTGACCGTGGTGGAGTATTTTCTGGGTACGCTTGAAGCCCCCGCGATCTTCCTGTGGATCGTTGCGCTGCTCAAAGGCGGTTTGGTGCTGGTGTACTTCATGCACATCGGGCGGGTATTTCGATCGGAAGGAGAACATTGATGACCACCCACGAATCAACCCTGATGAATTACCGCCGAAAATTGGCGAACAACCGGCTGGGCTTATGGTTGTTCATTCTGTCCGATTCGTTTGTCTTTGCTGCCCTGTTGGTGACCCGGTTCTACCTGCTGGGGGAAAAGCGCCCGCACCTGGAGCAGGAACTGGGCTTGATCGTCACCTCGGTTTTGCTGATCAGCAGTTTCTTTATGAACCGGGCTGAGGTGCAAATTTCCAAGGGAAACCGCAAGGGTTTCTTGAACAGTACGCTGATCACCATGATCTTGGGGATCATCTTCCTGGTCGGCGTGGTCGGTCTTGAATGGCAATTGGCGCCGTTCGGACCCGGCGACGGCGCCGAAGGCGCCGTGTTTTACATGATGACCGGGATGCACGCTTTCCACGTGTTGAGCGGCGTAATTTTCCTGTTCGTCATCTACCGCAACGGGCTGAAGGGACATTACAGCGCCGAACGCCACTGGGCGGTGGAAGCTGCCGCCAATTACTGGCACTTCGTCGATCTGGTGTGGATCTTCTTCTACCCGGCGCTTTACTTGATCGGTACGATTTAATCGAGGGGAGACGACATGCAGCGGTCGATTTTTCTTGCATTGGGCGCGCTACTGGCAGGGGTGCTGGCGGTATGGTTTTTTGCCTTCGCCCGACCATACACGTTCAACGGCTCGCAGATCGACCCTGCTGTGCCCGCTCCGCCGATCGATCTGAACCACGCGGATGGCTCCGTGTACCGCTTGGGCGCCGCCGGCAAGGTGACCCTGGTGTTTTTTGGGTACACCACCTGCCCGGATATCTGCCCGACCACCCTGGCGGACATGAAGCGCGCCAAAGCCGAACTGGGCTCCGCTGCCGCGCAGGTGGATTTTGTCTTCATTACCGTTGATCCGCAGCGTGATACGCCGGAGCGAATGCAATCGTATGCCGCCGGGTTCGACCCGCAGTTCATCGGTCTGTCCGGCAGCGAGGCGGAGTTGCAGCCGGTCTGGAAGGGATACTGGGTACACCGCCAGATGCAGCAGGGGCAGAGCGCAGTGGGCTACCTGGTGGATCATTCCACGCGGGTGTACCTGATCGATCCGACCGGGCAGCTGCGCCTGACCTTTGCCTACGGCACGCCCCCGGCGGATGTGGCGGCGGACGTGCGTCACATTTTGAAGGAGCGCTGAGATGTCTCCGGCAGTCCGTGCGGCAGTGCGGCGTATGTGGATCAGTCTGGCGATCAGCCTGGTGTTTGCATTCGCGGTCAGCGAGGTATCCTACCAGCTGGTCAAGGACTCGGGTGAACGCCCGCCGCGCAATGTCGAGATCCTCATTCCCGCCGGTACTGCGCAGCGTATCGCTGCCGGTGGCGCGGGTCCGGTTTTGCCGGAAATGCGTTTTGTTGAAGGCGATACGATCACCGTGCGCAACCTGGACAGCGTGGCGCACCAGTTGGGTCCACTGTTCGTGCCGCCGGGCACCGCCAGTGTACTCAACCTCGACCGCCCAAGCCAGTACACTATGGAATGTTCCTTCCAGGAAACGCGCTCGATTGGTATCGATGTGCTGCCGCGGGCAAAAACCTCCGACCGGGTGTTCGGCATCATTTCAATCGGTTTGCCGACCTGGATTCTGCTCTGGCTGTATGCCCTGATCGTCAAACCACTGCCCGGCAATGAGCCGGCGGCTTCGAAGGCATAAGGCAGGCATGGCGATGGGAAAACAGCTGCTCAAGCCGCGCTGGCTGCTGACAACCCTGCTGGTGATTGCCGGGGTGGTGGTCTTGATTCGTTTGGGTATATGGCAGTTGGAGCGGCTGGCATGGCGGCAGGAGTTCAACGCGCGGGTCAGCGCGCAGCTGGCTGCGCCGGTGCTCGACCTGAACGCTGAAGTTGCGCTTGATGACTTGTTTGATATGGAATACCGGTCGGTTGTGACCAGCGGAACGTACGACTTTACTAAGGAAGTCCTGCTGCGCAACCAGGTGTGGGACGGGCAGCTGGGTTACCGGGTTTTAACCCCGCTACAAATCTCCGGTACCTCATGGCTGGTGTATGTGGATCGCGGCTGGATCCCTTACGCGGACGGGCAGCTACCCGCCCGCGCCCGCTATGAGCAGCCGGGACCGGTTATTGTGCGCGGGATGATCCGCCGCCCGCAGGAAAAACCGGATTTTGGCGGCGTGCCCGACCCAACCTTGACGCCGGGACAGGCGCGGCTGGAGGTGTGGACGGTGGTCAATCTCAAACGCATGGGGGTGGAATCGGGGTTGAATCTGCTGCCGGTGTGGGTGCAGCAGGCGCCGGATGCGGCGCACACTGGTTTACCGTACCGGGCGCTGCCCGAAATCGAGATTACCGAAGGACCGCACTTTGGGTACGCATTGCAGTGGTTCGTCTTTGCGGCGATTTTGGGGCTGGGCTACCCGTTCTTTGTGAGCCGCCAGTTGGCAGCGAAACATGAAAAACCGATTGAATTCGAACCCATTCAGGCTGACAGCAGCCGATCCATGGAGGACACATAAGATGGCGGGGAAAAAATTTGCATTTCATCATTTGTTATTGATTGCGGCAATTGTCACGTTTGTATCTCTGATGTTGGGTTATTTGCTGCGCTTCAACCCGGGCGGGCAGGTTTGCCCTGACTTCCCGACCTGCTATGGTCAGCTTGCCATCCCCGGAGGCGCTGCAGCGCGCCTGGAAATGGCGCACCGCCTGATTTCCGCGCTGGGTGGGCTGCTCACCTTGGCGGCTGGCGTTTGGGCAGTGCAAAGGCGCGCCATCCGGATGGTGCAGGGTATGCTGGCGGGGGCATCGCTGCTGAACCTGGCGCAACTGGCGGTTGGCGCGGGCTTGGTGTTCAGCGCTCAACCCGTTTTGTTGTCCGCGGCGCACCTTGCCGCGGCGCTGCTGATCCTTGGTCTGGTGACTGCCGCGACGGTGATTTCGTTTTATAAGGCTTCCGGGATAGATTTGGGTTTGATCTTCCATTCCCCGTTTGCGCGGCTGGCGCTGGCGAGCGCGGGCAGCGTTTTTGTCCTGATGGTGTCCGGGATGCTGGTCAGCCGGCTGGATGCCGCGACCGCTTGTGGCGGGTTTCCGCTGTGCCAAGGCGGGCTGCCGCAAAGCGGGTTGGGCTGGCTGGCGCTGGTTCACCGTCTGGTGACTCTGGTCAGCGGTGGGTTGGTCGCGGCGCTGGTTTCCCGTGCCTGGCGGGCAGCGTATAACCGGACGGTCTTGCTCCCCGCCGCCACGGGCGTGGGCGTGTTGTTCGCCGGACAGGCGCTGATTGGGGCATTGAAAATCGGGCGCAACTTCCCGGCGGAACTGGTTGGGCTGCACGCTGCGATTACGGCGGGTATCTGGGTGATGCTGGTGGTGCTGGTCAGCGCCGCCGGGTTATCTCGCCTGACGGCGCAGGAGGAATGGGGAGCGATCTCCGCGCTGCGTCCGGCGGGCAGGCAGCGCCTGGGAGCGTTTTTTAAATTAAATAAACCGATCATCGTTGCCCTGCTGCTGGTGACCACCTATGCTGGCATGGTGGTGGGTGGCAAACAGATTCCATCGCTTGATCTGACGGTGTGGACACTGCTGGGCGGGGCGCTGGCAGCCGGCGGTGCCAGCGCGCTTAACCAGTACATCGACCGGCGCATCGATGGCGCGATGCAGCGCACCGCCAATCGTCCGCTGCCGGCGGGGATTCTCACCCCGGCAGAGGCATTGGCGTACGGCTTGGGCGCCTGCCTGGCGGCGTTCTTTGTGCTGGCGGGGTTCGTCAACCTGCTGGCGGCGCTGCTGTCCTTCGCCGGAATGGTCTATTATGTACTGATATACAGCATCTGGCTCAAACACCTGACCGTGCAGAACATTGTCATTGGTGGCGGTGCCGGGGCAATCCCACCGTTGGTTGGCTGGGCAGCTGTCACCGGCAGCCTGGATATTCCGGCGTTTTTCCTGTTTGCGTTGGTCTTCATGTGGACGCCGCCGCATTTCTGGGCGCTGGCACTGGTGCGCGCGAAGGATTATGCCCGCGCGGGGGTGCCCATGCTGCCAGTTGTGCGCGGTGAAAAAGAAACCCGTATGCAGATTTTC
>JBBIQB010000176.1:0-5014 GCA_037442545.1 Bellilinea sp.
CTGCTGAAACAAGTCGGGGCAAGTTTACGGGGGGCATGCACCGGGGATGAACAGGTTGGTAAGGGTGTTGAAGGGGCTGGTGCAATACAGATTCATGGCATCGAAAACGATAAAGGCAACACAACCGCACGCCAAAAACACCACCAGCACAATCAGCACGATCACCCACACGGAAAGTCCCTTTTTGGTAGCCTTTACAGGCTTGGCTGCAACCGGTGGGGGTTCGGGCACCTGACCAGCGAAGCCACTCGACCTGGTTGGCGGCGGCGCGGTGATGGGATGTTCGTACGAGGGGGAAGACGTGGGTTGTTCAGCCACCGCCGAACGGATCGATGCGACCGTAGCATCCGGGTCAATGGCGGTGGACTCGAATAACAGGTGGGTATTTTCCCCCAGCGTGATGATTTCGCCCGGCTGGAGCAGGTACGGGGATACCAATCGCTGCCCATTGACCGAAGTGCCGTTGGTCGATCCCAGGTCCTCGATGATGAAGCGATCGCCCTGCATATACATGCGCACATGCTTGCGGGACACTTCCGGATCATTGATCACCACCGCGTTGCTTGTTTCCCTGCCAATGGTGATCTCTCCCCCTTCCAGTGAAAATACCAGCCCGGCGTTGGCGCCTGATTTGAGTACTAATTGGTATCTGGCAGGCATATAATCCACTCCTTGGCGTAATGACTACCCATAGTGTAGTCCGAATGGATACCCCTGTCAACAAAAAATCTCCGCTCAATCCTGAGACGGAGATCGGGTTGGTTAAAAAGCCCCCGCCGTGCCGTGTGCTGCATAGTTTTGAACCTGCTTGCGCAGGTTTGGGATCCTCCACCGAGATCCGCCTTGACCGAAGTCTATCGCGTCACTCCAGTGATATTGGAACCCTCTTTATTGGTGTTGGCTCAAAACCGGTCGTGCTGCATCACGAACACAGCAGGGTTATCTTTCTTATACCACAATTTTTTTCTCGTGGGTAGTATTTTTCAATTTTGTAATCCACTGGCTTTGAAATTGGCGCGATTATGGCTATAATTACCCGCATTGTATTCCGGTTGCGCTAACGCGCATTTCCTGGTCATTCACCCCCATCAACAAGCATATAATAAAAGGGGTCTCGGATGAAACTACACCAGATATCCTTGCTTGCCCGATTGACACTTTCGATCCTGATGGTTGTTTTGGCTGCCTGCCAGCCGGCAGCCCCAGCCGAATCGTCCATTCCAACGCCACCAATAACCAACCTGATCCTGGCGACAACCACCTCCACCCAGGATTCGGGGCTACTGGACGTGCTGATTCCCGTTTTCGAAGCCCAGACCGGGTACAAAGTGCAGACCATCGCTGTTGGCACCGGACAGGCACTTAAGATGGGCGAGGAAGGCAACGCGGATGTGCTGCTGGTGCATGCGCCTTCTTCGGAAATCGCGTTCATGGATAAAGGCTTCGGGCGTGAACGCTTACTGGTGATGCATAACGATTTCGTTATCATCGGACCCGGCAACGATCCCGCCGGCATCCGCGGCGTTGCAACCGCCGCCGAGACTTTCCGCGCCATTTACGATCGATCCGCCATGTTCATCTCGCGCGGCGATGACTCGGGCACCCATAAAAAAGAGCTCGATGTCTGGAAAAGCGCCGAACTTGATCCAGCCGGATTCCCATCCTCCTGGTATTTGCAAACCGGTCAGGGCATGGGACCTTCGCTGATCGTTGCATCCGAAAAACAAGCCTATATTCTCACCGACCGCGGTACATACCTGGCAAGCCGGGATAATGTACAGTTGGATATCCTGGTCGAAGGAGATAAAATCCTGCTCAATATTTATCATGTCATCACCGTCAACCCGGACAAATACCCGGCAGTCAATTATGACGGCGCACTTGCGTTTGCGAAATTCATGACAAACGCGGACACTCAGCAAATGATTGCTGAATTCGGCGTTGACAAATACGGGCAGCCTTTGTTCTTCCCCGATGCACAATCTCAGTAGGAAATTCTGCGCCTAAAATCATGCCTGCCGTCGAGATTTTCGATATCACCCTGTTGACCTTACAGGTATCCGTGTCGGCAACGTTGATCAGCCTGGTGCTCGGTCTTCCGCTGGGAACCTATCTTGCGCTTGGGACTTTCCCTGCCCGGTCTTTCCTGGTCGGGTTGATCAACACCGGCATGGCGCTGCCGCCGGTCGTGGTGGGGCTGTTCGTTGCTGTCAACCTCTGGCGCTCCGGACCATTGGGCAGCCTTAACTTGATCTATACGCCCACCGCCATGGTCATCGCCCAGGTGGTGATCGCCTTGCCGGTGGTTGCCGGTTTGACTGTGGCGGCTTTGCAGTCCCTCGATCCACGCCTGCGCCTGCAAGTTTACGGGTTGGGCGCGTCCCGCATGCAAATGGTGATCACCCTATGGCGTGAAGCCCGCCTGCCGTTATTGGCAGCGCTGATGGCTGGTTTTGGCAGCGTGGTTTCGGAGGTCGGCGCTTCGATGATGGTGGGCGGCAATATCAAGGATCAAACCCGGGTATTGACCACCGCCATTGTGTTGGAAACCAGTCGCGGCTGCCCTGGGCGGGTTGCTGCTGGCTTTGACTTTTGCAATCAACTGGGTGCTGACCCGCCTGCAGCAGAAAAGCGTGCGCCGGTGAATCCGTTCATCACCATCCAATCGCTGGTTCTCTCCCGCGAAAAGCATACCATCTTGACCATCGAGTCGTACGCCATTCAACGCGGAGAGGTTTTGGCGGTGGTCGGTCCCAATGGAGCCGGAAAGACGACCCTGCTGATGGCGCTCGCCCGTCTGCTCAAACCGGCGGCGGGTGAAATTCTTTTCAATGGGGCGTCCATTTGGGACATCTCCGCCACGGAATACCGCCGCAGAATCGCGCTGGTGATGCAGGATCCACTGCTGTTCGACCGCTCGGTTTACGACAACGTCGCCATGGGGCTCAGGTTCCGCGGCGTACCCACCAGCCAGATAAAGCCAAAGGTGGACCACTGGCTGGAAAAACTGGGCATCGCCCACTACGCCAGGCGCAATGCGCTGAAAATATCCGGCGGCGAATCGCAGCGGGTCAGTCTTGCCCGCTCGCTGGTCCTGGAACCCGACCTGCTTCTGCTGGACGAGCCGTTTGCGGCGCTGGATCCTCCCACACGCCTCAGTTTATTGAACGAACTTCGCGTAATTCTGGATGCCGGCAAGATCACCACCGTGTTCATCACCCACAACCTGGGTGAAGCCAAAGTTCTCGCCGACCGGATGATGCTGATCCATGACGGGCGTATACTGCAAAGCGGCGATTTCGATGAGGTCTGGCAAAACCCGCGCAATCAAGCGGTGATCAATTTTCTCTACCGCCTATAGCCTGGTAAACCACCGCCTGTCCGGCTGTAACCGCTTCGAGCACATCCCGCAGCGCGCCGGTTTCGAGGATGGGGTGCAGCCCAAGCAGGTGCGCACCGCAGCCGCTGCGGCAGTCACCTGCCCCAAAACCAGGCACGGGCAGATATGCGTTCACCGTCCGCTGGATTTGCCGGCACCAAATGCATTCCAGCCGTCGCTGGCTGACCGCGTAATACATCCCGCACGGGCGAATTAATTGGCTTAACGCATCCACATGCCAGTGGGCTTTACGAGTGTGTTTGAGGTGATGGAACACGCGGGCACGCAACCCGCCGCTGCCAAACGCACTACCCAGGTAGATGTACTGCCCCGGCTGGAATGGACAGGCGCCCAATTTCCCTGCCGCTACCAGCAGCGGGTCGTTCAAACGGAACAACAGGGCGTACGTGCCCTTCTCAGCCGGAAGATTCATGCCGGTTTCTGCGCCAGGTAATCCATCTGGTGGGCAATGTAGAGCAGTTCGCCGCGCTCGATCTGCCCGCGGCGCTGCTCCAGCCAGTGGGTGAACGCCTGCGGATCTAAATCTGGGTGGGAATTCAGGCTGTTCTCGAAGAAATGCAGGATGAAGTGCAAAAAATAGGCTTCGTCCCGGATGTATTTCCCATCGACCGGGTGAATCATCCAATCCGAGGCGCCGCCTGCCAATACCTGCATGCCGCACTGCTGTAACCAATGAAACAGCCGGCGACCGGTGCGGCTGTCGCCGGAGCGCTCGCCGCGCATGCTGCGCTCGTCCATGCTGCGGTGATACAGGGCAAGAATGTGCGCATCCAACTGCGGATCAATTTCCGGCTCGAACAACGTCAAGCCGTCGAAATTGATGCTGAAATAGCCCAAGCCGCCCGGCGGCAATAAACCGGCAATCCGCGGCAGCGTGCGGGGAACATCCACCAGATCCAGGAACGCGTTGGCTATGATCAGGTCATAGGGTTCGTCGGGCGATGCCCGGCGTAAAAAATCGAACAAATCTACCGCCTGCAGGTTGCAGTGCAAATCGACATCGCTGCCGGACAGATGTATACGGCGTCCATCGACGGCGCAGGTCAACCCATTCTGGCTTGCCCAGGCAGGAATCATCTCCAGGGCATAGGCGATATTCCCGGCTTCTGAGTCGATTGCGGTGTATTCACCGTTGCGCAGGATGCGCCACTCAACCAGCCGCTGGATCATCGTGCCCACCCCCATCCCAATTTCCAGGATGCGAAGCGAATGTCCGGCGCGAAGGTTTTCGAGCTCGCCTTCGAGCCGCTCCAACACCACCCGGTTGAGCGCGCGGTCGTCGACCGTTCGTTTCGCCGTCAGGTAACGCGCAAAGGAATATGTTTCGGGTTTCATGGGTTGTATTGTCCGGTTTGTTCCAGCAAAAATTGACGAATCCGGCGCATGGAGTCATCCCAAGTGGGGAACTGGCAATAGCGGGCAAGTGCAGCCGTACTCAACTGCTGGCGGTAATGCGGGTCACGGATCAGGGTTTCCAATCCGCGCCGCAGGTCATCTTCGCTCTCCGGCGCTACCAGCAGACCATTTTCACCATCCAGGATGATTTCACCCGCCGCCCCCAGCGATCCGCCGACCGGCACCCGCCGCGACGTCATCGTCCAGTCGATCCGCCAC
>JBBIQB010000177.1:0-1085 GCA_037442545.1 Bellilinea sp.
TGGATGCGGAGCGGAAGATCCCCCGTACCTACACGAGCAGCCTTCCCCAAATGTTTTCAGTCTGCCACGAGATCAGCAATACTCGATCTCGACATCCTTATTGAAGGCTTGCAGCACTTCGGCAATCCTCTCGATCAGGTGGCGGCGGATGGAAATGTTACGCGGCAGCAGCGGGTTCTGATGAACCGGATTGATCGATTGACCGACCAGAAAATAGATCGAGTCCGCGTTGAGCAATTCGCGCGTTAGTAGGTACACGCCGTTGTCGTCAATCGTCAATTCGTTCAGCGAGCCTTTGCTGGCAAACAGCAATTCGAGTGTCATCGCCAGGGTGAGGATACCCTCCGTGACGAGATCGATGCCAGGCAGCCTGCCAATTGCCGGTATATTCGCACGCATGGATGACATCCGTGTTTCCACCGTCGTTTTCAGGAAACTGCCCACGATGTTCGCAGTAGTCCCCCCGCAAATCACCTTGCGCCCCTCGAAATTTAGCAGCCGTTCCACATAGATGTAATCGTGACCGTCGTCGATCGGCGGTCCGGTGAAGACCATCAGCGAGTTACTTTTGCGCGCCATGACCCCAACAAAGGTCGAATCGTCCCCAGGACGAAAGCCATACAATTGGTTGGAAACGGTCAATACGCTATTGATGATCGAATGGGTGGCAAACACAGGGTATTTGTATACCTCCTCCTCTATGTATCGGCTGATTTTGTCCCGGCCCCAACCGAAATTCATCGTCGTACCCAGCCCGGCGTACAACACGCCGTCGCTGACCAAGCCTAAAAAATCCCCCCGTTCCAGCTTCCCGTGGTAAATTTCGACTTTTTTCTTGAGTATCTTTTGCGTTTCGCATTCAAGCGGGTAAACTTTTTTCTGCTTGAAAAAAAACGGGGGTTGATTGTCGAAATTGATAATTCGAAAAGAGTAGTCCTGGTGGTTGATGGTTAAGATGGTGAAGGTTGCGTAGGCAATCCGCCGATCACGATCAACCGGCAAGGTGCGAATCACCGTGTCGATCACTTCGCGCAGGCTGGCATCGTGGCGCAGCATGGTGATGATGATTTCGGTGGTCATCGTCG
>JBBIQB010000177.1:1095-4916 GCA_037442545.1 Bellilinea sp.
CACGCCGGTACCCAAACCATCCGAAAGGACGATGGTGGTGAAATCGCTGGTTTTAAGAACACGAACCTGATCGCCGCATAGTTCTTCACCGGCTTTGTTCAGGCTGCGTTGATAGATATCCAGAAACACTGGTTTCCCCCCGCTATTTTTCCACCAGATTGAGCAATTTTAGCAAACTGGCTTTGGTTTCGGCAGTGGTTTCGCCGAGCAATCCGGCAATTTGTTGAGCCACCTTCATTTGCTTGTCAACCACCGAATGCACCTTGAGGATGGTTTCGTGGCGCAGGTTTTGAATTTCCGTGTGCCGCTGCCACTCGTCGGTCAGATCGACCAGGATGCCCGCCACCATGCCTTCCTCCGGGACCGGAAAGATCACCTCACGAACATACAGATTATACTGAGGGTATTCGTGTTCTACGCCAACCACTGCCTGTCCGCTCTCCCATACTTGCTGGAAACGGGTGGTATCTTCCAGCAGCGCGCTGGCGGGCGTGGCGATAATTGCCTCCGGGCTGGTTTTGAACATGTGACAAAACGCCGGATTGACCACCCGGATGATCATCTGCCTGTCCATCACCACCAATCCATTCGGATCGTAATCCCACAGCAATTCCCACAGTGATTTCATCGTTCCATTTCTTTCATCTTGCTGACCACCTCGCGGAGGAATTTTTCGCGCACGTTGCGCGGATTGACGTCATAAAAAAAGTGGTCTTCGAATTTTAGCACGATTGTGCGCGCGCAGGTGCCCAGACAAAATGACCCCATCAATTCCAACCGGTCCTGAAGCTCGTATTCAGCGATCAGGCGCTGGAGAATGTCCAGAACTCGATTAACGCCGCTCAAGTGACAAGCAGAGCCCATACACACATGCAGGGTAGTTTTCGCTTTTTCCATTGCTGCCTTCTCATCGATTGTATCGTATGACAAGCAAAGCATCGTTTCCATCAGGCTGCCAGATTACCACAAGTGCGCGTCCTCACACCAGACCAGACGATTGGGTTTCCATGCTGAACGCAACACGCTCAGCCTCCTCGCTCGGGCGCAGTTTGTTCAGGTACTCCTCTCGAAAATATTGCAATGAAGTGACCACCGGATTCGGGGCGGTCTTCCCCAGTCCACATAAACTGGTGGAGGACACCATTTCGCACAAACTTTCCAACCGATTGAGATCTTCCTGGGTGGCATTGCCCTCCATGATCTTCGTCAGCAGGTTGTAGATGCGCACCGTACCTACGCGGCAGGGAATGCACTTGCCGCAAGATTCTTCCATGGTGAATTCCATAAAATAGCGCGCCACACTAACGATATCCGCGCTATCGTCAATCACGATCATTCCACCGGAGCCCATGATCGAGCCTAAGCGGGTCAGGTCTTCATAATCAACGGGGGTATCCAGCAATTCTTCGGGAATGCATCCGCCTGAGGGTCCACCGGTTTGCACGGCTTTGAATTTGCGTCCGTTCGGGATGCCGCCGCCAATATCAAAAACGATCTCGCGCAGAGAGATGCCCATAGGCACTTCGACCAAACCGGTGTTGGCAATCTTGCCCGTCAGGGCAAAAACCTTGGTGCCCTTGCTCGTTTGAGTGCCGACAGAGGAAAACCATGTTCCACCTCGCAACATGATCGGGGGAACATTGGCTAAGGTTTCCACGTTGTTGATCAGGGTGGGTTTTCCGTTGAGACCGCAAACCGCCGGGTAAGGCGGACGCGCGCGCGGGGTGCCGCGCTCGCCTTCGATGGAACTGATCAGCGCGGTTTCCTCGCCACAGACGAAAGCGCCGGCGCCCAAACGAATTTCCACCGAGAATGAAAAACCCGTGCCGCCAATGTTTTCACCAAGCAAGCCGGCGCGCTCTGCCTGGCGGATGGCGATGCGCAGGCGTTTGACCGCCAGCGGATACTCGGCACGGACGTACACATACCCCTGGGAAGCCCCCACCGCATAGGCAGCGATTGCCATGCCTTCTAGCACAATATGCGGGTCCGATTCGATAATTGTGCGATCCATGAACGCGCCCGGATCACCCTCATCCGCATTACAGATGATATATTTCTGGTCGGCTTGGGTATTATGGGTGATTTGCCACTTGGTTGCGGTAGGGAAACCTCCCCCGCCGCGCCCGCGCAACCCAGAGGTGCGAATTTCATCAATCACGGCTTGCGGACTCATCGCGTTAATCACCCGGATAAGCGCTTTATACCCATCGTGTGCAATGTAATCCTCGATCTTTTCGGGATTGATCTCGCCAGAATTTTCCAGGGTTACCTTGTGCTGGCGGGTAAAAAAAGGCGCGGAAGTATCGATGAGCAGCCGCTCGACCGGTTGACCATCCAGCGCGCGCGCAATTTCCGGGACATCCTCGACTGTGACGTTTTTATATAACAGATTGTCGGGCTTGATCGAGACCACCGGACCCGCCGCGCACAACCCCATGCAGCCTACAATTTTGACCAGAACCTGCTCCTCAAGCCCGAGGAGTTTGATTTCCCTTTGAAAGGCTGCCAAAATTGCCTGGCTGTCGCACGAAATGCAGCCGGTGCTGCTGCACACGTGAATGACATGCCGGTATCGCGCCAGTTCGACCCGCTGTTTCTCGAAAATTTCGTTAAGGGCGTGCTCACTGGTTGTCATTGCTCAGCCACTCCTCAATTCGGGCTTTCATATCTTCGACGCTCAATTTGCCGACGATTTTCCCGTCCAGGATAATAACCGGCGCAAGCCCGCACGCGCCAACGCAGCGGGTGGCAATCACAGACAGGTGATTGTCGGGAGTGGTCTGGTTGGGTTCCAAACCAAAGCGTTCCTTCACCCAGTCGATCATCTGATCGATACCTTTGACATAACAGGCCGTTCCGGCGCACAAAACCAGGGTGTGCTCACCAGCCGGCTTGCTCATAAAGCCATGGTAAAAAGTGACCGCCATACACCTTGGAAAAAGGCACTTTCAATTCGCGGGCAATGTACGTCATCGCATCGTAATCGACGTAACCAAACGAATCTTGAACGACATGCAACACTTCGATCAACGCGCGCGGGTTGTAGTTATTCTTCTTCATCGTTGCCGCGACCAGTTTCCAGCGCTTGTCGCTCATATCTGGAACATAGTGTTTACAAGTATCCTTGGATTCAGTTTGTTCCAACGTTTCGGAGATGAGAGTGGTTTTGTTTGTCATGATGACCTTTGCAAGGAATTACTCTAAGAATTTTTTTACAATTAGCCGGAAGAGATCGGTTTCGGTGATGATCCCGCACAAGTCCTGGTCTTGATCCAAAACCGGCAGTGCGTGTATCTTGTTCTCCAGCATCAGCCTGGCAACATCAGTGATCGGTTGTTCCTCTCCGATTGTCAGGGGTTGGGTGGTCATGATGAATTGCAGGGGGGTGCTGGAGACCATTTCGGTTACTTCCAACCTCCCCTGGGTTGTGACCACCGAGGGCGCCGCGTTGAGCAGATCGGTGCGGGTGATAATTCCCACCAGCAGCCCGTTTTTGATCACCGGCAGGGCGCGGATGCGCTTGACTGCCATGATGCGTTGCGCCTCCAGCAGCGTAGTGAAGGGCTCCACCGTTTTCACATCGGCGCTCATGTACTCACGCACATGGACACTGTCGGGCTGCAGGGGAATCTCGGCGATGATCAGACGGAACAGATCCGATGAAGTCAGGATTCCCACCAGGCGCTGGGCATTGTCCAGTACCGGCAGCGCGGTGATCTTGTTTTCCAGCATGATCTGCGCCGCCTTTGCCACGGGTTTATGAGGGCGGGTGGTGATTACGCCGCGAGTCATGATTTTTTCCATGGTCAGGTTACCCG
>JBBIQB010000178.1:0-1540 GCA_037442545.1 Bellilinea sp.
TGATTTCGTCCGAATTGCCGGAAGTGATGGGAGTCAGCGATCGGATTCTGGTGATGCGGGAGGGGTGCATCGTTGCTGAATTTAATCGTAACCAAGTCACCCAGGACTTGATCATGCAGGCAGCCACGGGGCAGGCGTGAGGTAAGGCAAAAAGAGGCGCGCGCATGAACGACCTTAATACTTCCGCAAAAATCATTTCGATCATCCGGCAAACCAGCACCTATCTGATATTTTTTGTTATTCTCATTTTATTCGCACTGCTTTCGCCTGACTTTCTCACCCTCAACAACCTGCTGACTGTGGCGCTGCAAACCACGTTAATTGCGCTGGTTGCGATTGGCATGACCTACACCATCATCATCGGAGGGATCGACCTCTCGGTGGGCTCCACGGCAGCCCTGGCGGGTGCGCTGGCAGCTGGTTTCGCCACCCGGGAAGGTCTGGGTACGTATCCCGGATTACTGATCGGATTATTGACCGGGGTGGGGGTCGGCTTTTTGAACGGCGCGATGATCGTCTGGGGGCGGATTCCGCCTTTCGTAGCCACACTGGCAAGCATGGCCATTGCGCGAGGTTTAACCCTGGTCTATACGCAGGGTCGCCCGATTGCTGGCTTGGATCAAACGTTTACATTTTGGGGTGGACAGGGCTGGTTGGGGGTGCCTGTGCCGGTGTGGGTGCTGCTGGTGGTTGCCCTCCTGGCATATCTGATCCTCAGGCAAACCCGGCTGGGGCTGCACATTTACGCCGTCGGCGGTGGGGAAGAAACCACCCGCTTGGCGGGCGTCAACGTTGGGTTGGTTAAATTCAGCGTATACATCATCAGCGGCGTCTGCGCGGCGCTCTGCGGGCTGATTCTTACCGCGCGCTTATGGTCCGCGCAACCGAATGTGGGTATTGGGCTGGAACTGGATGCGATTGCGGCAGCCGTGTTGGGCGGCAGCAGTCTTGCCGGGGGAATTGGGGGAGTGCCTGGCACGCTGGCGGGAGCATTCATTATCGGCATCCTTTCCAACGGTTTGAACTTGTTGGAAGTGCCTTCTTACAACCAGCAGGTGCTAAAAGGGCTGGTGTTCATCGTCGCCGTCATGCTGGATTACTTTATCAAGCAGCGCAAAGTGACCGCGTTCCGTTTGAAATCCGAACCACCCCGGGATGCATCCGGCGGGTGAACTTTGTCGCGCATGGCAGAGCGGGCGATACCTGGCTGTCAATCCAACGGGATTCCTGGTCGTGTTTCGTTGACAAAGCCTTGCGCGGGCGGCGTCCGGTGGTTTACAGCCGGGCGCGCCGCAGCCGCCAGCGTGCCAGAAATCCAAACAGGCTTATCAATCCCAACAGGACGGCCAGAAAGCCAATCCCGGCGGTGTTGATCGCATTCCCGCCAGGCGGCAAGCCATAGTAGGCGCGGTAATCCCAGGTGGCGTTGTTGACCGCGCCGATCAGCATGGCGGCGAGCAGCCCGGTGATCAATGTCAGCGCGCGCCCCAGTGGTGCCGCGTTGCGAAAGAACCCCCACGCGCCGGCGCACAGCGCCAGG
>JBBIQB010000178.1:1550-4304 GCA_037442545.1 Bellilinea sp.
AATGCCGGCAGGTAGGGATTGTGATTTTCGTCCGAGAGCAGAAACACCCAGGCGTACAAGATGTATATGGCAAAGGGCAAAAGGGTCAGGTCGCGCCACAAGTTGGCGGCAAAAGCGCGCGCTGGAAGCAGCGAACGGCGGATGAGCAGCGCAAGCGCGATCGCCGTCAGAAACGGCAGCCAGATTTTTCCGTCCAGATCGTGCCCGGCAAGGCGCATCGGCGTCCACCACCAGACAAACAGCAGCGCCCAGCCCAAATAGCTGAATGTCCAGCGCGGAAATCCGGCGATGATCCCCGCCGCCAGCCCAAGCAGGACAAGCCCGTTGAACAGCAGATACGGATTGACCAACGCTGCCTGCCAGAGGGGCAGCACGTCCGCGGCGGGGCGCAACACCAGCCGGTCTGCCAGACTGGCAAGCCCAAAAAGCACAAACGGCAGCACTGCCAGTAGCGTCTGGGGAATGGTCAGCGTGACCAAACCGAAGGTAACCTCTTTTGAATCGGTTTGCATGTCTGCTCCTTTGCACCGGGTCAGGCACACCACCCCTGTGCCAGCAGGCTGTCCAGCCAGTCGAGCAGCGCGGGCAACCCCACCGCCCTGCCGTAAACGAACCGCCAGGCGTGGGGGGGACACGCCTGGCGATCCTCAGGGAGGGAACTCCACCTTTGGACCGCATCCCAGCATGGGGGGGACACGCTGAGAGGGCTGTGGGGTGGAAGACACCAGCTACCAATAAAGAAGGGTGTCCATCCGTAATATACACTAATTTAGTCTAAATAGTATTAAAAATATATAAGAATTTTCTTATAAAGGCGGTGGTTTTTTCCCCTGCCGGAAAAGGCGCAGCAATTCCTCGTTTTCCGCTGGGTCGGGCTGGGGCTTTTCCTCGCCGCTGGCGCGGCGGCGCTGGCTGCCGAGCAACTGGCTGGCAAATTCCGCCGCGCTGATCACCTTGGCGCCGGCGCTGCGCGCGGCCGACTGCACCGCGCGGTCGGAACTGACCACCACCCAGTTCGGCGCCGTTTTTCCCAGTTGTGCCAGCCGGGCGCGGATTGCCTGGTCGGCGCTGGAGGTGCGCACGACAAAATGGGCGCTGACCCGTCCGTGCGCCTGCCCGCCCGCGCTGCCCAGAGCGGCGCGGTCGAAATACACCTCCGCCTTTTGCTTTTTGACCTGGCAGAAGGCTTGCAGCAGGCGGATTAGCTGCATTTCATCGTTCGGGTTGTCCAGCCGCAAGCCAGGAATATTCGGAATCAGGTTGTGACCATCGATCAGGTAAGGCATGACAGGTGCTCCGCACCTGATTTTACCGGAAAAATGTGCTATGATTCAATATATCGGCTCTACTCTACCGGTAGCATTTTTTTGCCCTCTGGCCGAAAGGTGATTATGCGATCCTGGAAACGTGTTCTCCCGTTCCTGCTGCTCAACATGCTCATCTCGGCGGCAACCACGTTGACGGTGCTGATCGTCTGGGATCGCACCCAGCGCCCGGTGCTGCCCGCCGCGGGCGGTATTAATCCGGGGCAAGCCCAGCCGGCGGAAAATACCGCCCAGGGTGGAATTCCACCACTTCAAGCCACCCTGCCGCCGCTGGAAGAGCTGGTCATCCTGATCGAGACGGTGATTGGTGCAGGCGACCTGCAAAACGAAGCCGTGGCGCTGCGCCGGGTGGGGGAGGGCGAATTGCAATTGACTGGCTGGGTGTTGAGCAATGGGCGCGGCGCGGAGTACACCTTCCCCGGTTTGCTGCTCAACAAGAATGGCTCGGTGCGCCTGTACAGCCGGGAAGGCAGCAATTCGGCGATGGAATTGTTCTGGGACGTCAATCAGCCGGTCTGGCGCGCAGGCGATGTGGTCACGCTGACCGACTGGCAGGGAAATGTGCGCGCCACTTACTCGATTCCCTGAGGTTTAACGGTTGGAGTCTGGATGAATATCTTTTTTTCACCCCCTGGGACGAGTCGGTTCAACGTCTCAACCGGCGAATTTTCCAGTACAATTTATCAGCCCCCGCAGCTCATTTCCATCCTTACGCCGTTGAATCTGGCGGTCAAGCTGCAGCGGGCAGGCAGGACGAATCGAAACAGGTTGGAAAGCGGGTAATTCATGTCTCAGGCATTGTACCGAAAATGGCGTCCCCGTTTGTGGGAGCAGGTGGTCGGGCAGGATCATGTCGTTCAGACCCTGCAGAATGCGATTCGCAGCCAGCGGGTTGGGCACGCCTACCTGTTCGCCGGACCGCGCGGGACGGGAAAAACCACCACCGCGCGCCTGCTGGCGAAGGCAGTCAACTGCCAGGCGGAGTTGGCTGCCAGCCGCCCGTGCGATCGTTGCGATTACTGCCAGGCGGTCAACAGCGGGCGCTTTCTCGACCTGATCGAGATCGACGCGGCTTCCAATACCAGCGTGGATGATGTGCGCGACCTGCGTGACAAGATCAACTTTTCTCCTTCGCAGGGCAAATATAAAGTGTATATCATCGACGAAGTGCACATGCTGTCCACCGCTGCGTTCAATGCGCTGCTCAAAACGTTGGAGGAGCCGCCGCCGCGAGTGGTGTTCATCCTCGCCACGACGGAGCCGCACCGGATCCCGGCGACGATCCACTCCCGGTGCCAGCGGCACGACTTCCGGTTGCTCGGAGTGGCGGAGATCGGCGGGCGGCTGCGCGAGATCGCGGCGGCCGAGGGGGCGACCGCGGACGAGGGGGCCATCTCGGTCCTCAGCCAGGCGGCCGGCGGAAGCCTGC
>JBBIQB010000178.1:4318-4724 GCA_037442545.1 Bellilinea sp.
AGGCCATCGCGTGCCTGGGCGACCGCCTCGAGGGCACGGCGGTCGCCGACCTCCTGGGACTGGTGCGCGCGGACGTCCTGGCAAAGGCGGCGGACGCCGTGCTGGCGCGGGACGCCGCGACGGTCCTCCGGCTGGTGGACGACCTGGCTCGGCACGGCCAGGACCTGCGGCAGTTCGCCCTGGAGCTGGGTGCCCACCTCCGGGATCTCGCCGTCCTCAAGGTCTGTCCGGAGCCAGGCACCCTCCTGGAGGGCGCGCGCGTGGACGCCGCGATCGGGCGACGTCAAGCGGAACAGGCCAGCATGACGGAGCTGGAGGCCATGATCCACGGCCTCCACCAGGCCGAGGCCGAGATGCGTCGCGCCACCCAGCCGGCAATCTGGACGCAGCCGATGACGCGGCCGTC
>JBBIQB010000179.1:0-4690 GCA_037442545.1 Bellilinea sp.
GCTCGTTGTATACACATTCCCATAAGGAGAGCCTGCATGTTTACCGAGTTAAAAAACCCCCCGGCTGATTTTATGGACTGGAAATGGGAGCGCTTCGAGCCCTACGCGCGCGATTTGATCGCGCGCCCGTTTGATGAAACCACCGTCGGTAACTGGTTGAAAGATTGGTCCGACCTGGGCGATGCGCTGCAGGAACTGTTCAGCCGCCTGAACGTTGCCGTCACGGTCAACACTGCCGATGAAGTTGCCGAAGCCCGCTTCCGCGCCGCGCTGGATGAAATCTACCCGCAAGCCATGGCAGCCGACCAAAAAATCAAAGCCCGCCTGCTGGAAAGCGGCTTGCAGCCGGATGGCTTCGACATCCCGCTGCGCGATTACCGCGACGATGCCGAGCTGTTCCGCGATGAAAACCTGCCGCTGCTGGCAGAGGAGCAAAAATTGGGGCTGGAATACGATCAGATTGCCGGCAAACAGACTGTGGAATGGGAGGGCAAAGAAGTCACCCTGACCATGCTGCGCCCAGTGTACCAGGACAGCGACCGCGCCCGCCGCGAACAAGCCTGGCGGCTTTCCGCCGGCCGCCAGTTGGCAGACCGCGCCGCTTTCGATGATCTGTGGGTGCGCTTCTTCAAACTGCGCCAGCAGATCGCCGCCAACGCCGGCAAGAGCGACTTCCGCGCCTATCGCTGGGTGCAGTTCCACCGCCACGACTACACCCCGCAGGACTGCCAGACCTTCCGCGACGCCATCCAGCAGGTCATCGTCCCGCTCTCAAAACAAGTCTACGAACGCCGCCGCAAACGGCTCGGGCTGGATGCGCTGCGCCCGTGGGACCTGGATGTCGACCCGCTGGGGCTGCCGCCGCTGCGCCCCTACCAAAGCGTCCATGACCTGACGGAAAACACCACTGCCGTGTTCCGCTCGGTGGATCCAGCCCTGGGCGACTATTTCCACACCATGGTTAACGAAAACCTGCTCGACCTGGAAAACCGCAAGAACAAAGCCCCCGGCGGCTATTGCACCAGTTTCCCCATCAGCCGCCGCCCGTTCATCTTCATGAACGCGGTCGGGCTGCATGATGACGTGCAAACCCTGCTGCACGAAGGCGGGCACTCCTTCCACGTCTTCGAATCGGCCGCCCTGCCGCTGAGCCAGTTGACCAACGTGCCAATGGAATTTGCCGAAGTGGCTTCGATGGGCATGGAATTCCTCGCCGCTCCATACCTCAGCCGCGAACACGGCGGATATTACTCCGCCGAGGATGCCCGCCGCGCCTTCGAGGAGCATGTCGAGCGCAGCCTGCTGTTTTGGCCCTATATGGCGGTGGTGGACGGCTTCCAGCACTGGGCATACACCCACCCGCAGCAGGCTGTCGATCCGTCCGCCTGCGATCAGGCATGGGACGACCTGTGGCAGCGCTTCATGGTCGGCGTGGACTGGAGCGGGCTAGAGGATATTCGCCGCACCGGCTGGCAGCGCAAACTGCACATCTTCCAGATCCCGTTCTACTACGTCGAATACGGGCTGGCGCAGCTCGGCGCCGCGCAGGTCTGGCGCAATGCCCTGGCAAACCAGCAGCAGGCAGTGGCAGCTTACCGCCGCGCGCTCGCGCTGGGCGGCTCGGTCGCACTGCCGCAGTTGTTCCAGGCGGCTGGCGCGCGCTTTGCCTTCGACGTTCCGGCGCTGCAATCGGTGGCGGCGCTGATGGCAGAACGGGTGCTCGACTAGGATACCGGGTTACTCCGTCCCGCCCGCGCAGCGGAGAATTCCACGCGCGGGCGTTTTTTTTCCGCCCGCGCAAAAAACGGTCAAATGTCGCCGCAAGGCGGGAGGACTCTCCATAGCCCCGCTCCGGCGGCGGTGATACAATAAGATTCAAACCAGCCGACCACAGGAGGAAACCTTGGGAAACCCCCTCAAAATTGCGGTGCCGATGGCAGGGCTGGGCAGCCGGATGCGCCCGCACACCTGGAGCAAGCCCAAACCGCTGATCGCCCTGGCAGGCAAAACCGTGCTGGATCACGTGCTCGAGCAGTTCGACAGCCTGCCCCAATCGTTGGATGTCGAGTACATTTTCATTATTGGTCCCAACCAGCGCGACCAAGTGGAAGCGCACATACGCCAGCATCACCCCGAAAAGACCGTCCATTACGTCATTCAGGAAGTGATGCGCGGTCAGTCGGACGCGCTCTACCTGGCGCGCGAACACATGCGCGGCGCGCTGCTGATGGCGTTTTCGGACACGCTGATCGAAACCGACCTATCCACCCTCGACCAGGTAGCGGAGGACGGGCTGGCTTGGGTGCGCCCGGTGGAGGACCCGCGCCGCTTTGGCGTGGCGCTGGTCAACCAGCAGGGCTGGGTCACCCGGCTGGTGGAAAAGCCGCAGGACACGACCAACAACCTGGTGGTGGTGGGCTTCTATTATTTCAAAAGCGGCGAGGAACTCATGTCCGCCATCGAGGAACAGTTCCGGCGCAATTTGACCCTTAAAAATGAATTTTTTCTCGCCGACGCGGTCAACATCCTGTTGGAGCGCGGCGCGCGCATGCGCACCCGCCGGGTGGATGTCTGGCTGGACGCCGGCATTCCCGACGCGGTGCTGGAGACCAACCGCCACCTGCTCGAACATGGCAAGGATAACTCCGCCGCTGCCGCGCAGCGCGCGGGGGTGGCAATCATCCCGCCGGTGTACATCCACCCGTCGGCGCAGGTGGAGCGCGCGGTGGTCGGTCCGCACGTTTCCATCGGCGCAGGCTGCCAGATGCAGGACGTGGTCATCCGCAACAGCGTGGTGGACGCGGACAGCCAGCTGCGCGGGCTGGTGGTGAGCGATGCGCTCGTCGGGCGGCAGGTGCTCGCCGAAGGCAAGCCCCGCCAGCTCAACCTTGGGGACAACTCGTGGCTGAAGGAATGAGCGACCCGGTCGAGTGCCACTCGGGTTACGAGTACGCCGAGCGTCCGACCGCGCTGCGCTGGGAAGGACAGCGCCTGGAGATCGAACAGGTCGAAGCCGAATGGCGCATTCCCGGCGGCAAGCGCTTTCGCGTGCGCGTGCGCGACGGGCGGGTGTTCGAGTTGTTCTATGGCGAACTGTTCGATGAATGGCGCGTTAACGCCGTATAGCGATTCTATTTTTGCCCAACAGGATGCACACAAACCCCATGCTCAACCCTATTCAAGGAGTCAAAATGCGCGAAACCTATATTTCTCAGCGGGTCTCCTGCCTTAAACCTTCCGGCATCCGCCGCTTCTTCGACATCGCGGCAACGATGCAGGATGTCATCTCGCTGGGGATTGGCGAGCCGGATTTCGATACCCCGCGCCCGGTGGTGGAAGCGGGCATCCGCTCGCTGCAGCAGGGACGCACTCATTACACCTCGAACGCCGGCATTATCGAGCTGCGCCGCGCGTTGAGCGCCAACCTGGAGCGCCTGTACGGGGTGCGCTACGACCCCGCCACCGAGGTGGTGATTACCGTCGGCGGGTCAGAGGCGCTCTACCTGTCTGCCACCGCACTGCTGGATGCCGGTGACGAGGTGATCATTCCCACGCCGTGTTTTGTCTCCTACCAGGCGGAGGTGCACCTGGCGGGCGGCGTGCCGGTGGAGATTCCCTGCCAGATGGAGGACAACTTCAACATCGACCCGGCGCGCATCGAAGCCGCCGTGACCCACCGCACCAAAGCCATCCTGCTCGGTTTTCCCAACAATCCGACCGGCGCGGTTGCCACGCGCGAACGCTTGCTGGAAATTGCGCGCATCGCCGAGAAGTACGACCTGATCGTCATTTCCGATGAAATTTACGACCGGCTGGTGTACGGCGGGCACCGCCACGTGTGCTTCCCTACCCTGCCGGATATGCACCGCCGCACGGTGCTGCTGGGCGGCTTTTCCAAGGACTACGCCATGACCGGCTGGCGCATTGGCTATGCCTGCGCCCCGGCGGAGATTCTCAAAGGGCTGCTGCGGGTACACCAGTACACGGTCATGTCCGCGCCGACCGTCTCGCAGGATGCCGCGCTGGTTGCCATCCAGGACTGCAATGAATCGGTGATGCGCATGGTGGAGGAATACGACCGCCGCCGCCGGCTGGTGGTGAGCGAGCTCAACCGCATCGGCTTGCCGACCTTTGAGCCCAAGGGTGCATTCTATGCCTTTCCGCAGGTCAGCGCCACCGGGCTGGATGACGAGACCTTCGCCACCCGCCTGCTGCAAGAGGAAAAGGTTGCCATCGTGCCGGGCAATTCGTTTGGCGCCGGCGGCGAGGGCTTCTGCCGCATCTCCTATGCCACCGCTTACGAGAAACTCGAAGAAGCCCTGCGGCGCATCCAGCGCTTCGCCAACCGCCTGTAAAGTCAACCCGCCCAGCCGGGCGGGCGCTTTTTCCGCTCGCATGGCAGGTCCGCCATGCCAAAGGTGGTACCCTCCGTAGAACTCAGGGTACCACCTTTCATATCCAGGCGGATGGCGCCCGGTGGGGGGATGCGCGGCGCGGGTCTAGACCGGCGCCAGCGTCCCGGCGAAGATCAGCCAAGCCAGCACGGTTTTCGCCGACAGGCTGAGCACGATGTAAAAACGTTCGCCGAACAGGTAATCCTTCCAGGGTCCGATTTTTTTGTATTGCAGCACCATATTGAGCGCAAAGATGTTGAAGAAGACGAACAAGGTCGGGATGATGGCGTAGACAA
>JBBIQB010000180.1:0-4682 GCA_037442545.1 Bellilinea sp.
TTTTACCGAGAAGGATCTTTTGTCTACCTGTCAAGCTTTCTTGAAAAAGCCATAGTTTGCAATTTCATTAAACCAAAGCGAAAACAAATCCGGTATGATTATAATTAACCGGAGTTCGGATCGTTTTCCACACCCGCTGCACCATCGGGCGGGGCGGCGGGGTATAGCCCGACCCGAATGGATGCGTAGTCGTACTCTATCTTTTAACTCACGCCTTCCTTCCATGTTCCTCGAATACCTCTTCGCCCTGTTGCCCTACTTGCTTTCGGTGACAGTTTGCGTTTGGGTTGGCTGGCTTGCCCACACCCGCAAACAGGATTCCGCCTCGAAAGCCCTGGTGGGCATGGCGTACAGCCAGGCATTATGGATTGTCGCCTATCTATTGCAGATTATCACCGACAGGCTGGAACTGGTGCTGTTATGGAACAATGTTCAGTTTCTTGCCGCCGCCGCGCTGCCGGTGTTTTATCTCGGTTTTGCCCTGGAATACAACTACCGCCAGATCTCGTTCAACCGCATCAACTGGCGCTATTTGTTCGCCCTCACCGTCGCGCTGGTACTCTTCATCTGGCTGGACGGCGTCCACGCTCTTTTCCGCACCAACCCGCAGGTGGTGCGCGAGGAACTGTTCTACCGGTTGGTGTTTGTGGATGGTCCCCTGTTCAACCTGTACACCATCTACGCATATACGCTGATCGTGATCGGCACGTTGTTTTTCATTGTCAAGTACATCGCCGCGCCGCGTCTGTTTCGCCTGCAGATCGGCATTGTGCTGCTCGGTATCATCATCCCCTGGCTCGCCAGCATCGTCACCGCGCTGCGAATCATTCCCCTTTATCTACATGATGTCATCCCGGTCACCTTTGGCATCAGCAATCTGATCATCGCCTGGGCGCTGTTCCGCTACCACCTGCTGGATATGGTTCCCATCGCGCGCGACATGCTGTTCGAAAACATGACGGACGTGGTCATCGTCGTCGATCCGCGCAACCGCATTATCGATGCCAACCCGGCGGCGTACCGCCTGCTGGCAGCCGAACCGGAGTCGCTGGTCGCCCGTGATATCACCAGCTTGCTGCCGCTTGCCTCCAACTGGTCAGATTTCGGCGTGGATCAATCTACCAAGGTGACTGAAATGACCATCCCTGGCAAAGGCATGACCCAGCACTTTCAAGTCAAGGTTAACCGCCTGTCACTGCAAGGGCGGGAAGTCAACGGTTACGTACTCACCTTGCACAACATTACCGAGCAAAAGCAGGTGGAATTCGATCTGCGCCGCTCAATGGCGTTGACCCAGGCAACGCTCGATTCGTCCGGCTCGGGCATACTGGTTTTCGACCAGGCGTTGAAGGTGCTGCTGCACAACCAGCGCCTGGCTGAATTGTTTGATCTGCCCGCCAACTGGCAAAACAACATTGACAAACGTCCGCTGGACATGCTCGCCCAAAAGATGTTCGACGCCAATCCCTTTCTGTCCGCGCTCGAAAATATGATCGACTCCCCGTTCGATCCGATGAACGTGATGGTCGACCTCAATCAGGGTCTCACCCTGGATTGCCTGATCACCTCCTACCGCGTGGAGGGCAAGGAATTTGGCTGGCTGCTCTCCTTCCGCGATGTGACCGAGCGCAACAAAGCCGAAGCCAAACTGCGCGAGCTGGCGATCACCGATTCGCTGACGGGGGTATTCAACCGGCGGCATTTTTACTACGTTGCCCAGACCGAACTGGAGCGCTCGCACCGCTACGACCGCGAAATGGCAATCATCCTGTTGGATATCGATCACTTCAAGTGGGTCAACGATTGCTATGGGCACCTGGTTGGCGACCAGGTATTGCAGGCGCTGGCAAGCCGCTGCCGCAACAACCTGCGCATCTTTGATTCGATTGGACGCTTTGGCGGGGAGGAATTCATCATCCTGCTGCCCGAAACCGGCATCCACGAAGCCCTGCAGATTGCCGAACGGCTGCGCCACGCGATCGAGACCATCAGTATTGCCACGCCCAAAGGACGCGCGACGATCACCATCAGTCTGGGGGTATCCTTCTTCGTGTCGGGCAAACCGGTCAGCCTCGACCATCTGGTAGATTTTGCCGACAAGGCGCTGTACCAGGCAAAAGAAAATGGACGCAACCGGGTGGCGGTCTACCGCCAGCAGCAGGCGACTCTGCCGGGCATCGAATAAAATTCGCCGCTTGGCAGAGCAGGTCGTGTAGTGATAAGTCGCCGCGGATTCAGTATAATAAAGGCACAGTTCCTATCTATCAGCCGGGCGGCTCAATTTGATCCCTGCCGAGTCAACCGATCACATTGCGCGCAAAGCGGAAACATGGCTAAGAACAAAAGGAAAGCGAGCATCAAACCCATGCCGGAAGAGATCCTATCCGAAGGGAGCGGGATCGACCTCAAGAATCCCACCCTTTATATCAATCGCGAACTGAGCATGTTGGAATTCCAGCGCCGCGTGCTGGAAGAAGCCATGGACGAGTCCAACCCATTGTTGGAGCGGGTTAAATTCCTGGGCATTCTGGGCTCCAATCTGGATGAATTTTTCATGGTGCGGGTGGGCGGCTTGATTCTGCAGCGCGACGAAGGCGTGATCGACCTGTCCATCGACGGCTTAACCGCCGCTCAACAACTGGTGGAAATCCGTAAATCGGCGCTCAAACTGCTCATCGAAGCGCGTGACTATTGGAATCGCCGTCTTCTGCCCCAGCTGGACGACGCCGGCATCCACGTGCGTTACTATAAAGACCTGACCACCCGCCAGAAGCAGATTGCCGACGCCTATTTTCACGAGACCGTATTTCCAGTGCTTACCCCGCTGGCATTCGACCCCGGGCACCCTTTTCCACACATTTCCAATCTAAGTCTCAATCTGGCAGTCATTCTGGAAGGCAAAGACAAACAGCCGCGTTTCGCGCGCGTCAAAGTGCCCGACACCCTGCCGCAGATGGTGCCGATCAAACGCTCCTCCGGCAGCGTGCGCAAAGATGGCACCGTACCCCGCCACCATTATTTCATCTGGCTGGCAGACCTGATCCTGTCCAATTTGGACGACCTGTTCCCCGGACTGAAAGTGCTCGGCGCGCACCTGTTCCGCGTCACCCGCAACGTGGATATGGAAATCCAGGAACTGGAAGCCGCCGACCTGCTCGAAACCATCGAGGAGAGCGTGCGCAAACGCCGCTTTGGCACGGTGGTACGGCTGATGGTGCGCAAGGACATTCCCAACGACCTGAAAGAAATGCTGATTGCCAACCTGCGCGTCGATCGCAATGATGTCTATGTGCTCGATTCGCCGCTCAACCTGCGCACGGTTTCGGAATTGACCCGCGTCGAACGCCACGAGCTGAAAGACCGCCCATTTATCCCGTATACGCCACAAATTTTGCGTTTCGGCGCCGAAGCGGATGACGATGCCATTTTTTCCGCAATCCAACGCGAGAACATCCTTCTGCACCACCCCTACGATTCCTTCACCCCGGTAATCGATTTTCTGCGCGCTTCCGCCCGAGACCCGGGCGTGCTGGCGATCAAACAAACCCTATACCGCACCGGTTCCAACTCGCCGGTTGTCAAAGCCCTGCTGCAAGCCCGCCGCGATTACGGCAAGCAGGTCGCGGTGCTGGTCGAGCTGAAAGCCCGCTTCGACGAGGAAAGCAACATCGGTTGGGCGCGGCTGCTGGAACAGGAAGGGGTGCACGTCACCTACGGCTTGCTCGGCTTGAAGACCCACTCCAAAATTGCATTGGTGGTGCGCCGCGAGGGCGACCACATCGTCCGCTATGTCCACATGGGCACCGGTAATTACAACCACATCACCGCCCAGGTATATGAAGATCTATCGCTATTCACCTGCGATGATGACGTTGCCGCCGATGCAACCGACCTGTTCAATTATCTGACCGGCTATTCGCTCAAAGAAAATTACCGCAAACTACTGGTCGCGCCGATCAATTTGCGCCAACAGTTCGAAGCGATGATACACCGCGAAATTGAATACCAGCGCCAACACGGCAATGGGCGTCTGATTTTCAAGATGAATGCCATTGTCGATCAGCCGATAATCGAAAACCTGTACCGGGCGTCGCAAGCCGGAGTCAAGATCGATTTGATCGTGCGTAGTATGTGCTGCCTGCGTCCGGGCATCAAAAATGTGAGCGAGAATATCCGCGTGATCAGCGTGGTGGGCAGATTCCTGGAGCACAGCCGCATTTACTACTTTCACAACAACGGCGAAGAGCAGATCTACATGGGCAGCGCCGACTTAATGCCGCGCAACCTCAACCAGCGCGTGGAAGTTTTGTTCCCGATCGAAACCCCGCGCATGATTCGCTCGATCCGCGATGACATCCTGGAAGTCTATTTGAGGGACAACCTCAAAGCGCGCCAAATGCAGCCCGACGGCAGCTACCGCCGCCTTAAACCCGCCGACAGCGGCGAAGCCTGCAGCGCACAGGACACCCTTCTCCAGCGGCGGAAGAGCAACCCCTAGCGAAAGGACGGCGAGATGCGCACCTACCGCAAAGAATTGTGGATGCACCTGCCCAGCCGGATGGGATTTGTCAACATCACCGGTCAGGTCGAGTCCTGCCTGCGCGAGAGCAGCATCCGCGAAGGGCTGTGCCTGGTGAATGCCATGCACATCACCGCCTCGGTGTTCATCAACGACGACGAGC
>JBBIQB010000181.1:0-4573 GCA_037442545.1 Bellilinea sp.
CGTCGATCATGTCCGCCGGGATAACCGGTAAAATGACGTGCTTCTTGACCGCCTCGAAGATCTCCTCCTGGGAAATTTCCGGCGCGTGCTGGGTGCTGACCAGCACCGTGTCCACCCGCTGGGGCCGGCCGTAGCGGTATTCCACCGTCACCTGCGATTTGCCGTCCGGGCGCAGCCAGGGCAGTGTACCGTTCTTGCGCACTTCTGCCAGGCGGCGGGTGAGTTTGTGCGCCAAATAAATCGGCATCGGCATCAGCACCGGGGTTTCGTTGCAGGCATAGCCGAACATCATCCCCTGGTCACCGGCGCCAACCGCCTCAATTTCCGCCTCGGTCATCGTGCCGGTTTTGGCTTCCAGGGCTTTATCCACACCCATGGCAATATCGCCGGATTGCTTGGAGATCGCCACCTGCACCGCGCAGGTGTTGCCATCGAAGCCTTTATCGCTGTGATCGTAACCGATTTGGTTGACTACCTGGCGCACCAGTTCGTCGAAATTGACCTGCGCGCAGGTGGTGATTTCCCCCAGCAGAATGACGAAACCGGTTTTGGTGGCTGCTTCGCAGGCTACCCGCGAATACGCATCCTGCGCCAGGCAGGCGTCCAGCACGGCATCGCTGACCTGGTCGCACACCTTGTCCGGGTGACCTTCGGTGACCGATTCGGACGTAAACAGATAGCGCGGCGAGTTCATGAAAGTGGTGTTCATCGTACGGATATCCTCCTAAAAAATAAAGTTGCCCCTTCTGGTCTCAGGGGGCAACTTTCTACATTCAAGGGAATTGCCCTCTCATCTTCCAGAATTTCTGCCGGACTTGGCACCTTGGATACCCGCCGGTGAACAGCGGGTTCCAGGTTGTCGAGGTTTCGCAGGGCCGGTCCCTCCACCTCTCTGGATAAGAGCGCCTTTTGGGGCTATGGATTTGTTCTGGGGCAGAATGTTAGCACAGGATACTGCCCGTGTCAACCGCCTGAAAGAACAATTTCAGGCATAAACGGTCACAATTCCGCCGAACGGGTGTGGATACGCTCCTTCACCTGAGCAATGAACGCTTCCACGCCAAGATCATTCTGGCGGCTGCCGTCACGGCGGCGCAGCGCGATGGTGCGGCTGTTCACTTCCTGATCGCCGACCACTGCCATGTAAGGCAGCTTGAACAACTGCGCGGCGCGGATTTTGGCATTCATCCGATCGGCGCCGAGGTCAACCTCGGCGCGGATGTCGGCAGCACGCAGTTCCTTTTCCAACCCAAGCGCATATTCATTGTGCGCGTCGGTGATCGGGATGATGCGCACCTGTTCCGGCGCCAGCCAGACCGGGAAATTACCGGCGTAGTGCTCGAGCAGAAAACCAACCATCCGCTCGTGGGTGCTAAGCGGGGCGCGGTGAATGCACAGCGGCGTTTCCTGCTCGCCGCTGGAGTTGACGAAGGTCAGGTCAAAACGCTGCGGCACGGCAAAATCCACCTGGTTAGTCGCCAGGGTGAACTCGCGCCCGATGGCGCTCCAGATTTGCACGTCGATCTTGGGACCGTAAAAGGCGGCTTCATCGATGGCTTCGACGTAGGGCACGCCACCGTTTTGCATCGCCCGGCGCACCATGTCCTCAGTCTTCAGCCACAGGCGCTCGTTGTCCACATATTTTTTACCCAGCCCGCGCCTGTGATGCGTGCTCAGGCGCATAACGTACTTGTCGATGCCGAACAGGTTAAAGTATTTCTGGTAAAGTTCCACCACACCAAGAAATTCCTGCTCGAACTGTTCTTCCATGCAGTAAATGTGGGCGTCGTTCATTTGCATCGAGCGTACCCGCATCAAGCCAAACAGCTCACCGCTTTTTTCGTAGCGGTAGCAGGTGCCGTACTCCGCCAGGCGAATCGGCAGGTCGCGGTAACTGCGCGGCTTGGCGGCAAAGATTTTGTGATGGAACGGGCAGTTCATCGGCTTGACGTAGTAGCGCACGCCCTCCAGCTCCATTGGCGGGTACATACTTTCGGCGTAGTACGGAAGATGACCGCTGCGCTTGAACAGGTCTTCCTTTGTCAGGTGTGGGGTGCGCACCCGCTGGTAACCCGCGGCGTCCTCCATTTCCTTTGCCAGGTTTTCCAACTCGTCGATCAGCACCCCGCCGCGCGGCAGCCAGAGCGGTAAACCCGGCCCGACCTCGTCATCGTAGATGTAGATTTCCAGGTCCTTGCCCAGCTTGCGGTGATCGCGCTTGCGGGCTTCCTCCAGCATGTGCAGATAATGCTCCAAGTCTTCCTTCGTCCGCCAGGCGGTGCCGTAAATGCGCTGCAACTGGGGATTTTTTTCATCGCCGCGCCAGTAAGCGCCCGCCACGGTCATCAGTTTGAAGGCAGATGGGTTGATCTGAGCCGTATTGGCAACGTGCGGTCCGCGGCACAGATCGATGAACTTGTCGTGGGAATAAATCGAGATTTCTGGTTTTTCTTCCAGCGGCTGCCCGTGCTCGTCGGTTTCGCCGCGTTCCAGGTCGTGGATCAATTCCAGTTTATAGGGTTGATTGGAGAAAATCTTGCGGGCATCCTCCGCCGAAACAACCTTGCGCACGAACTCGTAGCGCCCGGCAACAATCTGGCGCATTCGTTTTTCAATTTTTTCGAGGTCTTCGGGAGTCAACGTACGGGGCAGGTCGAAATCGTAATAGAAGCCATTTTCCACCGGGGGACCGATGGTGTATTTGGCTTCCGGGAATAATTCCAGCACAGCCTGCGCCATAACATGTGACAGCGAATGACGGATGCGGAACAATTCGCTGTCTTCGTACTTTTCCTGATTTTGCTGATACATAACCTCACCTCCGCGAAGATTTTTTATTATAACAGAATCATTCCAGCCTTAAACGGCGGATATAAAAATCCCGCGGGGTTAGCGTGCGCCGCGGGATTGAGAAAACGGGTGCAGCGGGCTCGAAATACGGCGTTTATTCGATCCTTGCCACCACCTCGATGCCGTTCAGCGCCATGTGATACAGAAATACCGCGTGTAGCAGATCGCCATCGTGGGGCAGGCCTCCCTGTTCGCGGGCAGTCGCCAGGCTGCGGTCATAAGTATCCACAGCATTGGCAGGGACGATGATGCGGCGGTGACGCTGGCGGGCATTGGTATCCAGGCGCAGGTGCATCGCCAGTTGATAAGTACACAGGTCGGTGCAGTCACCAACGACGATGAACGTATCCACTTCCGGGTGAGCTTGCAGCCAGTCGTTCAAGCCGGTGTTCAATCCGCTGGAGATGGAGTTTTTTTCCAGCACAACGATCTGATCGAAAAATGGCAGTTCCTTGAAAGCCGCCACCGTTTCGGCTTCGGGCGTGCCGCGTACGCAGTGCGGCGGCCAGCAGCCAAATTCAACCGCATCCGGTTCGTGCGCATCCTGGGTCAGTAAAATATGGCGAATGCCGTACTTCCAGGCGCGGTTGAACAGTGTCACAATCGGCTGCACAATTGCCGCCACGCGCGGGCTGGCAAGCGGACCAGTGTGGCAAAAGCCTTCGATCACGTCCACCGAGAGGATTGCCACCCGCTCGGGATGCGGGGCGGCGTGTTGCAGCGGCGTTACAGGCAATTGCTTGACCCAGTCCTCAACAAATTCAAGAAACGGACGGGAACGATCAGCCAGGGATGGGGGCATTTTCACTCCTTTATGTATTTATAAAACCAATCAAGCCGGCAAAAGAAAACGGTCAAACCGCAATTAGTGTAATTGCAACACCATTATATCGGATTCGGTCATCCTGTCAAGGAAGCGCAGTTTGCTTTGCAATTTGGCTTTTTCAAGAAGGGCATTTTGCAGTGAGCAACACACCAAAAGCCTGAGCGATGTGTCCGGCATAGAAACGCCGGGCTCTTGCGGCATGATTGTGTCCGGTGCGCTTGATCAAGCCGATCACCAAGTTATTGTACTTGAGCGGGTGAGGCAGCAACATGCGGTAGGCTGGGGCTGCCACAATCTCGTTTTCTTTCGTGTCCACTGCCGCTTGAGCCAACACAAGTTGGTCGTCAACAGCGTACAGGCTCAATACCGGATCACTGCGCTCCTGACCAGCTACACGCGTGCCCCGCAACGCTTTGCCATCCATGAATAACACCTTGCCTGACCCGGTTTGCTCTTGTTGGTGGTATTCTTGGACCCTCCGGTCGAATTCCGCTTCCTCCAGGGGGGTGTGAAACACCCGCCGGAGCGTGCCATGGGAGGGCATTCTCTGGCGCTTCAGTTCCAGCAGCCCAGACAATTCCTCCTCGTGGTTCTTCGCTCAATCCGCAATTTCGTCCGGTTTGTCTTTGCCTGCCAGCTTGGCTACAAATATGATTACCAACAACCTCACCAGGCTGTATTGTTTCCCCTTGGCTCCTCGGGGATCGCTGATATGATGAAAGCGCCCATACAAACTGCCCCTATCATGTACGATCCCTGTTTCTCCGATCTCTTGCCAAGGCGCAAGCGTGCTATACTCCATCTAGATCCTCTTCGGTGTTTTGGTTGTTTGTTCACAACCATTTTACCGAGAAGGATCTTTTGTCTACCTGTCAAGCTTTCTTGAAAAAGCCATAG
>JBBIQB010000182.1:0-4559 GCA_037442545.1 Bellilinea sp.
AATGCTGTTGGATGAGGGAATCAGGTTGCGCGGAATGATTGGGTTGCCGCTGTAACGCCAGACGACGTCATTGCAGCCCTGGGGGCGTTGCTCCCAGGGGATATTCGGCAGGGATGAAAGGAGCATAGTCAATTACCTCGTGTATTGAGATTTTTCAGGCTTTGGGGGCTACGCTTTCGCGCTTGATCAATTGAGGGTGGATCAGCAGGGTCATGCGCGCCGAGGCGGGATTTTCGATACGCATCGACAGCAGGCGCACGGCGGCTCTGCCCATGCTGAGCGTATCGACATGCAGGGTGGTCAGGGCGGGGTGGGTATTGGCGGCGATGTAGGTGTCATCGTACCCGATGATCGAAAGGTCATCCGGGACTTTCCAGCCCAGACTTTGCGCCGCGCGCAGGGCGCTGCTGGCGACGTCGTCGTTCAGGCAGAACAGAGCGGTGATTTGTGGATACTGTTTTAAGAGGTCCAGGCTTTCCTGAAAGCCGTGCGTCTGGTTGATATTGAAACCGGCGATGTAGGTATCCGGGATGTCGTGTTCCTTGAGAGCGCGTAGATAGCCATTGCGCCGCTCGCGCAGGCTGGGAAAACACTGGTCGCTGGATCCAACCAGAGCGATGTGGCGGTGCCCGATTTCCAACAGGTATTCGACGGCGTTGTAGGCGGCGCGGAAATTGTCCGAAACCACGCTGTCGAAATCCTGGTTTTCGGAATAACCGTCCACCAGCACGGTGGGAATGCGGCGCTGCTGAAGGACCGAGGTGAATACCGGGTTGACGAATGCGCCAACCAGCAGCAGCCCATCCAACGGCAGGTTGTTGAGCAGCGAAGGCATTTCCACCGGCTGGTTGTTCTCATCCACCGGAACAGTGGAAAAGAGCAGCTGGATCCCCTCGCGGCGGCAGGCATCCTCGATGCTCATCATCACCTTGGAATAGAACGGATTTGCCTGGGGGGTGCTGTTGGCGTCGGTTTTGACGACCATGCCGATCGTTTTCAGATGAACCGCCGGGCTGTGCCCGCCATTGCCGGGCACGGAGTAGCCCAGGTCGCTGGCAGCCTTCAGAACCGCCTGGCGGGTTTCTTCCGATACGCCGGGGCGGTTGTTCAAGACCAATGAAACGGTGGAAAGAGAAACGCCGCTCAAGCGCGCTACATCACTGATACGGACTTTTTTTCCCAATACATCCTCCGAAATATTTTTACTAAATATTTTCTATATTTTAATCATAATTTTAATTTTGTCAACGCGTTGATCGCCACGCCTGATCGTGGTTGCCCGTAATTGGATAAGATTTGCCCTGTCTTTGCCGAAAAATGGTGATTTTTCTGCTGATTTGCGGTTAGGTCCGTCTGTAAGGATGTGTTTTTTGCGCGGTGGTGAAAATTTGACATTAAAAGTATTGACTCTTCGTCAAAAAGTTTTATAATAATTCTAATTGTTGGGAGCGCTTCCAGTTTTGGTTGTGATTCGCGCTCCTGCCAGTGCCCTTTTCTCCCCCATCGATCACATGCCTGAATTGACACTGGAAGATATCGCCAGAAAAGCCGGTGTTTCCCGCTCGACGGTTTCCCGCGTGGTGAACAACCATCCCAACGTGCGCGAGGCGGTTCGCAGCCGCGTGCAGCAGGTCATTCAAGAGTCCGGTTTTCACCCGAATGCCGCCGCCCGGGCGCTGGCATCGCAGCGCTCCTGGATGATCGGATTGGTGCTGCCGCGCACGGTCGGGGCGATCTTCGTTGATCCGTATTTCTCCCGTCTGACCCAGGGCGTAGCGCAAGCCTGCAACCAGTACAACTATACCCTGGCGCTCTTCCTGGTGGGTTCGCCGGAAGACCAAGCCAAAATCTATCCGCGCATTTCGCGCAAGGGATTACTGGATGGGGTCATTGTCCAATCCGGCCAGATTGGCGACCATCTCATCGAGCGGCTTTCCACCTCGGGCATGCCGCTGGTGGTTGCCGGTCGTCCGTTCCTCGAAGGGGACATCAGTTATATCGATGTGGACAATATTCAATCCACATTCGAAGCCGTCAGCCACCTGGTTGCAATCGGGCGCAAGCGGATTGCCACCATCAGCGGTCCTTCCAACAGCACGGTGGGCATCGACCGGCTGGTAGGGTACAGCCGCGCGCTGCAAGCCGCCGGACTGCCGGTTGATCCGCTTTTGATCGTCCCGGGGGATTTTACCGAGCAGGGCGGCTACCTGGCCATGCAGCAGTTGCTCCCGCACTATCCCGACGCGGTTTTCGCCGCCTCGGACGCCATGGCGGTGGGGGGGATGCGGGCAGTGAAAGAGGCGGGGCTTTCCATCCCGCGCGATGTTGCTTTTGTCGGTTATGACGATATTCCGCTCATCAACCCGCCCGACCCGCCGTTGACCACCGTGCGCCAGCTGGTGACCCAATTTGGATACAAGGCGGTCGAAATGTTGATCGACCTGATCGATAACGGCATCCTCCCACAGCGGCGGGTTATGATGGAGACCGAACTGTTTATTAGGAAATCAACCGTTGGAAGATGAAACTGCGCAGCCATTTGCCGTGTTTTTAGCGAGCCGCGTTGGATTCGCTCCCGAAAATGCGTTTCGCCAACATCCTTGAGGAGGTGTGCATGTTCGCGTGATGAAGTCTGCCCATTCCCATTCCGTTTTTCCCAACCCGATTCACTCAATAAGGAGAAAGAAAATGCGTAAGTTAATCTTTGTAGTTATGAGTCTTTTGATTGCAAGCAGCCTCCTGCTTTCTGCTTGCGCTCAACCCACACCCGAGACCTTCATCCAAAGAGGTCAAGGTAATCGAAACCAAAGAGGTGATCGTCGAGGTGACCCCGGTCCCCTCCGCCGGCGACGTGACCTACGCGCGCAATGAAACGCTGTACGTCAGCGGCGCGGCGTGGGGCCCGGTCAATGACTGGAATCCCTTCATCGCCTGGAGCAAGGCAAATTCCACCGGTACGGTTGGCTTTGTTTACGAAACCCTGTTTGCCTTCAACCCGATGACCGGCGAACTGACTCCCTGGCTGGCTGAATCGGGCACTTGGAGCACGCCGACCACCTTCGATCTCAAACTGCGCGAGGGGCTCACCTGGAGCGACGGACAACCACTGACCGCCGAGGACGTCAAATTCACCTTCGACGTTGCCAACCAATACGCGGCGATCTGGTACAGCCCGCTGTGGAACTATTTGAACGAAGTGGTTGTGGTCGATGAAACCACTCTGAAGTTCACCTTCACCGACCCGCTCTACCAGGAGTGGACCAACAACCTGTACAATATCACCATCGTTCCCCAGCACTTGTGGGAAAACAGGACCGAGGAAGACATCACCGGGGGGGTGAACCCCAACCCGGTCGGCTCTGGCGCGTACCTGTATGACACCCACAGCGAAGACCGCAATGTCTGGCTGCGCAACGAGAACTGGTGGGGCAAGGATGTGTTCGGTCTGCCGGCGCCCAAGCGCATTGTGGATATCCGCTTCTCGAGCAACAACGTCGCCTTGGGCGCGGTTATCAAGGGCGATGTGGATCTGAGCAATAACTTCCTGCCCGGCATTGCCACCCTGTCCGACAAGCAATACGTGCAGACCTACTACCCGCAAGCCCCCTACATGGTCTCTGCCAATACCGCGGTGCTGTTCCTCAACACCACCATCAAGCCGATGGACGATCCGGCTTTCCGCCGGGCGCTGGCTTTTGCCATCGATGTGCCTTCGATTGTCAATGTGGCGTACGCCAATCTGGTGCGGGCTGCCAGTCCAACCGGCTTGCTGCCCACGTTGAGCGAATTCGATGATGCGGATGTGCTTGCCCGGCTGGGTTACTCTTTCGATACTGCCAAAGCCAGGCAATTGCTCGCCGATGGCGGCTACAAGGATGTGGACGGCGATGGGTTCGTTGAAGCCCCAGATGGTTCCAAGATCGCCTTGGAAGTAACCTGCCCGAACGGCTGGACCGACTGGATGGCGGCAATCGACATCATCGCCACCAGCGCGCAGGCTGCCGGCATCAACATCACAGCCGCCTATCCGGACTACGGCGCCTGGAATACCGCCTTGACCCAGGGTACCTTCAACATGACCCTGAACAACTGGGCAACCATGAGCAACACGCCGTGGACGCTCTACAATCTGCTCTTCAGCAATCCCATTCGGGAGATCATGGGCAGCGGCAACTTTGGCCGCTACGACAATCAGGCCATGTTCGACCTGGTCGATGCACTCGCCAAAGTCCCCGCCGATGATATCGAAGGAATGAAAGCCGCCTGCGCTGAAATTCAGGAGCTGATGCTGACCGAAATGCCGATGATCCCGCTGTGGTACAACGGTTTGTGGGCGCAGTACAGCACTTCCACCTGGACCAACTGGCCGGTGGATGGCTCCGGTTCATCCGCTTTGCCAGTCACCTGGAATGGCTACTGGCAGATGGGTGGCGTGCAGACCCTGCTCGAACTCGAACCAGTCAATCCATAAACTAATTCACCATCTCCGTACTGCCCCTGCTTTTCCCGAAGGAGGGGCAGTACCCTGAAATTGAACGCCCGGAGGCAGGATGCGACGG
>JBBIQB010000183.1:0-4311 GCA_037442545.1 Bellilinea sp.
GCGCGCAAGGTTGCCCGGCTGCGCCCGGTGGTGGTGATCAAGGGCTAATCTGGTTCGCTGGGTGCGTCCGATGGATGGCTGATGGCAGCCGTGCGGGCGTGGGTCAACTCGATCAGGGCTTTGACCGGCAGGCGGATGTTCAACCCGCGCTGGCCGCCGGAGATGTGAATTTTCTCGTGCTGCAGGGCAGCCTGGTCGAGGATGACCTGGAAGCCGCGTTGGATCAATGCCAGCGGCGATATTCCACCGGCTTGCAGCCCGGTCAGGGTCTCCGCTTCGCGCTGGGTTGGAGTTTTGAGTTTTTTCTCGCCCAAAAAAGCCGCCAGCGCTTTCAGGTCAACCTGCGCGGGCGAGGAGATGACCGCCAGAATGGGTTTAGCGCCTTTTTCGCGCACCACCACGATGGTTTTATAGATCAATTCGGCGTCCACCCCAAGCAGACGGGCGGTTTCCATGCCGCCGACCTTTTCCGCCGGCAGTTCGAAGGCTTCGAAAGGGATTTTTTTTGCTACGAGAAGTCGGGTAACGTTGTTTGTGACCATTGCGCGCCTCGCGGTCTGCGCGCCCGCCAGCGCGGCGGGCGCAGATAGATCGGATTGCTGTAAATCCAGCCGCGCCGTTTTCCCAGGTATTGTAAATAGCACTCTACCCGGTACACGCCGGGTTCGCGGGTGATGTGAGTGCAGACTTCATGAGATGTCCAGGTTTTCAATGCTCTGCCGTCCTTTAATAAATTGCATTCGGTTCTGAACGGTAGGCGAATTTGCAAGGTGATGGCGCTGTCCATTTCCACTTCGTCCCCCATGATTGCCGCACCGTTCTTGCCCTGGGCGGTGAACCGGAAGCCGCGTGTCGGCGCGGGTAGATCATACCCGACGAAGCAGTGTCCGTGCTGAAAGGCTTGATAGACCATCTTCCGGTCGCCGACCAGGTCGCCGCTGAGCGGTTCGGGGACGAGCAGGTGAGTGTTGATAGCGCGGAAGTGAAATTCGTACGGGTAAATGACCCGCCTTAGCACTCCCAAGCGGATGTTCAGGGCATGGGCGTCCGATCCGCCGATGGCGACCACCCGCCGGTCTTCCGCCAGCAGGCGGTCCCAGCGCTCGAGCACTTCGGGCAGTGGGGCGTGTGCCAGGTACTGGGGAAAATACCCGTAGAAGGCTGCATCCAGCAGGGTCTTTATGCGCGACTTTAACTCGCTCAAGCCGTTCCATAGCTCGATGCCGGTGTAACCGGTGACGTTCCAATCCTCCCAGGAGATGTCATCCTCGTGGAAAAGTGGCAGCGCCGGGTCCTTGGGGTGTGCGATGAAGGAAAGCCCGCCGATCTCCCGAATCCGGTCGACCAGATTCTGGGGATCGTCGGCATGGCGTGCCATTTCGCGGTTGCACCCCAACACCAGCAGGTGGGATTTCTGCGGCAGGCGCGCCTGATTGTGAACCTCTTCGCCGATCAACATCAATACCGATTTGCCATCCTTGCGGCAATAGTCCTCGAAGCCCTGTGTCCACACGTTGTGATCGGTGACGATGACCACGTCCACCCCGGCAGCCAGCGCCGCCGCAGCAATATCGCTGTGGCTGCCGCTGCCGTCGGAATAACGGGTGTGCATGTGGAGATTGGCGATTAGTTCGTGCATTGATGGTTGACGATTTCCACCCTCAAACGGTATAATCGGGACGTTCAAAGTTAAGGAGGAAGTGGCAAAGTGGTTAATTACATAGACATTGCGTTGATTATAATCTCAATTACACTGATCGCCAGTGTGATCTTTCAGAACAAGGGTGTGGGTTTGGGTGGTTTGACCGGCGCCGACAGCAGCCAGGTGTTCACCGCCCGGCGCGGTCTGGAAAAAACCATCTTTTTGATCACCATTGGACTGGCGATTCTGTTCGTGATTCTTACCCTGCTTTCGGTTGGTCTTGGCTCCTGACCCAACGACGGCGTTCGGACGTTCCTTTCAGGTCAAAAATCTGCTACATTTAAGGGCGATTCGCTCATCGGTTTGGGGTGATCGCCCTTTTGAGTTTTTTGGGCTATGAAAAAATTTCGCTGGCAAATCATCATCATCCTTATGACCGGACTTGTGGTCGGAATTCTGTTGTTAAGTGAACAACCCGAGGGGGTGACCCAGATTGTGCCGGAACCGGTAACCGGTGGTTTCTACACCGAGGCGCTGGTCGGATCGTTGCAGCGGCTCAACCCGTTGATGGATTATCACAACCCGGTCGATCGCGACGTCAACCGCCTGATCTACAGCCGGCTGTTGACCTTCGATGAACGCGGCATCCCGCTTCCCGACCTGGCGGCATCCTGGTCGTACTCGCAGGATGGAACCATCTACAATTTCGAAATCCGCCCGGAGGTTAAATGGCACGACGGCGAAACGCTGACCGCAGCGGACATCGTTTTCACCGTTGAATTGATGCGTAACGGGGGGGATGTGCTTCCGGAGGATATCCAGCGCTTCTGGCGGGATATTGACGTAATTGAATTAAATGATACCCTGTTGCAATTCAAATTGCCCGAACCGTTTGCTCCGTTCCTGGATTACTTGACCTTTGGCATTGTGCCGCGGCACTTACTGGAGGGCAGGACGATCGAGGAGATCCAGGCGATGGAGTTCAATATCCAGCCAATCGGTTCCGGACCGTACCGCTTCGACCAGTTGATCGTCGAGGAAGGGCGCATTGCGGGCATCTCCTTGCTGGCTTTCGAGGATTACTACGGCGAAGCGCCGTTCATCCCGCAGATCATCTTCCGCTACTACCCGGATTCGGCAACGGCGTTGCAGGCGTACCGCAACGATCAGGTGCAGGGCATCAGTTGGATCAGCGATGACGTTCTGCCGGCGGCGCTGGCGGAAAGCGATCTAGCCATCTACACCGGGCGGCGACCCGAAATGAGCCTGATTCTCTTCAACCTGAAGAATCCCGAAAAAGCCTTTCTGCAAAAACCGGAAATCCGCCGCGCGTTGTACCTGGGAATCAACCGCCAGTACCTGATCGACCGTATCCTCAATGGACAGGCGATTCTTGCCGATGGACCGATCTTCCCCGGCACCTGGGCGTATTTCGATGGCATCCAGCGGGTGGAATTCAACCCCGAACGAGCTGCGCAGTTGTTGATCGACGCGGGCTATACCCTCCCGGCGGAGGGCGGCGCGGTGCGAACCGGCAAGGATGGCGATGCGTTCGAATTTACCATGCTGGTTCCGGATACCCCCCAGCATCAGGCGCTGGCGCAGTCGATTCAACAGGACTGGGCGGCTCTGAACGTGGCTGTGACCCTGGAAGTGCTGCCCTATGCCGATTTGATCGAACAACGCCTGACCGCGCGCGATTATCAGGCTGCCCTGGTGGATCTCAATTTGACCCGCTCACCGGATCCGGATCCATACCCGTTTTGGGATTCGATCCAGGCGACCGGTGGGCAGAATTATTCCCAGTGGGATAACAAAATTGCCAGCGAATACCTGGAAGAAGCGCGCATCACCCTCGATTTGAACGAACGCGCGCGCCTGTACCGCAATTTCCAGGTGATTTTTGCCGAAGAACTGCCTGCCCTGCCGCTGTTTTACCCGGTTTACAATTATGCCGTCGACCGCCAGGTGCAGGGCGTGCGTATGGGTCCGCTGCTGGATACCAGCGACCGCTTTGTCACCATTCTGGAATGGTTCCTGACTACCCGACCGGCTGCGGTTACGCCCACGCCCTAGCCAGAGCCTTGAAATGATGCCGGATGTCAACCAGGACGCCGCGTTTGTGCGCTCTGCCGCGCAGGAACTGGAAGACTATTTATTGTCTGCCAGCCTGTTCTGGCAGTTGAGCGGGCAAAAAGGGGCACCGCTGCGCGGTGACAGCGACCAACTCACACCCGGTAATCTTTTGCTTAACCTTGCCAGGCTGGAGGGGTGGCAGCAAGCCGGCGCCGCCGTGGACGAAAGCACGCTGACGGCGATGGCTGCTATCCAGCAAACCCGCGAGTGCTGGAAGAGCGCCTGGTGGAAGAAGAGCGCGCAGGATTGGGAACACCGGCTGGGATTGTGGCGGCATTACCTGGCGGAGTGGAAAGCGGAGGCTGCCGCGCAGCTGCCTGCCGAGTACGGCTATCACATCCGCCAGCGGGTGATTCTGGATTTGTTGATCGCTGACGGGGGGGTGCATCCGCTGGAGAGCGCATCCCGCTTGCAGCCGCTGGATGGCGCTCTGCGGCGGAAGGTGGGCAAGGGGAAATTCGTCTGGCACGAGGCATTGCAGGTGCGTTTTCCGCTGCCCGAATATTGGTACCTGTATGCAGTGAATTAAGGGG
>JBBIQB010000184.1:0-4052 GCA_037442545.1 Bellilinea sp.
CGTACCCATTTACACTTCGCACACCATCCTCAGCGCGAACGGGCTGAACAGCGTCGAATCGGTGACCATCGCCCAGGTCAATCGTGCCTTCCAGCCAATCCCGGGCAGCGAGCGTTCGTTTGCTTGCGACTGCGTGCTGATCGCCGTCGGGCTCGATCCGGTGGACGAGTTCTACTACAAAGCGCGCACTTACCACATGCACGCCTTGGTTGCCGGGGACGCCGAAGAGATTGCCGAAGCCTCGGCAGCCATCTTCTCCGGCAAGATCAAGGGCTTGGAAATCGCCCGTCAACTGGGGCTTGAAGAAACCCCGGTGCCGGCGGAGTGGTACCGTACCGGAGAGATGTTGAAATCCAAGCCGGGCGCCGTGGTCGAAGAACAACTGCCGCAATTGGATGGGGGGATTATCCCGGTCATCCATTGCCAGCAGGAGATTCCCTGCAACCCCTGCACTACCCTCTGCCCGCTGGAATTGATTCTGATCGAGAGTGACGATATTCGCGGCATTCCACAATTTGTTGGCGACAACTTCAACTGCAAGGGGTGCGGGCGCTGTGTGGCAGGCTGCCCGGGGCTGGCGATCACCCTGGTCAACACTCGCAAAGACCCTGAGAACCCGATTGTTTCCATACCATACGAATTCACCCGCGAATCGATTCAAAGCGGTGATTTCGTCACCGTATTCGATACGACCGGAAGCGAACTGGGGCAGGTTGAAGTGGTTGGGGTCAACGCAATCCCAAACCACGACCGGACGTTCATCGTGCGCGTCAAAGCCAGCCGCAACATCGCAACCCGCATCGCCGGTATCCGCGTTCAGCAGCCCCAGGTCACCCAGCCGTTGGATCATTATGTTGCGCAGATCGAAGGGGATGTGATTGTTTGCCGCTGCGAGCATGTCACGGCGGGCGAAATCCGGGCGCTGATCCGCCAGGGTTACCGTGATGTCAATGAAATCAAAGCCATCTGCCGCGCTGGAATGGGCGCCTGCGGCGCAAAAACCTGCGGCAGCATGATCCTGCGCATCTTCCGCGAGGAGGGAGTTCCCAGCGAAACGGTCACCCGCAATACGCGCCGCCCGCTGTTTATCGAGGTGCCGTTGGGCATGTTTGCCGGGGATATTGCCGAGGAAGGGCCAGCCTCATGACGAATTCCCCTTTGCCGCAGTATGACGTGATCATCATTGGCGCCGGTTCGGTAGGCACGCCAACTGCCTTTTGCTTGGCAAAAGAGGGTCTAAAGGTATTGGTGATCGACCGGGCTGCCAGCGTAGGGCAGGAATCGAACAAGCGCGCCATCGGCGGCATCCGCGCCACCCACTCGGACCCCGCCAAAATCCGCCTGTGCCAGCGCAGCATCGAGATTTTTTCCACCTGGAAGGAAATGTACGGCGATGACATCGAGTGGTACCCGGGCGGGTATGTTTTTGTCGCCTACCGGGAGCGGGAAGAAAAAATACTCAAAGAATTGCTGGTCAAGCAACATGCCTACGGCTTGAATATCCACTGGCTGGATACCGCTTCGTTATTGCAGGTTGCGCCTGACCTTAATCCCCGCGGGTTGGTTGGCGGCACATACTCCCCCGATGACGGCAGCGCCTCACCCATGCTGGCGATCCACGCGTTTTACCGCCAGGCAGTTTCGGCAGGCGCAGAATTTCACTTCCATGAAACGGTGCAGGCGCTCATCCAACACGCTGGTAGAATCGCTGCCGTGCAGACCGAGCGGGGTACCTACAGCGCCGGCGTGGTAATCAACGCCGCCGGCGGGGATGCGCGGCGCATCGGTGAACTGGCCGGGCTCGATTTGCCGGTCTTCCCCGATTCTCACGAAGCCGCCATCACCGAACCGGTTACCCGCTTCCTCGATCCGATGATCGTCGATATCCGCCCCGCGCCCGGATCGTCCAATTTTTATTTCTACCAGCACGTCACCGGTCAGATCGTTTTTTGCATCACCCCCTCCCCCAACGTCTGGGGCGATGACATCGAGGAAACCAGCCAGTTCCTGCCGATGGTATCCCGGCGCATGGTGGAGGTCATGCCGCGTTTGCGCAACATCCGGGTGCGGCGCACCTGGCGCGGGCTCTACCCGATGACCCCGGACGGATTCCCGATCGTTGGCTATGCGCAGTTTTTTCCCAACTTCCTGCAAGCCGTCGGCATGTGCGGACAGGGTTTTATGCTCGCACCCGGACTGGGCGAACTGCTCACCCGCCTGGTGCTGCGCCAACCCAACCCGGATGATGCGCAGATCCTGGAGATGCTCTCGCCGCACCGCCACTTCGCCGGGCAGGAAATGCTCAAATAAAACCCGCCCTGTGGTATCATACCCACCTCCGCCGATTTACAAGTCCGGCGGAAGTATTACGCCACCGATCGGACGACAGCAATGCAGCCAATCAAGGGTTTGATTTTTGATTTTGACGGGTTGATCATCGACACCGAAAGCCCGGAATTCGAAACCTGGATCGAAATTTTTGCCGAGTACGGTGCCGAACTGTTTTTCGACGAATGGGTTGCCTGTTTGGGCACCCATTCATCCGCCTTCGACCCTGCCAGCCTGTTGCTTGCCCGCGCAGGAATCAAGACCGACAACCGGCTGCTGTGGGCGGAACAAAAACGGCGCTCGCTGATCAAAACTGCCCGCCAGCCGGTGCTTCCCGGTGTTCGCGAAATTCTCCTGCAAGCCAGCCAGCAAGGCTTCAGGTTGGCGGTGGCTTCCAGCTCACCTTACGAATGGGTATCGACTCACCTGGCGTCACATGGACTGATGCCCTGCTTCGAGCATGTTGTCACCCGCGAACAAGTCGCGCAGGTCAAGCCGTACCCCGCCCTGTTCCGCAAAGCGCTCGACTTGCTCAGTTTAAGCCCCGGAGAGGCAATCGCCCTGGAAGATTCACCCAATGGCATCAAGGCTGCCCGCTCGGCGGGTATGTTCTGCGTGGCTGTTCCCAACCCAATCAGCCGCCGCCTGGACCTCAGCCAGGCGAATCTGATCCTCCCCAGCCTGGCGGAGATTACTCTGCCGGATTTGGTTGCCATTGCCTCCCGGAACGGATCATCCCCGGAGTGAGCCGCGATTCCGGCGCAACAAACTTTGTCCTTGATCTTGTACGTCCGCCGAACAAAGGTATACTTGACCATAATCCGTAAGCGGCGCGCATTTTGCGTATTTGATGGTTCAGGTTACGATGAAAATTGACAGCCTGATGGAACTTTTACCCCAAAACTACTCGGTCGTTGACCGGGAGATGGTTTTGCGCGCCTACCGCTTTGCCGAATCAGCCCATCAGGGACAAAAACGCGCCTCCGGCGAACCGTACGTCAGCCATTGCCTGGCGGTGGCAGCCATCCTGGCGGAAATGCACGTTCCGCCGGCGGTGGTTATTGCCGGCTTGCTGCACGATACTGTCGAAGACACCATCGTTACCCTCGACGATCTGCGTAACGAATTTGGCGAGGAAGTCGCCCGCCTGGTTGACGGGGTAACCAAACTGACCAATCTGCCGCGCGTGTCGCGCGGCGACCAGCACCGCGAATCGATATTGGCGGATGAGGATTATCCTGGCGAAAGCAGCGAAGGCTCCGGGCGCAGCCGCCGCCGCGATATGACCAATGAAACCCTGCGCAAGGTATTCCTCGCTATGGGCGAGGACATCCGCGTTGTTTTGATCAAATTGGCAGACCGGCTGCACAACATGCGCACTCTGGGTTATGTGCCGGAAGAAAAACGCAACCGCATTGCCCGCCAAACCCTCGACATTTTTGCTCCGCTGGCAAACCGGTTGGGCATCTGGCAGATCAAGTGGGAACTGGAAGACCTGGCGTTCCGCTATATCAACCCGGATAAGTACCGCGAGATTGCCGAAAACCTTGCCGAACGGCGTCAGGACCGCGAGCAGCAAATCCAGAACATCATTCAAAAGATGCAAACTGTGCTGCGCGAGTATGGCATCAAAGCCGAGATTTCCGGGCGTCCCAAACACATCCATTCCATTTACAAAAAGATGGCGGAGAAAGGAAAAACTTTCGAAATGGTGCGCGACCTGC
>JBBIQB010000185.1:0-3952 GCA_037442545.1 Bellilinea sp.
CAGCGCGACTCCAACCCGGTAGCACGGAATGCGGTTTGCATCGCCTCGGCTACCGCATTGGCGTTGTCATCCGCAAAGGCAATCACGCTGGGACCCGCGCCGGAAAGCGCAGCCGGACAACCCAGGCGGTGCGCCGCCGACATGGCTTCCGCCGCGCCGGGAATCAAACCCAGGCGCTGCGGTTGGTGCAGACGGTCTTCCATCACCCGTTGCAGTAATTTGCGGTCGCCTTCGCGCAGGGCCTCGATCACCAGTGCAGTGCGCCCCAGGTTGAAGACCGCGTCAGCCCGGCTGATTTGGTTGGGCAGCACCGCCCGCGCCGCGCGGGTCGAAAGCGCCAGGCGCGGCAGCACTACTACCAGATTGGCGGGCTGGATCGGGATGGGCTTGACCAGCGGCGGGTTCGTCTCCGCTGCCACCACCACCAAGCCGCCGAACAGTGCCGCAGCCGCATTGTCGGCATGTCCCTCGACTTCCATCGCCAGGCGCAGTATCTCCAACCGGCTGAGCGGCTGTCCCAGAAAAAAGTTGGCAGCCAGCAGCCCGCTCAACACGGCTGCCGCGCTGGACCCCAACCCGGATGCGAGTGGAATCAGGTTGCTGCACTCGATCTGAAGATCGCGCGGCATGGTTGCTTCGCGGCGTACGTACAGCGCAGTGAAACCTTGCACGACCAGGTTGCCGGTATCTCTGGGTAACACCTCACTGCCTTCGCCGGTAATCGATACCTGAATCCCATCCCCACCCAGCCGGAAAGTCGTAGTGTTCCACAAATCCAGCGCCAGTCCCAAGCAGTCGAAACCGGGACCCAGGTTTGCGCTGGTCGCCGGCACGCCAATGATAACTTCGCTCATGCTGAATCCTTTCCCAAAATCAACTCCTCAAGAATGGAGAGACGCGGCTCGATCACCTGCGGCTGGGTAAATTGCCTGACGATAATGTCTGCATCCTTCAAGCCATGCCCGGTGCACACCGCAACCACCCGCTTCCCCCGCAGATCGAGCCGATGCTGTTCTATCTGGTGCAGCAACCCTGCCAGGCCGGCAGCCGAAGCCGGCTCGACCCACACGCCGTGCGCCGCCAGCCGCCGCTGCATGTGCAGAATGTGCTCGTCAGTGACGGCGATAATTTGCCCGCCGGATTCCTCTGCCGCTTGCAGTGCCTGTTCGCCCCGCGCCGGTTTACCAATCCGAATGGCGGTCGCCACAGTTTCCGGGTACTCCACCGGATGACCCAGCACCAGCGGCGCGGCGCCTGCCGCCTGCACCCCCAGAATGTGCGGCAATCCGCTGCCCTTTAATTGGTCATACTGGCGGAAACCCATCCAGTACGAGGTAATATTTCCGGCATTGCCAACCGGCAGGCATAGCCAATCGGGCGCGCTGCCCAGCCGGTCGCAAATCTCAAAAGCCGCCGTTTTTTGACCTTCGATGCGGTAGGGATTGAGCGAGTTTACCAGCGCAATCGGGTGGCGCTGGCTGATCTCTACCACCAGGTCGAGGGCGTCATCGAACGAACCGTCGATCTGGATCACCCGCGCGCCGTAGGCGATTGCGCCCGCCAGTTTTCCCACCGCCACCTTGCCCTGCGGAATGATGACGATGGCCTGGCTGCCCGATCGGGCGGCATACGCCGCCGCCGAGGCTGCCGTATTGCCGGTTGATGCGCAGATGACCGCTTTAGCGCCCCTGCTGGTCGCCTCGCTGATCGCCACAGTCATTCCGCGATCCTTGAAAGAACCGGTCGGGTTCAACCCCTCGAATTTGATCCACAAGTCGAATTCCCCGCCCATTTCCTGCGCCAAACCTGGCATGGGAATCAGGGGTGTATTGCCTTCCAACAATGAAACCGGTTGAAGATCACCCGGAAGATCGAGCAATTCCCGGTAGCGATAAATGACCCCGTTGTAATGGTTCACGCAGCCCTCACCTGAGATGGATATGCGTACATTATATATCCGACGGGGACGATTGGTATCGTCCCCGTCGGCATACGTTTGGTTTTTCGCGCAATTGGTGAATTACTTGTCCGCCAGGGCTGCCACACCGGGCAGTTCCAGCCCTTCCAGCATTTCCAGCGATGCGCCGCCGCCGGTCGAAATGTGCGTGATTTTATCCGCCAGCCCGGACTGGTTGATGGCTGCCACAGATTCGCCGCCGCCAATCACACTGACCGCACCGGATTCAGCCACCGCTTTCGCCACGCCGTAGGTGCCAGCCGCAAACTTGGGAAATTCGAACACGCCCATCGGTCCATTCCACACCACCGTGCCTGCCGCGGCAATTACTTTGCCATAGGCGGCCACGCTTTCGGGACCGATATCCAGAATCCGCCAGCCGTCGGGTACCGCCCCGGTTTGTATAACTTTGGATTCGGCTTCGGCATCGAACTTGTCCGCCAGAATCACATCGAACGGAAGGCGAATCTTGTCCTTGCCTTCCGCCAGCAGCTGCCGGGCAGTCTCCAGCGCTTCTTCTTCGACCAGCGAATCCCCCATCGGATAGCCCTGCGCCTTGAAGAAGGTGTTCGCCATTCCACCGCCGATCAAGATCGCATCCGCTTTTTGCAGCAGGTTTTTGATCACGCCGATCTTGTCGCTGATCTTTGCCACGCCCAAAATGGCAACAAACGGGCGCTTGGGATCGTCAACCGCCTGCCCCAGGTACTTGATCTCTTTTTCGAGCAGAAAACCCGCCACCGCCGGCAAATACGCCGCGATCCCCGCCGTAGAGGCGTGGGCGCGATGGGCAGTGCCAAACGCGTCGTTGACATACACGTCCGCCAGTTTCGCCAGCCCTTTGGACATGCCCTCGTCGTTCTTTTCTTCTTCCGGGTGGAAACGGGTGTTTTCCAGCACCAGCACCTCGCCCGGCTTGAGCGCTGCCGCGGCGGATTCCGCCGCCGCACCCACGCAGTCCTCGGCAAAGTGAACCGGTTTACCCAGCAATTTCGCCAGGTGATCCGCCACCGGTTTAAGCGAGTATTTGGCTTCCGGACCACCCTTGGGGCGTCCAAGGTGAGACGCCAACATCACCGCGGCGCCCTGCTCCAGGAGATAGAGAATGGTGGGCAGCGCGGCGCGGATGCGCGTATCGTCGCCCACCACGCCGTCCTTGACCGGCACATTGAAATCCACCCGCACAAAGACCCGTTTTCCCTTAACGTCGATATCGCCTACTGTTTTTTTGTTGAACATACCAGCCTCCCGTGAGGAAACGCAAACGCAGTCAGCGCCTTACCGGCGCTGACTGCCCAGATGTGCGCATTAGAGGGATTTTGCCATCAACACCGCCAGGTCAGCGGTGCGGCAGGAATAACCCCATTCATTATCGTACCAGGTAACCACCTTGACCAGGTTGCCGCCCATCACCATACTGGATGGCAGGTCAACAATGGAGGAACGCGGGTCGCCTTTGAAATCCATCGAAACCAGCGGGTCGCTGTACGCGCCGGTGGTCACACCCAGAATGCCCTTCATCTTGCCGTTAGCGGCTTCCATGAAGAATCCGTTCATTTCATCCTTGGTGGTGGATTTTTCGACCGTGGCGACAAAATCGACAATCGAAACCGTCGGGGTTGGAACGCGCAGCGCGTAACCATCGAACTTGCCCTTCAGTTCCGGGATCACCAGCGCAATCGCCTTGGCAGCGCCGGTGGTGGTGGGAATGATGTTCAAGCCGGCTGCCCGCGAGCGGCGCATTTCCTTCTTATGCCCCTGGTCGAGGATCACCTGATCGTTGGTGTAGGCGTGGATGGTGGTCATCACCGCCGAGACAATGCCCAGGTTGTCGTGGACCACTTTGGCTGCCGGAGCAAGGCAGTTGGTGGTGCAGGAAGCATTCGAGATGATGTGATGCTTGGCTGGATCGTACTTGTCGTCATTGACGCCCATCACAATCGTCAGGTCTTCGTTTTTCGCCGGCGCACTGATGATGACTTTCTTTGCCCCACC
>JBBIQB010000186.1:0-3927 GCA_037442545.1 Bellilinea sp.
AAGCGCGGCTGCTTGTCAAAACCAACCCGGCTGATCAACCCGTCTTCGGTAATACCCACCCACACCGTTTCCTCGGGCACCAAATCGGTTGTGGTCAGCACATCGCGGGCAGTGGAGCCTTCCTTGAGCGCCACGATCTGCGTCCGGCGCCGGTCGGCGTAGGATTGTTTCATCGCGAGCAATTCGTCTGCCACTGCCTGGCGCAGTTTCTTGGGAGATCGTAGCAATTCAGTCAGATCTTTGATCAAACCCAGAATTTCCTGGTATTCCTGCTCGATTTTCTTGCGTTCCAGTGCAGCCAGGCGGCGTAATTGCATTTCCAGAATGGCGTTGGCTTGAATTTCGGTCAACTTGAAGCGTTTGATCAGTTTGGCGCGGGCATCCTCGACATCCTGGGCTTTGCGAATCAGGTTGATGATTTCATCCAGATTGGCAAGTGCAATGCGCAATCCTTCCAAGGTGTGCGCACGCTGGCGGGCTTTTTCCAGATCGAATTCGCTGCGCCGCCGCACCACGGTAATGCGGTGATCGAGATATACCCGCAAAGCCTGTTTCAACGATAGCAGGCGCGGCTCATCATCCACCAGAGCAAGCAGCGAAATGCGAAAGGTGGATTGCAGCGGCGTGCGGCGGTACAGCTCGCGCAGCACGGTTTGCTCTTCCGCCACCTTGTTCAACTCGATGACGATGCGCATCCCCTGGCGGTCCGATTCATCCCGCAAATCACTGATTCCTTCGAGATCGTTTTCCCGTGCCAGCTCGGCAATCCGCTCGATCAGCGAAGCCTTGTTGATCTGATACGGCAGTTCGGTAATAATGATGCGGCTCTTGCCCTTGCCCATTTCTTCCAACTGCACCCTGCCGCGCAGGGTCACCTTGCCGCGCCCGGTAGCATAGGCAGACAGCAATTCCTCTCCGCCATCCTCCTGCAGAATGATCCCGCCGGTGGGGAAATCCGGTCCACGCACAAATTTCATCAGGTCGCCGACGTTGATGTCTTCCAGTTTCTCCCAGCGCTCCAGCATGAAGTTCAGTGCATCGATCACCTCGCCGAGATTGTGCGGCGGGATGCTGGTTGCCATGCCAACCGCAATGCCGGATGCACCGTTGATCAACAAGTTTGGCAAAGCTGCCGGGAGCACCTCCGGTTCGTTGAGCGAATCATCGAAATTGCGCGCAAAATCGACCGTGTTGCGGTCGAGCTGCAGCAGCAGGTCCAGCGCTGCCGGCGTCAGCCGCGCCTCGGTGTAGCGCATGGCTGCCGGCGGGTCACCATCCACCGAACCAAAGTTGCCCTGTCCGTCCACCAGCGGGTAGCGCATGGAGAAATCCTGCGCCATGCGCGCCATGGCTTCATAAACTGCCTGGTCGCCGTGCGGATGATACTTACCCAACACCTCGCCGACAATTCTGGCGGATTTTTTGTAGGCGGATTCGGCTCGCAAACCCATGTCGTACATGCCGAACAAAATTCGCCGCTGCACTGGCTTTAACCCATCGCGCGCATCCGGCAGCGCCCGCGCCACGATCACGCTCATGGCATAATCCAGGTAGGATTGCTGCATCTCCAGATCGATATCCACCCTGCGAACCAGACCAATTTCCATACCGGTCACTCCTGATCACTACTATCGAGTTGAATGCATCGTTGAAAATGCTGTGAATGCGATTCAGTTTATCACGGTTTGACTGTCATCGCTCTTAAAAAACAACCGAGGGCTTTTCAGCCCTCGGTCGAATGCAATTCAAAAATCTCAATCCGAGCTGGTGATGTTGACGACCGAAATGCGGTGCACATCGCCATCTTTGCCATCCTGCCGCGCTTGGAAGCGCCCGTGCTGGAAGCCGGTACCCGCCGGGATCAACTTGCCAATGATCACGTTTTCTTTCAGACCGAACAGCGGGTCTTCGGTGCCGGCAATCGCCGCGCCCGCCAGCACTTTGATGGTGTGTTGGAAGGACGACGCCGAGAGGAACGAATCGGTGCTCAGGGACGCTTTGGTGACGCCCAGCAAAATCTCCGCAAAGCGCGCTGTCTGTTTTCCATCCTGGATCATCTGCTCGTTGACCTTGCGCAATTCCAGCCGGTCGACCAGATCCATGGGCAGGAAATGCGTATCGCCCGGTCGAACGACCTGCACCCGTCCCAGCATCTTGCGGATAATCACTTCGAAGTGCTTGTCGTTAATGTTCTGCCCCTGGGCGCGGTACACCTTCTGGATTTCGACCATCAGGTACATCTGGCAGGCTTCCCGTCCCTTGATCTTGAGGATGGTGTGCGGGTTGAGCGAACCCTCGGTCAGCGGTTGCCCCGCTTCGACATGCTCGCCGTCTTTGACCAGGATGCGCGAGGTGGAAGGAATTTCGTATTCTTCGGATTCGCGCTGTTCGTAGGAGACGATCACCTTGCGCCCTTCGATGCGCACCCGCCCGGTATGCTGGGCAGTAATCGAGGCTTCACCCTGCACCGCGATTGGATCGCTCAATGACACCGTGCCTTCGTCTTTGACAACAATCGTCCAGGACTCGGGTACATCATATTCGTCGCTGACCAGTTCGCTGTGCTCGACGCGCACCACGCGCTGGTCGCTGTAGCGATCAGACTGGATGATCTTTGCCACACCCGATATGCGGGTGATGACCGCTTCGCCTTTTGGCGTACGCCGCGCTTCGAACAATTCCTCCACACGCGGCAGACCAGTGGTAATATCACCGCCAGCCGCGACACCGCCAGTGTGGAAGGTGCGCAGGGTCAATTGGGTGCCCGGCTCGCCGATGGATTGAGCCGCGACAATTCCGACCGCCGACCCCAGGTCGACCATCTTACCCCGTCCCAGGTCCATACCGTAACACTTGGCGCACACGCCATGTACCAGTTCGCAGGTTAACGGCGAGCGCACCCGCACTTCGTCGATGCCAGATTGGAGCAGTTTGCGAATGCGGTCGTGGTCGAGCATATCATCGCGTTCAGCCAGGATTTCACCCGTCATCGGGTCAATCGTCCGCTGCGCCACCATGCGCCCGTACAACCGCACGCCTATCGGTTGACCCGCAACGTCGTCGGACTTGCGGATCCAAATGCCGTCCTGCGTGCCGCAATCGATCTCGTTGACGATCATATCCTGGGCAACATCCACCAGACGGCGGGTCAGGTAACCGGCGTCGGCGGTGCGCAGCGCAGTGTCCGCCAGACCCTTGCGCGCACCGTGCGTGGAGATGAAGTATTCCAACGCGGTCAAGCCTTCGCGGAAGTTGGATTGAATCGGCAGACGGATGATGCGACCGGCCGGGTCCGCCATCAAGCCGCGCATCCCTGCCAGTTGCGAAACGGGACCGAAACCGCCTTTTGTCGCCCCGGAATTCGCCATGGTCGCCAGGTTGCCGGTTGGATTCATCGCCCGGCGCACCGCGTCCGCTACTTCTTTGGTCGTCTGCTGCCAGATTTCGATCTCGCGCTCGTTGCGCTCCTGCTCGGTCAGCAGACCGCGCCGGTAGGAACGCTGTACATTTTCGATCTTTTGTTGCGCCTTATCGAGAATTTCTTTCTTATCCACCGGCATGGTGATGTCATCCACCGCGATGGTAGCGCCGGAGCGCATGGCAAATTCGAAGCCAATATCCTTGACCCGGTCTGCCACATCGGTGGTGACTTCTTCGCCGCAAAACTCATACACATCGGCAATCAAGTCCTTAACGCCGCCTTTGTCCAGGGTTTCGTTGACGTACTGTACTTCGGGAGGCAAAATGCTGTTGAACAACGCCCGGCCGACCGTAGTTTCCAGGGTAGCTTTGCGCGGTTTCTTCAAGCGCGATCCCTGGTCATCGTACCAGGTTTCGACCACCAGATGAATGCGGCTGTGAATGTGCATCTGCCCCAATTGGTACGCCAGCTCCACCTCATCCAGGTCAACAAAATGCCGCCCGTAG
>JBBIQB010000187.1:0-3927 GCA_037442545.1 Bellilinea sp.
TTTGCGATCATTACCGTTTTGGTCATTGCCGGCGGTTTTATGGACAATATCCTGATGGGCGCGTCCGCCAAGACCAGCGGCGCCTCCTGGCTTTCGGTTGCCGCTGCGCTGGTCGGCGGCCTGGTTGGTTCGCTGATCCTGCCTCCGCTGGGCGGGCTGGTACTGGCGATGGCGGGCATCTTCCTGGTCGAGTACCTGCGCATCCGCGACCTGCACAAGGCACTGGACTCGACCCGCAGCCTGGCAATTGGCTGCGGCTGGGGGGTGGTGCTGCGCTTTGTCTTCGGTTTGTTCGTGATCGGCGTGTGGGTGTTGTGGGTGTTTGCCTTCTAACCGGCTGTTCTTTGCCGCCAATCAACCAATTTTGATCACCATGCCGCTGGTCAGGCGGGGCAGTTCGCCGGGCGGCAGGCGGAATACTGCGTGCGGCGTGCCGGCGGCTGCCCATACCTGCTCGAACTGGAGCAGGTCTTCGTCGATGAAGGTTAGCATCGGGCGGCGGTGACCCACCGGCGGCACGCCGCCGATGGCAAAACCGCTGTGCTCGCGCACAAAATCGGCTTCGGCTTTGACCACCGGCTCATCCAGGTGTTCCGCCAGGCGGGCTTCGTTGACCCGATTGCTGCCGCTGACCAGCGCCAACACCGGCTTGCGGCTGGACTGGGTGCGAAAGACCAGCGACTTGACGATTTGCCCGACTTCGCAGCCCACAGCCTGGGCGGCTTCCAGCGCGGTGCGGGTGGAAGCGGGCAGTTCAACCACCTGGCAGGTCAAGCCGAGATCGTTCAACGCGGTTTGCACCTTGAGCGCGCTCTCACTCAGCGATTGGCTCATGGCTTTTTACCACCTAGTTGTTTGGCAGGTTTTTCTGCCGGGGGCTGCCAGGCGAACCCGGCAACCTGGTTGATGTGCATCACCAGCGGGCGCTGACCTTCGGCAACCCGCACCACCGATAGCGAAGCGGGGAAGATGGTCAGGCGGTGAAAATCGTTCAGGTGCAGGTTGAGGTAATGCGCCAGCGCCAGGCGGATGACGTCGCCGTGGGCGACCGCCGCGATCACCGCTTCCGGCGGGTGAGGCTGTTCCTGGCTGGGCTGGCGGGCGTGCTGCTGCGCCAGGCGCTGCAGCTCGGCAATCACCCGCTGCTGCACCTCGCTGAAAGTTTCGCCGTTGGGGAAGCGCACCGCCAGCGGCTGCTCCTGCACGGTTTTCCACAAGCGGATGCGGCGCAGTTGTTTGTAGGTGCGCCCCTGCCAGTCGCCGTAATCCACTTCGATCAGCGCCGGGCATAGCTGCACCATCAACCCGCGCGCTTCCGCTAGCGGCTGGGCGGTCTGCACGGCGCGTTCCAGCGGGCTGGAATAGACTGCTTCCAGCGGGGCGTGCGCCAACGACTGCGCCAGGGTGTGTGCCTGCTGGATGCCGTTGCGGTTGAGGTGCACGCCCGGCAGCCGCCCCGCCAGGCGGCGGTGCATGACGTCGTTTTCACCGTGGCGGATGAGCAGCAGCAGGGTCATGGCTTGTCCCCGCCGCCGAACGGTAGCAGCCCGAGCGCCTGCGCCTGAGCCTTCCGCCAGCGTTCCAGCCTTTGCGCCACCTCGGCTTCGTAGCCCTGGTCGGACGGCTGGTAGAAGGTCTTGCCCAGTAGGCTGTCCGGCAGGTATTGCTGCCCGATGTGATGCCCGGGAAATTCGTGCGGGTACTGGTAACCCTGACCGTGCCCCAAGCCCTTGGCGTCGCGGTTGGCGTCCATCAGGTGCTGGGGTACCGCTCCCGTACCGTTTTGTTCAATCCACTCGCGGATTTTGAAAAAGGTTAGCGCGGTGTTGGATTTGGGCGCGGTTGCAAGGTAGAGGGTCGCTTCAACGATCGGAAAAATGCCCTCCGGCAGACCGACGTATTCATAGGTGTAGGCTGCGGCAGCGGCGACCTGAATGGCGCGCGGATCTGCCAGCCCAACGTCCTCACCCGCCAGAATCAACAGCCGGCGCAGGATGAAGCGCGGGTCTTCTCCGGCGATGATCATCTTCGCCAGCCAGTACAGCGCGGCGTCCGGGTCGGAGCCGCGAACGGATTTGATGAATGCCGAAATGGTGTCGTAATGGGCATCGCCGGCGCGGTCGTAGAGCACCGCCCGCTTTTGGATCGATTCCTGGGCGACATCCAGGCTGATGTAAATCACGCCGTCCGGGTTGGGCAGGGTGGTCTCGACAGCCAGTTCCAGCGCGTTGAGCAGGTTGCGCGCGTCGCCGCCGGAAACGCGCACCAGGTGGGCGCGGGCATCCTCGTCCAGCTGGATCTGCCGCCCGCCGTAGCCGCGTGGATCATCCTGCAGGGCTTGCGCCAGGATCTGTTCGAGGTGGGCTTCCTTCAGCGGCAGCAGCTGAAACAGGCGCGAGCGCGAAACCAGTGCCGGGATGACATCGAAATACGGGTTCTCGGTTGTGGCGCCGATCAGGGTGATCATCCCGCTTTCGACGTGCGGCAGCAGTGCATCCTGTTGGGCTTTGTTCCAACGGTGAACCTCATCCACGAACAGGATCGTGCGCTTGCGGTGCAGGCGGCGGCGCTCGGTGGCTTCCTGGATCACCCGGCGCAGCTCGGCAACCCCAGCCAGTACGGCGGAGATGCTTTCGAAATGCGCCTGGGTGCTGTTGGCGATGATCTGCGCCAGGGTAGTCTTGCCGGTGCCGGGCGGACCAAAAAAGATGATCGACGAAAACAGCCGGTCCGCCTGGATGGCGCGGCGCAGCAGTTTGCCGGGTCCAATGATGTGCTCCTGCCCGATGAATTCATCCAGCGTGCGCGGGCGCAGGCGGGCTGCCAGCGGGGCGTCGGTTTTCATCTGTTCGCGCATGGAATGATCGAATAAATCCATCTCAGCCGCCTCGCGATGAGTATATCACGCAACCCATGCAGGTTGACAGGATTATGTAAAAAACGTGAGTATGGGATAAGGTGAGGATCTCCAAAAGGGAGTAAACTTTTGTCACCACAACATCAGTTACCTTCCAAGGAGACCCTCAATGGACAGTTTACTCGAGTTATTCTGCGATGTCGATGATTTCTGCAAGCAATTCCAGCCCATCTGGAACCAGCATCTACTGGACAGTGGTCAAAAACAGCGTAATCGAGTGCGTTCCCTGACATTGAGTGAGATCATGACCATTCTAATCGCCTTCCATCAATCGCATTACCGAGACTTCAAGGCGTATTACTGTCAGCAAGTCTTGAAAGGATGGAACAAGGAATTTCCAGGCCTAGGTTGTGTTGACATTTCATCGTAGCCAGATCAAAGCGCCAGCAAAACTAAGGAAACCGAGATGGCGCTGATCCAGTTTTTCGAATCTTGAGAAGAGACGCCGATAATGCTTGATTTTATTGAAGAAGCACTCGATCAAATGCCGCTCCTTATACCAATGGCTGTCATATTCTCGTGGTTCTTTGCGGTTCTTGCTGGGCGGGATCACCGCTTCGGCTTTTTTCTCTGTAATCAGCTTCAAGAATTCTTCCGAGTCATACGAGCGATTCGCAATCACCCGATCAAAATCAAACGCTGCAATCAAGTCATCCGCCTGGGTAATGTCATGGCGCTGTCCTGCGGTCAGCAGAAAACGCAGCGGGTTACCCAGGGCATCTACGCAGGCATGGATCTTGGTGCTGAACCCGCCCCGGCGGCGCAAGGATGCGCGCGCACAATGGTGCTGTCGAGTAAGATTTGCTCCATATCTGGATCGGTGGCGAAATGTTGATGCATATCGCTCCACACCTCATGCTCACACCAACGAGAAAAGCGTTTGTAGACCGTATTCCAGTTCCCCTGGTTTTCCGGAAGCATGCGCCACTGGGCGCCACTGCGCAGGATCCACAATGGGACCAATCCGTTAATCCACGCGATGATTCTTTGGAACATCAACAACTACCCCA
>JBBIQB010000188.1:0-3838 GCA_037442545.1 Bellilinea sp.
GGCGGATAAGATGAACAGATTGATAATCAAACGGCGCATCAGGTCGAATTATACCCGATGCGCCGTTTGAAACAGCGTCACATTTTTGGAGGGCAAACCTCTCAGGAAAGCAGCCGCTCGCCGGGTCCGCGCCCCAAGGTTTCGGCAATCACCAAAAAATCGTTGGCGGAGATCATCCCAATCACCGTGCCGTGCACATCCGCCACCGGCAGATGGTGAATGCGTTTATCCTTCATCACCCGCGCGCATTCGGAAATGGTCATCTCCGGGGCAACCGTAATCAACGGCGCGCTCATGATGTCTTTGACTTTTAGTTTGGACGGGTCCTTACCCTGAGCCACGATCTTGTCGCAAATGTCGATGGAAGTGATGATGCCGTAATCGGGTGTTTCGGCGGTCTTTTTGACGATCAGACTGTTGATGTAGCGCCGGCGCATGGTACCCAACGCGTCCAAAACAAGGCTTTCGGGATCAACAAAGACGACCAGATCATTCATCCAGTCACGTACCGTATTCTGCATGTCTCAATTCTCCTTGAACAAGGGTGGTGGGGTTCGACGAACAGGTTTAGGGTGCTGCTCGGATGATCCTGCGGGTACTTTTCAAGTATAGCAGAAAGAAACACCTTGACAAGCCGAATGGGTAGCATTCCAATGCACCGAAGATCACTTGAACCTGGCGGCAAGCAGCAGGATGGCGCAATGCCCTGCGGACGGCTTACCCCAGCGGCGGGAATTGCCAGCCGCGCAGCCGCTCCAGGACAGCATGGGCAGTCAGGTCGAGTTGAACCGGGGTGAGCGAGATGTAATTGCCCGCCAGCGCGCCGATGTCCGTCCCCTCCTCTGGTACGCCGGTCGGCTCATCGCCGCCGATCCAGTAATACGGCTTGCCGCGCGGGTCTTCGCGGCGGACGAGTTCATCGCGGTAGATGCGCAGCCCCAGGCGAGTGGTGCGCCAGCCGCGCAGCGCTTCCAGCGGCTGGTTAGGGATGTTGACGTTCAACAAGACCTGATCCGGTAGCCCGTTCTCGATGACCAGCGGCAGCATGTGCGCGGCTACTGCGGCGGCGGTTGCGTAGTGCAGAACATTATGATCGGCATCCTTGCGGTCGAGCGAAAACGCCAGCGAGGGCAGCCCCCAGATGGCGCCCTCCATCGCCGCGGTCACCGTCCCGGAGTAGGTCACATCGTGCCCGACGTTGGCATTGGGGTTGATCCCGGAAACCACCAGGTCGATCGCTTCCGGCAATACCCCCAGCACCGCCAGCGCCACACAGTCCGAAGGCGCGCCATCGCTGGCGTATGCCGGGCTGCCGTCCGCCAGCTGCACTTGCTTGACCCGTAGCGGGCGGTGCAGCGTCTTAACATGCCCGGAAGCAGACCAGTTGCGATCCGGCGCCAGCACGCTCACCTTGCCAAACGGGCGCATGGCTTGCGCCAGCGCGAGCAAACCCGGCGCGTAGACGCCGTCATCGTTGGTAACCAGGATGTGCATTTTTCCTCGACTCAGGTTTCTTCCAGGACATTGATCTCGATTTTCAAACGCTGAAGCAGCGCTGCTTTTTCTTTGGCAGGTAAAAACGCCGCCCGGGCGGCGCCCAGCACCCGTTCAACCAGCTGCAAGCGGGTCAATCCGAGCTCCTCGCAAGCCAGGCGGTATTCGTCGCTCAAGCGGATGCGCGAAATGCCCGGGTCGTCGCTGTTGATGGTCACATTCAAGCCGGCGCGTACCATACGCGCCAGCGGGTGGGCGCGCAGCCCCGGCACCGCGCCGGTTTGCACGTTGCTGGTAATACACACCTCGAAGGTTGTCTGGTGTTCCTGCGCCAGCGCAACCACCAGCGGGTCTTCCAGCACCCGCACGCCGTGCCCGATCCGGTCAGCGTTGAAATCCTGAATCGCCTGGCGCACGTTGTCCGCGCCGCCCCATTCGCCGGCATGTACCGAGAGCGCCAGCCCCGCCTGGCGCGCCTCGCGGAACAAGCCCAGAAAGGGAATGGCATTGAATTCGGCTTCGTTGCCCGCCAGGTCGATCCCAACCACCCCGCGCTGGTTAAAATCGACCGCCAGGCGCACCACTTCCTGCGCCAGTTCCAGCGATTCGTGGCGGTTCATCGAAACCAGCAGCCGCACCTGAATTGCGTACTGTCGGCAGGCTTCTTCCACCGCGGCGCAAACCCACTCCATCACTTCGAACAGCGGAAAACCCTGCTGCCGGCTGAGCGCAACCGGCGTGAAGCGCATCTCCATGTAGCGAATCTGGTCGAGCGCGGCGTCCTCAATTGCCTCGCAGGTCACCCGCCGGATGATCTCCGGCGAACGGTAAAACAGGCGCAGTGTCTGGAATTTTGCCAGAAAATTATTGAAGGTTAACGGATCGTCGGACTGCATCTGCACCAGCCCGCGCAAGCCATTATCCAGCGGCAGGGTCATGCCGTGAGTGCGGGCGATCTCCACCAAAGTCTGGATGCGCAGCGAGCCCTCCAGGTGGCGGTGCAGTTCCACCTTGGGCATGCTTTCGTAGTATGTGCCTTGCGTCTCAACACCGTACCAGTCCATCCAGCATCCTCCGCTGAGGATTTGGAGATCAAAATCCCCGATTGGATTCATTCTATCATAAACCGCCCGAATTACCCTTTCAATCGATTTACATTGACCTTGAAACACCAGTTCGGATATTCACACTGGATGGTGGTCATGGTGCATACTTTTGTCTAAACCTCCCATTTACCCGCAGCCGGCGAGCGCAAACGCCCGCCGGCTGCGGCAGGCGCAACCTGCGGGCGTTTGGATTTTTGCAGTAAATGCCGGAAGTTCGTGGAGAGTTAACCTCAATCTTGCCGGGCAGCCCTTGCCCTGTCGCGCCACCAGTCGCCCACCACGGTTGCCGCCGCCTGCAGAAAGTTGATCGTCGTCCCGCGCACCGGGATTTCCAGTTCGCGCTTGTCGCACACGGTGCTCAGGTTGGCGTTATCCACGTGGTGTTTCAATTCGTTCAGGTGCGCGCGCTGTTCCACCGGGTCGCGCACCGTCTGGACAATGCGGTCGATTTCCGCCATCAATTCCACCGCGCGGGCAATGCGCCGGTCGGTCGCCTCGACGAGTTGCGCGTCCAAGATGCCAAACTCGCCTTTGAGCAGGTTGAGCTGCCGCCCCGATTCGTATGTCGCGGTGACGATCTGTTCGCGATTCATCCACACGGTTTCATAATTCAGCACATACTTCCAGGAAGGCGCCAGCAGCTGCCGGCGGTGCTGTTCCAGCGTGCGCGCGTACAGGCGGTAACCGTGTTTTTCCGGTTGTTCGAACGCCTGGCTGCCCGGATCGACGAACGGCGCCAGCGGCGAGATGAACGGGATGACCCGTGTTTCGCCGTTGCGGGCGTAGCGCTGCAACAGGCGGCGCGAATAGTCCACCGTGCCCATCACCGAGTCGTAGGTTTGTCCTTTCAGCCCGACCATGAAGAACAGGTCGAGCCGCTTGCAGCCCGCCTCCAGCGCATCGTCCATGCTGCGCTCGATTGCCGCGTCCGAATACGGGCGTCCGAATGCCTTGCGCACCGCCTCATCGTGCGATTCCATCGAAATTTCGACGGTGAAGTTGGGCAGCGAGCGGGCAACCTCCTGGAAAAACTGGCGCGGCGCGGCGTCGAACAACTCGATGAACACGGGTTTCTTGTAACCGGCAATCGCGTCCAGGAAACGGCGGGTGTACTCCTCGCCCGGCTGGCGGATATCCCCCAGAATGAACACCGGACCCTTGCTGAACTCGCCAATCCGGCGGATGTCCTGCGCCAGTTTCTCCGGCGCGCGGTAGGCTGGTTTGCTGCGGTTGTGAAT
>JBBIQB010000189.1:0-3095 GCA_037442545.1 Bellilinea sp.
GACAAAAGTCTACTCCCTTTTGGAGATCCTCGTCTTATCCCGAACTCACGTTAAAGTATATTTGCCGCTCTGCCGTCGTTAACCTGGCTCAGCCGATGTAGGTCAGGTGCTGGCCGGGGTGCTGCCCGTCCGGCTTGTGGTGGATGCGCCGGTTTTGCTTGCCGATTGACTCGATCATTGGCAGCGGCTCGAAGTGGGTCACCAGCAGCAGGAAGCCGCCGGGAGCAAGGCGCGCCAGCAGGTCATTGACCACGTTGAGCGGCACCTCGCCGCGCGCCAGCAGTTCCGTGCCGTTGACGGTGAACTGGGGTTCGCCGCGCACCCAGTCCGGGTCGCCTTCGTCCGGCGGCGCGACCGTCACCGGCGCCTCGCTCTTTGATATTTATCAATCTATTCATAAAAAATAGGGGCTAGACGGCTTAATTCTACTTTAATCGATTCGGGGTACAATGCTCTTCATGCTGCGCAAAATTATCCAACTCTCGCTGGTGCACGTCGCGGTGGCAATGACCCTGGTGCCAATCAACAGCACGCTCAACCGGGTGATGATCAAGGAACTAGAAATGTCGGCGGCGCTGGTGTCGTTGCTGGCCTCGCTGCCGTACCTGTTTTCACCCATCCAGGTGATGATCGGCTCGTATTCCGACCGCCAGCCGATCCTCGGCTGGCGGCGCAGTCCGTACATTGCGCTGGGTTTGCTGCTATGCGTGGGTGGGCTGGGGTTGGCGCCGCTGGCAGTCTTCACCATGCCGGAAAACACCGCGCTGGGGTTGTTCTACACCATGTTGACCTTCGCCGCCTGGGGCATGGGCTACAACTTTGCCAGCGTGAGTTATTTTTCACTGGCGACCGAGTTTGCCGGCGAAAAGGCGCGCTCGCGCACCGTGGCGGTGATGATGACGTTGATGATCATCGCCATCATTCTGACCGCCGCCACGCTCAGCCGCCTGCTGGTGGATTATTCGCCGCAGCAATTGCAGCGCGCCTTCCTGTACGTTGCCGCCGCCGCCCTGCTGCTGGGAATACTGGGCTTGTTCGGGCTGGAGCCGCGCAGCCGCCAGCCGGCTGCCGGGCTGCCCAGCCACGAACGCGAAACCTGGAGCTCCACCCTGCGCCCGGTGTTTGCCAACCCGCAAGCCAAACGCTTCTTCTTTTACCTGATCCTGCTGCTGGCAGCCATCCTCGGTCAGGATGTGCTACTGGAGCCTTTCGCCGCCGAGGCGTTCGATCTGCCGGTGGCGGCAACCACGCGCATCACCGCGATCTGGGGAACGTGCATGCTCATCACCCTGGCGACCGCCAGCCTGCTGGAACGGCGGGTGGGCAAGCGCCGCGTGGCGCAGATCGGCTCCAGCATGGCAATCACCGCCTTCGTGCTGATCGCCATCAGCGGGCTGGCGCACACCAGCGCGGTCTTTTTTGGCGGGGTTGTGCTGCTTGGGTTGGGCAGCGGGCTGGCAACCGTCTCCAATCTGTCCTTAATGCTGGATATGACCACCGAGCGGGTTGGGCTGTACATTGGCGCCTGGGGGATTGCCAACGCCATCTCGCGCCTGACCGGCACGCTGACAAGCGGCGTGCTGCGCGACGTGCTCAGCGGGTTGAGTAGCGACCCGCTGTTCGGCTATGTGATCGTCTTTTTCCTTTTCGCGCTGCTGTTGGCGCTCTCGCTGGCGCTGCTCAGCCGCATCAGCGTGCAGCGCTTCCAGGAAGAAGCCCGCCCGCTGCCCTTTGCCGAGCGGGCAGCCGCGCTGAACGATTAACTCCCCCTGCTCAAGCGGCTTTGCCGCGGCGCACCTGGCGTAAAAAAGCGGGCGTGTTCAAGCCGCGCTCCAGGTGGTAGGTCAGGTAATGCTGTATCAGCGCTTCGATCTCCTGCTGCACGGCAGGCGCGATCACCGCGCGGGCGGATTGGGCGTAAGTGCTGCGCTGGAAGTGGCGCAAAAAACGCAGCCCGTTGAGCGACACCGGGCGGGCAGCCAGTGCGGCACTGCCACACGCCGGGCACAGCGCACCGCCCAGCAGAGCGGAAAAGAACTGATCCTCCGCCTGGATTTCGCGCCCGCACTGCACGCACAGGAACAGTTCCGGGCGAAAGCCGAGCAGGTCGAGCAGGCGCATTTCGTAATAGCGCAGGACAGAGAAGGGCGGCTGACCCTCGTCCAGCCGCTGCAGCGTATCGCACAGCAGGCTGTACAGCAGCCGGTTGGCGCCTTCTTCGTAGGTGAAGCGGTCGAGCAGTTCGATCACATAACTGCTCTGCCCGATGCGCTCCAGGTCTTCGCGCAGATTGAGGTACGCCGACACGGTTTCCGCCTGGGTGACGATCCACAGGTCACGCCCGCGCGCCAGCAGCAACTTGACCTGCGTGAACGGCTGCAGGTGGCCGGCTTTGCGCGAGCGCAAGCGGCGCGCCCCCTTGGCAATGGCGCGCAGTTTTCCCGCTTCGCGGGTGTACAGGCTCAGCAGGCGGTCGGCTTCGCCCCAGTCGCTGTGGCGCAGGACGACGGCTTCCACCCGCAGGGTTCGTTCGACAGACGGCATGGTAGCGGTATTATAACCCCGCCTGAACCTGGCGGGGTAATCCCCGCCAGGTATCCCGCACCCGCCACCCAACCTGCCAATCTGTTGTACAATAAACCCATCCCAATCCTTTACTCCTCCGGAGGTGTGGCATGTCCACTCCGCGCACCGTGCGCGCCCCGCGCGGCTCTCAACTGACCTGCAAATCCTGGTTGACCGAAGCCGCCTACCGCATGATCCAGAACAACCTCGATCCCGAAGTCGCCGAGCGCCCGCACGACCTGGTGGTGTACGGCGGGCGTGGACAGGCTGCCCGCAGTTGGGAGGCGTTCGATGCCATCCTCGCCGCGCTGCGCGAACTGGAAGACGATGAAACCCTGCTGGTGCAGTCCGGCAAGCCGGTGGTGGTGTTCAAGTCCCACCCCGATGCGCCGCGCGTGCTGATCGCCAATTCCAACCTCGTTCCGCACTGGGCAAACCAGGATCACTTCGACGACCTGGCTGCCAAAGGGCTGATCATGTACGGGCAGATGACCGCCGGCTCGTGGATTTATATTGGCACCCAGGGTATC
>JBBIQB010000189.1:3107-3828 GCA_037442545.1 Bellilinea sp.
AAGGCACCTACGAGACGCTCGCCGCGCTGGCGGCGCAAAAAGGCTGGCAATCGCTGAAAGGCAAATTCGTGCTCACCGCCGGGCTAGGCGGGATGGGCGGCGCCCAGCCGCTGGCGATCTCCATGAACGAAGGCGTCGGGCTGGTGGTCGAGGTTGACCCGGCGCGCGCCCGCCGCCGCCAGGAAATCGGCTACATTGACGATGTGGTCAATTCGCTGGAAGAAGCGATGACCCTGGTGGAGGACTACGTCCGCCAGGGCGTGCCGCGCTCGATTGGGCTGGTGGCAAACGCCGCCGATATCTACCCCGAGCTGGCAGCGCGCGGCGTGATCCCCGACGTGATCACCGACCAGACTCCCGCCCACGACGTGCTCAGTTACGTTCCCTCCGGCTTGAGCGTTGAGCAGGCGGAAGCGCTGCGGCGCGGCGACCCACAGGAATATGCCCGCCGCTCGCTCGATTCGATGGCGCGCCACGTGCGCGCGATGCTCGAATTTCAACGCCGCGGCGCCGAGGTGTTCGACTACGGCAACAACCTGCGCCAGCGTGCCTACGATAACGGCGTCAGGGACGCTTTCAACTTCCCCGGCTTCGTGCCGGCTTACATCCGCCCGCTGTTCTGCGAAGGCAAGGGTCCCTTCCGTTGGGTGGCGCTGTCCGGCGAGGTGGAGGATATCTACCGCACCGACGAGGCAGTGATGGAATTGTTCCCCGACGACCC
>JBBIQB010000190.1:0-3823 GCA_037442545.1 Bellilinea sp.
CGCGCCGCCTGCCAGGCGTTTCAGGATGCCGTCCTCGAAGTCGCCCGCTATCCGATCAAATTCTAGTACCTGCAGGCTCTTTATCGCCCTCCGGTAAAGTGGAGTCTGGTACAAAATCACCCCTTAAGGAGGTGCTATGGCATTACCAGAGAATTATGATTTGGATCTGCGCTCCGTTCAGGAAGCCCGCCAGCTGGCGATTCGCGCCCGCGAGGCGCAGCGTGCTTTTGCCTTTGCCGGGCAGGCGGACGTTGACCGCATCTGCTCGGCGATGGCGGAAGCCGCCTTCAAGGAAGCCGCCCGCCTGGGGCAGTTAGCCCACGAGGAAACCGGCTACGGTGTCGCCCGCCATAAACAGGTCAAAAACGAGTTTGCCAGCAAAACGGTTTGGGAATCGATCAAGGACATCAAGACTACCGGCGTTATCCACCGCGACGAGCGCCGCCGGGTGATCGAGGTTGCCTGGCCGATCGGTGTGATTGCTGCGCTGACCCCGTCCACCAACCCGACCTCGACCGCCATCTACAAAATCCTGATCAGTGTCAAAGCCCGCAATGGCGTTGTGGTTGCCCCGCACCCGTCTGCCCGCGCCAGTACCTACGAGGCGGTTCGCGTGATGGTTGAGGCGGGCGAGGCGGCTGGCATGCCCAAGGGGCTGGTGTCGTGTATGCAGAATATCACCCTGGAAGGCACCCAGGAGCTGATGCGCCACTACGCCACCTCGCTGATCCTGGCGACCGGCGGAACCGGCATGGTCAAGGCGGCACACAGCGTGGGAAAACCGGCAATTGGCGTGGGACCCGGCAACGTGCCGGTGTATGTTGACCGCAGCGCGGACGTGGTCAAAGCCGCCCGCGACATCGTCAACAGCAAGGCGTTCGACTGCTCGGTCATCTGCTCCACCGAGCAGTGCGTGGTCGCCGATCGCCCGATTGCCGAACAACTGCGCCAGGAGATGAAGAACAACGGCGCCTACTGGCTGCCGGCGGAGGATGTCCCCGCCATCTCGCGGCTGCTCTACCCGACGCCCGGGGTGATGAACGCCAAAGCGGTGGGCAAGACACCCCAGCAGCTGGCGCAGCTTGCCGGCATCCGCGTGCCCAAGTGTGCGCGTATTCTGGTGGTTGACCTGCCCGGCGTGGGGCGCGAGTACCCGCTGAGCGGCGAAAAACTGACCACCGTGATCGGCTTCATGGTCGAAGACGGCTGGCACGCCGGCTGCGAGCGCTCGATCCAACTGCTCAAGTACGGCGGTGACGGTCACTCGCTGGTGATTCACGCGCGCGACGAGGAAGTGATCCTGGCGTTTGGCATCGAAAAACCTGCCTTCCGCATTGTGGTCAATTCGTGGGGCACCATGGGCGCCATCGGCGCCAGCACGGGGGTTGTCCCGGCGATGACCCTTGCGCCGGGCGGGCTTGGAGGGGCGGTGATCAGCGACAACATCACCACCACCCACCTGATGAACGTCAAGCGGGTGGCGTACGAGATCGCCCCGCCGCCCGCGGCAGCGCTCACCCTGGCGCCGGATGTGGAAGGCGCGCAGCCTGCGCCGGGCGATGCCGGCAGTGCCGAAGCCAGCCAGGTGGAACAAATCGTCCGCCGGGTGCTGGAACAGATCGAAGGGCGCCGCAGCGCGTAGCGGAAGGGAGCATAAGCATCCATGAGTGATAACCAGTGTCAGGCAATTACCAAAAGCGGCGCGCGCTGCCAAAATCCAGCCATCCCGGGGTCGCGCTATTGCCGTTTGCCCAGTCACCAGGCGCTGGCAGTCAGCGAATCCCTGCCTCCGGTAGAGGAAAAACCGGCTGCGCCGCCTGCTATCGAACCTGCACCTGCGGTTAGCGTGCAGCAAGCCCCCACAACCAGCAAAACAGAACCAACCAAAAAGGAGACTTCTATGACTATTCAGATGATTGCATTGGGAATGATCGAGACCAAGGGTTTGGTCGGCGCGATCGAAGCGGCGGACGCGATGGTGAAAGCCGCCAACGTGAAACTGATCGGCAAGGAATACATTGGCGGCGGGTACGTGACGGTGATGGTGCGCGGCGACGTGGGCGCGGTGAAAGCCGCGACAGACGCCGGCGCAGCCGCGGCGCAGCGCATTGGCGAGCTGGTCAGTGTGCATGTCATCCCGCGTCCGCACGGCGATGTCGAGATGATCCTGCCCAAGGAAGGCTAAGAAAGCCTCCCGCGCATCGACCCCAAAAGCACCTTTTTCTTTGTTAATGTCCTCATGGAGCACGGAGAGGGCGTGTCCTGGACGGTGCTCCATGAGGAACGGTGCCTCACTTCCTCGCCGCTCGCGGTGAACAGCAGGCAGATCGTTGTCAAAGATTAGTGGAATCGACGGAGTTTTGGCGGGGCGGCAGGCTCGACCCGCGCAGCCATTCCATGCTACAGGCTGTTGTGCGCCATTGGCGTTTCCAACCCTGATCTTTACAAAATTTAGCGGCACTATGCGCCTGTTGGGTCGAAAAACATCCACTGTACGACAATGATTATTGTGGAAGGAGGATTTCTATGCTGTTACGAACCAAGCTGTTCGGGCACACTTACGAGTTTGGCTCGATTAAGGAAGTGCTCGCCAAAGCCAACGAGAAAAAATCCGGCGACGAGTGCCTGGGCATTGCTGCCGGCACGGTCACCGAGCGCAATGCGGCGCGTTACGTTTTGGCGGAACTGACGCTCGAACATATTTACAATAACCCGGTCGTCCCCTACGAAGAAGATGAAGTCACCCGCGTGATCTATGACGACATCAACACCACCATCTACCAGGAGATCAAAGGCTGGACGGTGGGCTACCTGCGCGAATGGCTGCTGGATCATAAGACCACCTGCGACGACATCCGCCGCATCAGCCGCGGGCTGACCTCCGAGATGATTGCCGGGGTCGCCAAGTTGATGGACGCAATGGACCTGGTGTATGCCGCCAGCAAGATCCGCATCACCTCGCGCGCCCAGACCGAAATTGGCATGAAGGGCACCTTGTCTGCCCGCCTGCAGCCCAACCACCCCAACGACAGTTGGAACGGTATTCTCGCCACGATCATGGAAGGCTTGTGCTACGGTTCGGGCGACGCCATCATCGGCATCAATCCGGCGGAAGATTCGGTGGTGGGCACCAAGATTTTGATGCAGAACAGTTACGATTTTATTCAAAAGTGGGAAATCCCCACCCAGAACTGCATCCTTTCGCACATCACCACCCAGATGCAAGCCGTCCGTGAAGGCGCACCGGTTTCGGTTTTGTTCCAGAGTATCGCCGGTTCCGAGGCAGCCAACAAATCCTTCGGAATCGACGCGGCAATGATCGACGAAGCCCAGGACCTGATCCGCAAGATGGGCACCGCGCCGGGACCCAACCTGCTCTATTTCGAGACCGGTCAAGGCTCCGAAATGGCGGTCGGCTGCGAACACGGCGTGGATGAATTGACCATGGAAGCGCGCACCTACGGTTTCGGCCGCCACTACTATCCCTTTATGGTCAACAATGTCTCCGGTTTTATCGGACCGGAAACGATCTACGACGGCAAGCAAATCATCCGCGCATCGCTGGAAGATCACTTCATGGGTAAACTGCACGGGCTGCCGATGGGCATGGCGCCGTGCTATACCAACCACACCAATGCCGATCAAAGCGACCAGGAAATTGCCACCATGTTGTTGACCATGGCAGGCGCCAATTACTTCATGGGCGTTCCGCTGGGTGACGATGTGATGCTCAGCTACCAGGATACCAGCTTTCACGACGACGTAACCCTGCGCGAATTGATGGGACTGCGTCCGGCGCCGGAATTTGAAGCCTGGATGGAAT
>JBBIQB010000191.1:0-3714 GCA_037442545.1 Bellilinea sp.
GCGATAATTCCTGAAAAACCATGCTGATTCCGGCGCGGATGGCTTGTTCCGAGGATTGAAAGGCAGCCGGCATCCCCTCCAGGAAGATCTCGCCGCTATCCGGTTTTTGTACCCCGCCGAGGATCTGCGTCAGGGTGCTTTTTCCGGCGCCGTTTTCCCCAATTAATGCCAGAATTTCCCCGCCAAAAAGCTCCAGGCTGACGTTATCGACTGCCTGGACACCGGGGAAACCCTTGGAGATATTTTTTGCCTCTAAAACTTTTTTCATAAACTTGCCGCAACCGCTATCCCAATGGAGAAGATAATGGGATGCAGCCTGCTTGCGCTGCATCCCATTTCAAAACATTTATTGTTGGGTGTAAATCTCGTTGGCTTCGAGGAAGTAGTTCAGGTTGGTTTGATCGATGTAGTTCACGTAGGTGTTTACGACAACCGGTCCGGTACGGACATTGGCAGCAGCATTGTCAACGGTCAATGGCGCCTGGTTGTGGTTGTAATGATACAACACCAACAGTGCCCAGAAAGCCATCGCAGCGTCGTCCTGCGCTACGGTGCCGGTTAGCGTACCATCTGCGATTTGTTGCAGCACGTCCGAATTGCGATCCATCGCAACGGTCAGGACTTCCCCAACTTTACCAGCTTCCTGTACAGCAGTAGCGGCTCCAATACCTCCGGTAGAGTCGGTTCCAACGAAAGCCCGGAGGTCCGGGTTACGGGTGAGGATGTCTTTGGCAACGCTGATGGCGGTGACGGTATCAGCTTTGGTATCCCCGACCTGGACGACTTCGATACCCGGATATTCGGCAAATGCGGCGCGGAAGCCTTCCTCGCGGTCGTCAAACATCTTCACGCCAGGGATGCTCAGGATGGCAACTTTGCCTTCCCCACCGAGAGCGTCGGCAAGGTGTTTTCCGCCAACATAACCAAGATCGAATTGGTTGGATCCCACGAAAGCCAGCCGTTTCGAAGTGGGCAAATCACCCAGGATGGTCACCACGGGAATGCCAGCCTCGACGGCTTTATTGATCGAGGGTTCCAGTGCCGGCTCTACCGCAAAGACGACGATTCCGGCTGGCTGCCGGGCAATCGCTTGATCGAAGGCTGCGATCATGGCTGGAATATCATATTCCGCCGGACCGACATAGCTGGTGCGTACGCCCAGGCGCTCACCAGCCCACTGCCAGCCGTATTTATGGGCATTGAAGAATTCCAGGTTGCCCATGGCAGAAACATAAATGTATTCTTCATCCATTACAGCAGGAGCTTCTGGTTCGGCTGCCGCTGGCTCATCCTCGGCGGGCGCAACTGGAGCAGGTGCAGGTGCGCAAGAGGCTAACCCGAGGCTTAAGATCAGCAGCAAGATTACCGCCAGGACAAACTCTCTTTTCATTTTTTCCTCCAAATAGTTTGTTGAATCGGTTACATACATTCTTGGTAGGGCTATGACCCAATGCATGTATTTTTTTGATCAATTCCTGCGCATCACCTCCTTAGACGTATTGTTATCGCTATCGCGCCACCCTTTTTCCGCCTCCCTTAATATCCGACACAAGCAAGGATTGAACTTCTGCCCGGTTGACAATGGGCAGGTCGAACATGAGGGTTTGCTTTATACGGGTAGTGGCATCCCCGACCAGAATTCCTTTGCTGATTCCTTCCGCATTGATACCAGCGGTCAGCAATCCATAATAAAAACCGCCATTCCAGCTATCCCCGCCACCCAGGCGGTCATTCAGCACGATGGATTTAACCGCCGGCGAGCGGAAGAAATTCCCTTGGGCATCCATGGCGGCTGCTTCCCAACGGTGCTGTTCGAAACTGTCGGGATAGCGAATGGTGATACCAACCACCTTTGCCTGGAAGTGTTCGCCTACCCGCGCGGTAAAGGATTTCAGGTCAGCATCGCTAAGATCACCCATATCGCCTTTGTCGATTTGATCGGCGCTATATTTGCCGCAGCTAAAGCCGTACAACGCAGCCATATCTTCTATGGTGGTGATCAAAATATCGACATGCTCCCTCACCAGCGGCGTCATCACCCGGGTGCATTGCTCCGGCTTCCACAAGGTGGAGCGGTAGTTGAAATCCAACCCGACCAGGCAATCGAACGGTTTTTCTGCCATCGCCTCCTGGAAGGCTTCCAGCAGGGGATTGTTTTCGTACTTGCTGTGGTAGGAAAGCCCAAAAGTGATCCCGGAAGTGTGAAAAAGACGACAATCCTTTAACGCCTTCTTCCAATCCACCATCCCCGCACCAAGCCGGCTGGCAGACGAATACATGCGCTGATACCAGGCAACGCTATTCCGGGGTGTGCGCCCAAGTTCATAAAGAAAGCGCCCCATCGGTTCCGCTTTGGGTGCCCAAACAAAATAACTCGTGTCGATGCCCTGACTGCGAGCGCTATCGCGCACCATCCATCCGTAGGGGTTATCCGGAACCCGAGTAATGTAGGCGGATGGAATACCGAAGCGCGCCAGCGCCATACTCAGGGTGAGTTCACTCCCAGCCAGCGAGATGTGAACCTGGCGAGTCATTTCCAATCGCTGTTCGTCGGCGGGGGTATCCCGCACCATCGTCTCTCCAAAAGTGACGAACGCCGCCCCTGTGCCGCTGAAACCACTCAGATCATCTTTGGTGATATCCAGGTATGCTATATCTTCCGCCATTAGCGCTATCCTGACCTTCCTTACCAGGTTTCCAACTGGGCAGTTAATCCACCGTCCACAAACAATTGCGTCCCGGTGATAAAACTTGCCTCATCGCTGGCTAAAAATGCGGCTGCGTGTCCAATGTCTTCGGGGGTGCCAATGCGCTTCATGACCTGGCGCCGCTCTACCTGGCGCTGCTGCTCGGCAGGATCGGCGTAACTATCAAAAATACCCTGGATCAATGGGGTCAGGACCCAGCCCGGCGAGATGACGTTAACCCGAATCATTGGACCGTAATCGATGGCCATATTGCGGGTTAATGCCGTCACGCCGCCTTTAGAAGCGGCGTAAGGCGCCACGCCATTGACGGTGGCGTGCGCGTGCACCGAGGAGATGTTGACGATCGCGCCTTTACCAACCGCCTGCATGTGCGGGATAGCGTATTTGGAGCACAGAAACTGTCCTTTCAGGTTGACCTTGAGGCAGCGGTCCCAGTCCTCGCTCGAGGTATCCAAAACAGATTTATACACCCCGATGCCGGCATTGTTGACCAGGATGTCGATGCGCCCAAATGTCTCGACGGTTTTCTGGATCATCCGTTTGACGTTTTCCTCATCCGAAACGTCGCACTTGATAAAAATCGCATCGCCGCCCGCCTCGCGCAGCTCGTTGGCAGTCGCTTCTCCGGCGACCTCATCCCAATCCACCACTGCCACCCTGGCGCCTTCTGCTTTCATTACTTTTGCAATGCCCCATCCGATGCCTTTTGCAGCACCGGTAACAATGGCAACTTTATCCTTTAGTTTCATGGTTTTCTCCCTTCCGCAAATTAATTCATCACCATGGCTTTCGGGGTGTCGAGAGGGAAATCGGACCATCGACGCCGACGGCAACATTATCTTCGATGCGCAACCCCCCAAAATCTGGAATATACACGCCGGGCTCCACGCTGCTGACCATCCCCGCTTCCAGGGTGGCGTGCATTCCCGGCATCAACAACGGGGTGAACTCGTGGTAGCGCAACCCCACCCCATGACCGGTAATGTGAACAAAATATTCACCCAGC